>JBFMEC010000083.1:0-10218 GCA_040753575.1 Nitrospirota bacterium | reverse complement strand
GGATAAGGCCATGCCGAGTACCAGAAAGAACAATATGGCATTGGAAGGTATATGGATATTGAAGTCAACAACACTGTGAACTGCCAAGGTGGTTATGGATGAAAGAAAAGCAGCCTTAAGATAAATCTCCCTGCCTCTTCCGTAGTTTTCCAGAATTGCCTTGAGTACAAAGAAGAAAAAGATTACAACGACAATGGCACCGATAATACCAATTTCAAGAAGCAATTCAAGGTAGTCGTTATGGGTATGATCCCAATAGAGATAAAGTCCTTCAGGTTTATAGATCTTAAAAATGTGCTGGAATGTTCCAAGACCCGAGCCAAGGACTGCGAAATCCCTTAAAGCCCATAGTGTGCTCTGCCAAGCTAGGAATCTCTGGTCGTCCGTAAGACCCGTCTGTGAGAATCTCTCTATGATGGGAGAGATTCCAAGATAAAGGAGATAAGTAAGCAATACCAAAATAAACAGAAATACAGGAAGTATTTTCTTCATTGAATAGGTTCTGCCGAAAATTACGAAGACAAAGACCATGATGCCTGCAAAGAAGGAGACTATTCCACCCCTTGAGAGACTGAAAAGGAGGGCGATGGCCATGGTTATCGAGAAGAAGGCATAGATTATTTTTTTTTCCAGAGACCTTGACATCAACCCGATGCCAAGGGATAAAGGAATGATCATATTGATAAATCCGGCAAAATGATTTCTGTTCACAAAGGGACCAAAGGGGGTACCGCCCTGTGTAGGTTCCCGGAACCAGTAGATCTTTCCATTCCATGTTGCATGCTGTATTATGGCAAATAGCGC
Source organism: Nitrospirota bacterium (assembly GCA_040753575.1). GTDB lineage: Bacteria > Nitrospirota > Thermodesulfovibrionia > Thermodesulfovibrionales > SM23-35 > JBFMEC01. Next base: position 9,414 of record JBFMEC010000083.1, on the reverse strand, counting down.
CAGGATGAACCCGAAGATTGACAAGGCCCTGATGATTCTGTATAGACGGCCTTCTTCATTTATTCCGAAGGCTGCGGTGAAAAATACCATCAGAAATGCCAGGAGGCGGGATAATTCCATCTCCGTTGCAAAAGGGTAAATAGATATACTGTGAAGCATCGGGGTTGTATTCGGTGAGATCGAAAGAATCTCCTTCATAGCAGGATGGGCTTTGCCGATTATCGAAGGAGGAAGAGGAATGAGCTGAAAGAGGGGGTAGGAAAAGAGCAACACAGTGGCTATCATGACGCCTTTCAAGGTGGAAGATTCAAAATGGAAGGACTTTAACCTCATTACAAAAAACACAAAGGTAAGGGCTGCGAGAAAGCTGACGACGACTATGGACCACGACTCCACAGTTCCGAATAATAATGTTGATATTGTTACTATTAATATTAGACCACCTTCAAGCATATTCAACCTTCACTATCTTCAGTTTCCCCTCCTCTCTTGAGAGAGTCCATATTATTTCTCCCTTAACGAAACTCCCTGTGTCATCTTTCAATTTCGTAATGATGTACTGGCCGGTTACGACGATGTTTTCTCCTTTCTTTCGAAACTGCACGTTCGTGATGAAGTACTTATATCTGTTTCCTTCGAAATTTTTCTTATAGGCTCGACTGATATCGTTATAACGCAGCCTGCTGTTTTCAAGGGCTGATTTTGAATAAAGCTGCATGAATTTATCGATATCCCCTTCCTCATAGGCACGAATGTATTGACCTATAAAGAGATTCACCTCTTTCTCTAGATTTTCCGAGAGAGCATACTGATGTGATTTCAGCCCTGGCTGTTCTTTTTCATCAGAATTTTTCAGAGGTATATTTGAAACTAAATATGTTGAAGCTTTCTCATGAACTTCTGTCTGCTCATTATTCCTGGCAGCATCTTCTTTTCCCCTTGAGGAAGGACTTCCTGAATTATCAGGGCTGCCTTCCTCTTCGGCTATATTCGGAACAGAATCATCATAAGATTCAAATGTTCGGGCATACCTTTGATTTTTTCTTTGGGCTCTTTTTAGCAGTCCATTGTTTTCAGGGACATGGTTCTTCCTGAGATGCCCTTCAGCCTTTTGTTCCTCCACTCCCTTAAAGGGATTCACCTTTTGTAGATCCTCTTCTTTGTTAGTTGTATGACCTGTCACCGCCTTAGCCGGGGCATATGTTTTATTTGAAACGGTGAGTTGCTGAATCTTAAGTTTTGAGGATCTATTTTCTAAGAAGATTATCAGTAAAATTAGAAAGGGAATTATTATGCATGAAAGGGTGACCAGCCTTCCCATCGATCTTCTCATCAGAGGTGAAACAAGGATAAACCTTTTCGTCTTTGTCGCTTTACGAGGTTTCTTTTGAACACTTTTTTGACTGATAACGACGGCCTTTATGGTCTTTCTGTCGTACTCCATCCTCTTTGCCCTGTCTTTCAGTACACCGTAAGCCTCGTTTATTTTCTTGGCACATTCTGTAGAATAGGTGCTATCATCTCTAAGCCTGTCAGGATGATAGAGAAGCATTAAATCCTTCCATCTTTTGCGGATCCGCGAATCCGTTGCATTGCAAGGAAGGCCGAGGGTCAGGTAATAGTCGTCTTCTCTGTTGAAGTGCAGCCTGTAAAGGATGTCCCTGACATGACGGAAAACATATTTCTTCTCTATATTCTTTAAGGAGAGATACTTTCTCACATCCTCGGTGTCATTCAGCATATCTATGAAGGCATCAAAATAGTAGAGCGCGTATATGCGGAAGCGCTCCCAGGATATTCCAGCTCTAACCTCGCCGATGAATTTTAATGCCTTGTCATAAACTATTTGTTTATCGGTGTCATTGATATCGAATCTATCCATACATCCCCTGCTATCTTATTGTCAAATTTTTCTGATCTTTCCCTCCCTATGCCAATTTTTGCAGCCCTGCAACTTTCAGGGACGGTAAATTCCAATTCTATCTTCTTCCAGAGGTTTGTACCCGTGACGGACTCTGCCCTCTTTACAAAGGTATCACATTTGAAGCCTGCCACCTCAAGGAAGATTCCATTTTTCGTCGTTATATTCTCCGTTTTTATGAAGCCTTTGACCTTATAACTCTTCCCCGGCTCCACTGCAACAACCTGCCAGGCTAAATAGACGCCGGGATTGTGTCTGCCATCAAAGTCTGCGCTGAGGGATTTATAGCCTGTCCTTTTAACAATTCTATCCATGAATATCCTTAGACCGTCAGCCTTTCCAATCTTCCAGTCAAATCCTCCATTTTCGATGGCGAGTTCAAAATCTCCATTCCAGATAGCTTCAGGAGAAGATTTATTGTTTCCAAGAACGCCAAATTTATTTATAAACTCATCCCATAATGCAAGGGCTCCTTTTATCTCTCCTGTTTTTATGAGGAAGTCGCAATAGTTAAGGTATTCAGACCTCTCAGGATTAAAGTACCTTATCCTTTTCCATACCTCGAAGGATTCATTGAGAAGATTATGGGTCATCAAAAAATTCAGGTACCTCTTATAAAAGATATAATCTCGGAATATCAGGTTATCAAGAATATAGGTAGGATCGACTCTCATCATATAATAGAGGGAATAGACGTTTTCCTGTTCATCGGGGATCATATATAAGTATTTTTTGAATAACCCGGTCGCCTCGACCGGGTTATCTTCGATAAGGTAAAGGACGCCCGCCTCCCATATAAGACCGGGGCTATTTCTGTCCATAGAGAGGGCCTTTCTTATGGCATATTTCGCCTCTTCCTTCATCCCGCTATCTCTGTAAGCCCTTGCTATAGCGAGCCATGCGCGGGCATTGGTGGGATTTCTTTCTAATGAGAGATGATAACTCTTTATAGCCTTTCCCGTATCTCCTTTATCCCTGCTGTCATGATAAAGGAGTCCCAGGAGGTAATGGTACCTCGCATCCTCATCGGTTATTCTGGATGCAAGAAGTATATCCTCTTCTTTGATTTCTGATGAGCCTGATATGCAGTATTCCGATATAGCAGTCCTGATTAGAGATATCACCATAAGCATTGAAATGATCACCAGGAGAGGCTTTAAGAGGATCTCAGGCCTTATCGTTTTTCTTCTTTTTCTTCTTTTTGCCCCCATCATCGTCTTCGTAATAATAGGAATAGTAATAAGAATAGCTACCGTATTTAAGATCTGATTGTCTGGCGTCGTTGAGGACGACACCGAGTATCCTGGCATTTAAACCCTGAAGAGATTTCCTTGACTGGAGGACTGCTTCCCTTGGGGTACTTCCAGCCCTCACAACTAATATTACGCCGTCTGCAATTGTGCTCAGGATCAGGCTGTCGGACAGGCCAAGTATGGGGGGGGAATCGATTATGATGAATGAATAAAAGGGTATCAATTGATAAAATAAATCCTTCATCCTCTGTGAATTGAGAAGTTCCGAAGGGTTTGGTGGTATGATCCCTGCAGTGATGAGGTCAAAATTTTCAATTTTTGTATTCTGTATGAGGCCATCAAATTCCAGATGGCCCGTGAGGTAGGCAGAGAGGCCCTTGGAATTATCCATATTAAATATCTTGTGCAAACGGGGGTTACGCATATCAGAGTCTATGATGATGCCCTTCCCATAGGTACGAGCAAGGGTTATCCCTAGATTAATGGCTATATTAGTTTTACCTTCACCCTTCCTTGGAGATGTAACAAGCATCGTCTGGGGAGGCTTCAAAGGAGAAGAAAACTGGATATACGTACCGATGGACCTGAAGGCCTCTGAGAGGGGAGATTTTTTATCCTCAAACGTTATCATGGAAATGTTTCTTTCACCCTGTTTCCCGAGATTCGGGACTACTCCGAGGGAAGGCAGGGATATCCTCTTTTCAACATCTTCAGGAGTTTTAACGGTATTATCCAGATACTCGACAAAGAAGGCCAGGCCAATACCACCGAAGAGGCCCGTAATAATTGCCATAAGGAGATTAAGGGTTTTCCTGGGTTTATGGTGTGTTCTCGGTATCTCAGCCCAGTCCAGCACCTGAATATTGCTCGTAGTCAGATTTGCAGAAACACCCGTCTCCTTAAGTCTCTGTAAAAGTCCGTTGTATAATTCCCTGTTTGTATCGGCTTCTCTCTTAAGTATCTGGTATTGCACCATCTTATCGTTAAGGCCCAGGGCCTCTTTCTGATATGTCTCGAGAGTGGACTTTAAAGAGGCTTCTCGCTTCTGGGCTGCTCTGTAATCTTTCTTTATTGATGACAACATCTTCGTTGTCTCGGCGTCTATCCTTGCCTCGATCTGACTTATCTCCTTTTTCAATCTGACCATCTTTGGATAATCAGGCTTATAGATCTTGGAGAGTTGAGAATACTCGGCCTCTTTAGAGGCAAGGTCTTTTTTCAGAGTCTGGATGAGGGGATCATTCAAGACCCTTGAGATTAAAGCTCCTTCACTCTGGTGAGCCTCTATATATGAGGCCTCCTTGGCGATCCTGTCCGATGTAGCCTGAACGAGTTCTGTCGACAACTCTGCCAGCTTTCGGGTTATTATATTCTGCCCCTCGGATTCTTTCGTCTCACCCGTCCTTCCTTCTGTCAGGAATATTATCTTGTTGTCGGCTGCATATTTGTTTAATGCCTCCTCAGATCTTTCTACCTTTGCTTTCATATCCTGGAGTTGTTTTTCGAGCCAGTCCCTTGCCTGCTGGGTAGCCTCAAACCTGCTTTCAATGTTGAACTGTATATAGGATTTCGCTATTCCATTGGCGACATCTGCAGATAATTCAGGACTCTGGCTATCGAAGCTGACCCTGACAATTCTTGACTTCTGTTCCGGCGTAACGGTCACCCTCCCAAGAAAACCATCAACAATTTGAGGGTTCACATCCTCTTCAAAATTCTGTTTAACAGAGGTCTCAGTTATACCGGTCGCTACTTTTTGAGATAATTTGTTCGTATCGACAAATTCCGCATTCTCATCCAGTTTCACAGACCTTATAACCCTTTTTGCAAGGTTTCTGCTTTTGAGGATCTTATACTGGGTCTGGTAGTAATCCTCTTCCACCCTTTCGATCCCGTAAATGTCCTGAAATTTAAGAACCTGGGGGTTCTCTTTGTCGATCTTTACTGCCACAGTTGCCCTGTATATCGGCACCTTCATGAAGGTACCGATCAAGACTGTTGTGACCACAACTAAAAAAAATGTTATAGCTGTCCATTTCCTCCTGAGAAGAACATGGAGAAAGTCCCTGAGATGTACTTCCTCTTCTTCTGCCTCTTCAATCTGGTACTTCGGAAAGGAAAGAGGTAATTCGTTCACCCTTTGAAGGTTTGTATTGGAGACCGCCTTTTCTTTATTCTCCATGTAAAATGATTCCTTGATTAAAGGGCTTTGCCGAAACTTATAAAGCCCCTGATTGTATTTATAAATCCACTAAGGAAATTTTTAACACCGCTTTTCGGAATGATGATAATATCGTTTTCCCTTATCTGGATATCACTGTCTTTACCTTCCTTAATTGCATCATAGTCAGCACTAATGACCTTCCTCATCGCTCCTCCATCCTCTCTGAAGATCTTGATATCCGATTGATTCGCCTCGTATCTTAAACCTTCGGCCATGGCTATAACCTGCACCAGCGTCGCCCTGCCCTCCAGCTTAAATACGCCTGGCTTCTTCACGGCACCATCAACAAAGACCACACCCCCCTTGGGTACATTGATGACATCTCCATTAAAGACAGGGATATTCAACGATAAATTTCCTTCTTCAAATAATTCGTTAAGGTCAATAACCAGCGTCTCAGTGCCCTGTTCCTGATTATTAACGGGTCTTAGGACGTAACATATGGTACTTGCTTCCTTGGTGAGACCTCCAGCCATAGAGAGCATATCGAGAAGATATCTCTGGCCCGTTATCGTATAGACCTGGGGTTTATCGACAGCTCCGATAACCCCTATCCTCTGGGCCTTATATTCTTTGACGTATACGCTCACACAGGGCTCGTTAAGATATTTTTCGAGTTGCCGGGCTATCTCTTTCTCAAGCTGTGTCACCGTTAAACCCTTTGCCTTAATCTGATCGATCAGGGGAAGGCCTATATAACCCAGAGAACTGACCCTCACAGTCCTTTTAAGTTCCTCTGCCTGAAAAACATCTATCTCGATGACATCATCAGGTCCTATGATATAGTCAGCATTGGGGTCTGTATTTCGCATCGTGGCCGATTTGAGCATAATGTCTCTCAGTTTTTCTGCTTTAGAATCTTTCAGAAAGGGAGGATCTATTTCTCGGTGATCCGCTATTCTATTGCCACCGCAGGCAGTGATAAAGATAGTGATAAAGACAGTGAGAAAGGCTGCGTATGCGAGACAGATAAGCTTCTTGATTTTGCATCTTAAGAAGATAAACACCGTGCTTTATCTGAAATGATATCCATTCTATATATTAAAGATTAAAATCCTGAGGGACTCGGTCTCTTTTCTCCTTCCTTTGTCATTACATCGGCAGCAAGGTAAGAGGTGCCATGGAAGGCAGTAACAATTCCAAGCCCCTTCAACAGCTCTGTTAAGAAACTTGCCCCCTTAACTCCTTCGACCAGTTGAACAGGTGTTACGCCGGATGAGGTGGTTTCTGAAAGATAGATCGTATTTCCGGCTGTGAGCGTTTGAGCTGCCATTCCAGTCGTATCTTTAATCATTAATGTGCCGTTTATGGAAAAAATCTTGGTCCCCTTTCCATCATAGATGACAACCCCCTTTGTGATACAGGATTGCCCATTCTTAGATGTTAGAATTGGTTTCCTGGCCCTGCTGGCTTCCGAATGAACATGAACTATTGAAGTCGGGGTGGTTACGGAAAAATTAATTCCATCGGGAATAATAAAGACAATTCCGCCGTTAATTAAATTAATAATATAGTTGCCTCTTGACCCGTTTATGGTGACAGAAGAATCTTTCCCGACTTCCATTCTGGCCCCATCTTTCATTATGACCGACATTCTCCCTTCGTTTGATCTTAGGGTTGAACCATCGATCACGGGGTAAGACTTCCCTGTAATAGATATCCATCTATCAAAGGATGTTTTCATTTCGGTGTTACCACTTCCAACAACATCGCCAAGAACACCAAGTGAAGTTTCCATCGACAAAGCGGCAGGGCTGTAAAACAGAAGAGTTATTATTATTGATAAGACACTGTTGAATCTCTTAATCTTCATGATATATCCCCTTTCAGCAATATTAAAATTAATATCTTCTGATTGCGTAACTTATCAGAAATGGATCTTATACACAATCGGGAAAATCCTGATTTCTTGCTTCGAAATTTCTGATGAAGTCTATTTTTCGGGGGAAGTTAGTCCTTCGCGGATAGCATATTTGGTTAGGCCCGCTATACTGTAAATACCCAGCTTATCCATGATTCGCTGACGGTATGTCTCAACAGTCTTAACGCTCACCTTTAAGTCGATGGCGATCTGCCGTGTTGTTTTTCCTTCAGACAGAAGCTGAAGCACCTCTCTTTCTCTCGGAGTGAGAATAGAAAAAACTGAGAATTCGTTCTTCGAGAAAAGACGGACATAATCTTTGATTACCGTATCGGTCAACATAGGACTTAAATAGGTTCGATTCCTTGTGACCGAACGGATTGCCTGCACCATCTCCTCAAAGGCACAATCTTTCAGCAGGTAGCCCAGTGCTCCAGCCTTCAACATCTCCATCACAAAGCGCCTGTCAGAATGCATTGATAGGGCTATCACTTTAATGCCCTGGTTCTCGGCAACTATCTGACGGGTGGCTTCTATGCCGTTTAAGCCAGGCATTGCGATATCCATGATAAGCACGTCAGGCAATAATTCCTTGCAGAACTGCATAGCTTTTCTTCCGTCTTCAGCTTCTGCAATTACCTGTATGTCGGGATATTTTTCGAGCAACTTCCGGAGTCCTTCTCGCACAATCTTGTGGTCATCAGCAAGCATAACCTTTATGGTCATGTTGCTTTCTATCCCCTATCCTTTATGGGCACAATCAAGGTTATTCTTGTCCCATGACCGCTCTCGGATTTGACATTGAAGTGTCCTCCTAAATGTTGCAACTGTTCACGGATATTGAAGAGGCCAAAGGTGTTAATTTTTGTCGATTTTTTCTCGGGGGTGTCAAATCCGATGCCGTCATCTTCAACCATAATCTGCACATTATCTCCCTCTCTTTTTATTGATATACCTGTCTTACTTGCATGTGCGTGTTTGATAACATTTGTCAGCAATTCCCGTACTGTCTTGAAGAGGAAGATACGGATTTCTTCATTCATTGGTTTGGGTTGCCTATCATCATAAAAGTCAACCAGAATTCCATGCTGCCTTTGAAACTGCTCGGAAAGCCAGCCCACTGCAGCCTCAAATCCCAACTCATAAAGGACGGGGGGACTTAATTCGAAGGTTAAAGATCGGGCATATTGAATTGCCTTCTCCAGGAGTTCATGGATGACATCCACATATTCAGTAAAGTCACCGGATATCAATTCCTGTAAGGCTTCCAACTTGAGTTTGGCAAGAGCCAGATTCTGGCTAATATGGTCATGCAGATCTGTTGCTATGCGGCGTCTTTCTCTCTCTTCGGCATAAGACAGCTGAGAGGCAAGTGATCTAAGCTGTGCCTGGTAATCACTGATCTTTTTCTCATTTTCTTTATTTCTGCTGATATCACGGATAATGCCCTGGTAACCCAGAATTGCTCCATCATTTAAGCGACAGAGAGTTGCTGTGAGTAAGCAATCCATCTCTGTGCCATCTTTTTTAAGCAACTTCAGTTCATAGTCTTTAAGGGATCCCAGCTTCTCTATGCCCTGTTGAAACTTTAACCTATCGGCAGGATTAGCATATAGCCTTTCTACATCCAGTCTTATCATCTCCTCTTTTGTATAGCCGAGAAGATCGAGCATAGCTTGATTGACATCGATGAATTTACCTTCTCTTGTGCTGATATAAATTGCATCTTTAGAGTCCTCAAAAAGGTTTCGGTATCGTTCCTCTTTCTCACGAAGAATTTCATTTGCCTGTCTTTCTATTAATCGTTTCTCTTCAATAAATCTTTCAAAATCTGTTATGTCAGTAATAGTTCCGACGTAACTGGTTATTTTTCCAGTCTCGTCAATCTCTGGCATTGCCTGGCTATACACCCACGTTTCGGCACAATCGGGTCGATGAATTCGATACTTTAACTTATTTGATCGATTCTCTTTCATACCTCTGCACCATTCTTCAAAGATGTATCTACGATCATCGGGATGAACAGTCGTAAGCCAGCCTTTGCCGAGAGCATCTTTCCAGGTGATGCCGGTGATATCGCTCCAACGATTATTCACGTAGATGCAGTCTCCTTGAGAGTCAATGTGAAAGATTCCGCACCGGGACGACTGGACGA
>JBFMEC010000082.1:0-10270 GCA_040753575.1 Nitrospirota bacterium | reverse complement strand
ATTGTGGATAAACCTATTGAAGTATGTTTCCTTTTGAAGGAACATCTCAGGGGATTGGGCTTGCCTGATCTGTTTGATGACTGCAAAAAGGAATGACCAGAATTTAGGTTTTATGACTGGAGCGTAAATGAAGATTTAAGATCAGGCCTTTCAGATTCTCTATTCGACTATCCAGATCCGCCCTGTCAATAAAATCCCTTTCAACCATGCCCGGCAGGATATCATTCTGAAGTGCGAGCAGCAGCTGTTCTCCGAAACCCCTCTCAACACATATCCTGTCAACTAGTTCATGTTCCAGGATATTCTTTTCTCTCGCAACTATTTCGGCGAATTCATGGGCGATGATCCCCGTTGTTATATCATCGTCTATCCGGTAAAGAACAGAGATTGCATAAACTTCTTCACTACTCTTAAAGATAAATTCCGGTTTGAAACCCAGAATCTTTCCGAATTCTTCAATCTTCATCGCCCAGCCTGTCGAAAAGACAAGGAGTTCAAAGTAAGGTTTGATCAGCGAGACCTTTTCTTTGATATCGTCGAAGCTTTCTCTGACCTTATGAAAAAGGATTAATATCTTTTCTTCCATTTATTTTATCTTCGCTTCACTTTTTCCGAATTGTCAATCGAGTTCGCTGGGGAAAATTCAGGACTTATGAATTGCCGGGTAAGTGTTTGAAAATCTCTTTATTGATAATTTTTTTCTCCCAGTTGATCCAGACGTTTGGATCCTTTCGGCAGTCATATTTTTGACATCGCTTTGGTCGATCTTCCCAGATCATACATTTTAGGGTTTTCCTGTCCAGGTGGGGGCAATAACCGTCTTCATCTCTTGCAATGAAATAGGGTCTTTTCGGATCCCATTTAATTATACCCTTTTTCACCTCTTCTTTTGTGAGGGCAAAGACAAAGCTACAGCAAACTGCCCTGCAGATCTCTTTTCTTTCGCCGGGATCAAAAAGAACTGTTTCTTCTGTGTTGTCCTCATCACCATAGACCGCGAACATTCCGAGTTCCATCATTCTCAGTATCATCTTTTTAATATAATCCCGCTCTTCCTCTGATAGGACCACTTCTTCACCGGATTGATCTAAGTCCGATTTTTCATCCATACGCATAAAAGACCTCTTATATAAAATTTGTATTACTAATATATCTAAATTTCAAATTATAATATTTTTGGGTAACTCTTACCAATTTTTTTCTCTATCAGTCTTGTTATCAGTAATTCCTTTTGAGCAGATTGTGCTCATAGACAATGAGTGACTGAAATCGTTAAAATAAAATATGTCTTTCTCGATCAAGGGTGCTTTGAATATTGCAAGGCATATCATAATGCTTTCGTTGGTGCTGTTTACCTGGCTCCTGCTCTGGATGGTTTATACAGACCATTTCATAAAGCCCTTTGACAGATTAATGCCTTTGCTGATTCCCTGGAAACAAGAGGTATCCCTTTCAGTCGAGGATACCGTGGAGAAGCGCCTTTCTATCTTACAGGGTCGTCTTGATGCATCAAACAGAATAGCCCGCTATACCTTCTTGACAATGATTGGCTCCTTTGCGATCCTCTGCATCTATCTGACCCTTGTTTATCAGCAAAAGCAGAGAAGGGCCCGTGAGAACAAATTGCTTTTGTTGAAAAACCAAGAGATTGCACGACGTAACGAATTTATTCGCTACATCTCTGCTACTATCGGCCATGAATTCAAAAATAATCTTGGCAGGATAAAGCGTCGAATAAACCTGCTTTCTGACGTTCCATCGGATGTAAGAAGGCGTATTGACGACAACCTGGACAAGCTTTTTGCTGATATCGATATCTTTAAAAGGATTTCGGACGAACGGGAAGCAGGACTGATAGACTTTGCAAAGGTAAACTTCCGGGAAATGCTTGACGACTTGGCTAAACAGTACAGCGATTTTGCTGATTTTTCTTTTCAAAACAAAATATTTTCTCCCGCGATCTTCGCCTCATCAACCCTCTTAAAGACAGTCTTTGAGAACCTGATAGATAATGCCATAAAGTATAAAAAACCTGGTCAGGTCCGTGCGCGTATCTTCATATCTTATGCCCTTGATAATGACCTCAAAAGGCGATACTGTTCTATTTCATTCCGTGATGAGGGGGTCGGAATGGACGAAGAGGAAGCAGAACATTGTTTCTATAAGGGTAGGGGTACTCACGGTGGCTGGGGCCAGGGATTATATTTCGTTAAATATGTGGTCGGTCTTCATGCGGGGAAGATCCGTGTGGGTAAGGAATATACAGCCCCGGGTATAGGCACAGAGATAATCATTAATCTGCCCTTCGTTGAGGAGGCCATCAATGTTTAGAGTGCTCATTGCTGATGATAACTATGAAGATAGAGAACTCCTGAAACTTGAGATAGAGCGGGCAATCGGTGCTGAGGAGCCTGACTTCAGGTTTCATGAGGCCCCCAGCGTTAAACAGGCGTTGCAACTCCTGAGCACCCAGATTTTTGATCTGCTGACACTGGATATAGAGTTTGACCGTATGAATGAAGGCTTAGATGCCCTGCCTGAGATATTTGAGAATTATCCGACACTAAACATAATAGTTATAAGCGGCAGGCTTAATAAAAGCGAGGTCCTGGAGCAATTGTTCCACTTTACAAAAGATAATGTTTTAAAGGAAAAGCGCTGGGCCAGACATTTTGATGTGCTGGACAAAAAGGACGACAAGACAGAGGCACTTCAGAATGCCTATTCTTTTGCCTTAAAGCAGAAAGAGGGTGCCGATAAGATACGTGAACTGTTTTTACTTGCTGAATCCTACCTCGAGAAGGATATGATAGAAAAGTGTCTTGAAGTGTATCAAAAGATACAGAATATTGCCCCTGGAGAGATCGAGTCCGGCGAAAACATACGCATCTTTAAAGGTGCTATTTCTCCTGAACAAGCGCTGGATTATTATAGGAAAGGTGAGAAGGTCGTAGCATCCCTTCTTTTAGGATACTATCTGGAGAAACAGCTTAAGTCATTCACCAGCATGTTTCTGGGGCGTTCGATCCCTGTGCTTTATGAGTGCCTGAGGGCGCTTGAAAGCACCCAAAGGTTCAGTCAATACAGGAAAGGGCTATTCCAACAATTGCTGAGGTTAAGAAACAAAGCTATCCATCAACCAACGGATATTTCCGAAAAAGATTTCGATGCTGCAATAAGGAACCTGGAACTATTAGATGCTACATTATAAAAAATGAAAATCCGCTCTATCAGAAAATTTACCCTGCCCTCGGGGCCTATACTTAGCCTGATACTGATCGGGCTGTTGCTTTTAAGTGCGATCCTCTATTATCGGGCCGTCAATATTCAGAGATTTCTGGAACCCGCTCTTGCCCTTTCAGAGCCCAGAATCGAATTTAACCAGAACATCAACAGTTTACTCTCGAAAGAATTCGGAAAAGATGAAGTAAAGGATATCAAATTTAAGAGTCGGTCTATTCTTATCGAGCAGTCCATGTTGTTTGACAGTGAACTCGGCATAAAAAGGTCAGAGTCGTTGATCATGAAGAAGTTGAGTCACTTTTTTCTTTCTGCCCTGAATGACAAGACAATCAGGGACCATATTAGTCTTATCCTGGTCGGTATAAGATTGCCGCTTAGTCCGGATACTGAATTGAGTAAAGAAAGAAGATTCCGGATGGAAGAAAGGGCCAGGTTGATATTAAACTCTCTGTACGCTGCAGAGCCGAAGCTTGAAAGGGATTACGGGACATACTTTGCAGCTACTGTGATGCCTGTGAAACCAACTGCCAAAGAAACTGAGTGGATAGAATTCCGGATAGTGCCTACAGAATGGCTGCATATCGAAGTGCTCCAGAGATTAGAAAAATATGCTCATTAATCGTATCTCTTCAGGGGGTCTTTTTCTGTATTGCCAAGGATAGGAAGGATTTCCTGTCGGAGGAATAAAGTATCAAGCCCTTTTGCTCAAATTCATCTAAAATGGAATAGACATCATCTAAGGAGATACCCAACTTTTCAGATACTTTAATTATTTTCTGAGGTTTTACCATAGCCGAGAGATAGACCTCCTTCTCGGGAGAATCAAGAATATGAACAATTTCGTGTCCATTTCGGCACAGCATGATACGCAGACCCCCGGGGGAATTTTCATAAAACATATAATTATCTTTCGGGCCTTTGCTCTTGATCTCTTCGACCTTTTTTCTTATCATCACCGACATCCTGTATTGCTCATCATCATTATCAAACTGATAGGGATAGGGATAATTGGAATAGGAAGGCATAGGAAAATCTTCAAAGATACTGGAGAAGATGGAATCGCTGTGCCTTTTGAGAGAGTAATTGTCGATATTCAAGAAGACCGGGCAATCTGTTGGCAAATAGAATTCTCCCGGATATATGAGGATATTTTCATAGGCCAGTAAAGGGGTGATCAGATCCATGACTCTGAAGTTTTCGCTGAGGTCTTCCTTCGTCATTTTGGGGAAACAGGTAAAAAGATTAAACTGTACGGGAACCCCCAATTCGGCTGCTGCTTTCAATACCTCAACATTTTTTAAAACAGTGACCCCCTTATTCATCAAATGCAACACTCTATCACTGAAGGTTTCGATGCCAATCTGAAAGTTCGATATCCACTTTCCGAAATGCAGGATTGAGTTCAATGTTTTTTTATCCATCTTTTCAGCACGAAATTCTGCGTAGTGAAACAGGAGATCCCTTCCTTCGAGGTACCTCGATAATTCGATGATTTCTTTTGGATCCTTCAGGGCATCAGAATCGAGGATAAAAAAATTTCTCAGATCCTTTGAGACACTCTGATAGTATTCGATTTCTGCCTTCACCTGCTCTGCTGTTTTTGTCTGGCACCGGATATTATATGATTCGTCGGGGCAAAAGGTGCACTTCTTCCACGGGCAGCCCCTGCCGAGTTCCAGAGGCAAGATTACCTCACCAAGTTCCACAGGAAAATCTTCAAAATCATATTTTGGGAAAGGGAGAGAATTAATGGAAATGTTCGGCACTGAATCAGCCTTTCTGATTTCCCCTTTTTCATCTCTGTAAAGCAGATTACATAATTCCTTTCCATTTGAGGAGATATGTTCCAGCAGCCTATCAATAGTTACTTCGCACTCACCAATTCCCACATAATCTATGAATTCAATGTTGGACAACAGTTCATACGCAAAGGCACCGGAACAGTCTTTTCCACCAATAGCTATTTGAATATGAGGGTGAACTTTCTTGATCTTTGAACACATCAAAAGGGAACTGCTCAGTTGATAGTGGGAAGAACTAAAACCTATGAGTTTTGTTCCTTCAAGATAGGGCGAGAGTCTTGAAAAGGCAAAATCAATAAAGAGTCTCGCTATCCGCCTTAATGCTTCAAGATCCTTGAGACTTAATCCGATGGACTCAAGACGTTCTCTGAACCTCTCCTTTGAATTCAAATATTTATCTTCAAAAAGGAGCGAGGCAAATACATAATCCAATCCCATATATTCAATGCCAAATTGTTCTGACTGTGACAGGAAATTCTCCCAGATCTTTTGGTCAAAACGACTCAGAAAGGGGAGAAAATCTAGATGAAAGTGGAAGGTCTTTACACTTTTTTCCTTCCTGGCAAGAAAGGCCTGGATAATACCTAAGTTTATATTTGGGACATGGGAGAACCACTTTGAAATAAACCTCGCATAGGGCATGGAAATAAAGATGAAATGCATTTTTTATTATCGCTTAAAGTCCGCATTTTTTTAAAGGAGTAAGCTTTAAGTTTTTCTTTTGACAAAAAATCTCCATAAAATTTGACATAAAGATTGGAAATGATATAATCATCTAAAAAGAAAAGTTTTACACGGAGAGTTTGTCATGGATAAGATCACCCTGTCTCTTCAAAAGGAGTTCTGCGATGAATGTTCTCTTGCACTAAGAAGATTTATTGGTAAGATGAATGGTGTCGAGTCCATAGAGGTTGTTGACGGTAAGATAGAGATACAATTTGATAGCTCGAGGATAACGAAAGAAAATTTATTAAAGGTTATCGAAGATAGTATGGAAAAACTTGGATATAAAATCCTTGAATGGAAATAAGTACAAGGTTTTTGAAAGGAGGTAATACAATGGCCGATAAAATAAAGAGAATCATTAACGCAAGGGTCTTCATTCTAGCCATCTTATTACTTACGTTGAGTTCCTGTGCCAGTGTTAGACTGAAGACAGAGGCGGCTAGAGATGCCGGGGTAACCGGAGATTTCAATCTAATACTCTACGGGGGTAGATATTCCGATGACCTTGAGACCCTGGCTATCCTCGACGTGGCAGGAGACGGCTATGAGTTTGTTCCCTATGCACCAGAATTTGATTACAAAATAATAAAGAACGTCCAGGCTGAAGAGGCCCTCAGGCTGGCAAAGAGTTTTGTGAGCTTTCACAGGTCATATCGTTATTCTCTCTTAAGCAGGATCCTTGATCCTCAGGGAAAGGCCATCGGTTATGAACTAAAGCCATTGTATGACCCTGTTGCCTATGGGATAAGTGACGTTCTGGATATCAATTACTGGCTCCAGGAAGGCGGTAAGGTGAAGGTTACGATAAGACTCTTGCTGCCCGCCGAGAGACTCAGATTTCCCGGGGGTGGAGATGGATCAGGCGGTGGTGGCGGAGGGGGAGCATAACTGGAAAGGAGGGAAAATGGCTGAATACTCTCCTGAATCTGAACCCGGATTCGAAAAAGGCTGATCTGGAAAGGGCCATGAAGGGACATATCATTTCTCAGGCACAGATTGTAGGACTGTACAAGAGAAAATAGAAAATCATGAATGGTTCCTTATTCCATGGTTCCTGGAAGTTACTCTCCATAATGGGAATCCCCATAAGGATTCATTTTTCATGGCTTATAATTTTTGGTTTGATAACCTGGTCTCTGTCCACCTATTATTTTCCGAAGGCCGCGCCTGACCTGCCCACTTCCTCTTACTGGATAAAAGGTTCCATAGCGGCACTATTGCTTTTTGCCTCCGTTGCATTTCATGAACTCGCTCATGCCTACATGTCCAGGAGACACAGGATATCTATAGTCAGCATAACACTCTTTATCTTCGGCGGTGTTGCACAGATGAAAGGTGAACCTCCGGACCCGAAGGCGGAGCTTAAAATTGCGATCGTAGGTCCCCTTTCAAGTTTTCTTCTATCAGTTATCTTTTTTCTATTTTATTCCGCCTCGGCCAGCCCGGGCATGAAGGCCTTTTATGCATACCTTGCAGAGATCAATTTTATTCTCGGAGTATTTAATCTGATACCCGGCTTTCCAATGGATGGCGGCAGGGTATTAAGATCAACCATATGGAAAAAGACAAAAAATTTCTTTTATGCTACAAGGAAGGCATCCAGCATTGGCCAGAAGATAGCCCTCCTTTTCATCTTATCAGGCCTCCTTTCGATCTTCGCGGGCCTTCCCGGAGGATTGTGGCTTATGCTCATCGGCTGGTTTCTTTACACATCAGCCCAGGCGAGCTATCAGCAGGCCGGTCTTCAGGAAATTCTCTCAGGCGTGAAGGTGAAAGAAGTGATGGTCAAAGATATTGTCACTTTAAATTCAGTGACTACCCTTGATGAGGCTGTAAATAAATATTTTCTTAAATATGGTTATGGAGGATTTCCTGTCTTTGAAGATGGGAAGTTTTTAGGAATCATAACACTCAAAGAGGTAAAGGATGTTCCCACAGAAGAATGGCCGAGGGCGAGGGTATCAGACGTTCTTGTTCCTCATAACAGGAAATGGGAGGTTTCGCCTGAGGACGAGGCCTTAAAGGCTCTGGAATTGATGATAACCGAAGATAAGGGAAGGGTTGTGGCAACAGAGAATGGTATAGTCAAAGGGTTAATTACGAGGAACGGCATTGCGAGATATGTGCAGATTATGGGAAAGGAGTAAAGTCGATCCTCTATTTTTTTTCAAGGACTATTTTGTGATTTAAAAGCGAGATCTCCCTGATCTTTCCTTCAAAGGTTTTCTGTTCTCCGAAGAAGTTTCTGAGATAGATCTTCCCTTCCTCGGGTCTCATGATATCGACATTCTCCAGATAGAGTTCTTCTTTCCCGTCCTTGTAAACATAAGCATTTGCTTCACACATGTTCCTTCTCCTTTTCAATAACATGTCTCAGAGTCTCTATGATTTTTTCCACCAGATGGGGAAGAGGCTCTTTTTCCACCCCTATGACGTCTACTCCTTCCTGATTAAGAGGTAAAAGAATCTTTTTTGCGGTGCCTGATGCTATCGCCTCTGCTGTTCTTGGTGTCAGTTCTCCGAGCATCGCATTGGGAAGAACGATGCTCAACGGACCTATTATTATGTCGGCCCTGGAAACATTCCAGATAATTGCGTTTTCACCTGTTGCACCCTTGTTTGCCCTTGTCTTCATCATAGCAGCCGTGGCAGTTGCATTTGTTCCGAGGGCAAGGATTTCTATGGAGTCTCCGAATTCTTCTCTGAGCCTTTTTACTATAATGCTTCCAATACCGCCTCCCTGGCCATCAACCACGCCGATCTTCAACATAGTTAAAGTATAAAGATATCATATATGATGTGTCAAATGCTTGATATTTCAGGGTCAAGCTCTTAAACTATTAAAATGAAATTATTACCTTTGATACTTTTTATTATCCTTCTCTTCGTGGCAGGATTTGTTTTTTTACAGATCAGAAGATCACCCAGGGATTTGAAACTCCTGGGAGCATTGATAATCCCTCTATTTCTATTGTTCCTGTTATCAGGTTTACTCTTCGCCTTCGTTGGTAAGATTGCTCTCCTGATCGGCATTACAACACTTGCCATCCTATTGCTGGCTGCCCGTAAGAAGGATTAGCTGTAATTGACGGCATCAATCCCCAGGTTTTATTATACAAACCATGCTCAAACCCGAAAAGCAATTTGAGATTCTAAAGCGTGGCGCAGTCGAAATAATCATGGAGAAGGAACTTTTGCGGAAGATTGAAAGATCCTGTAAAGAGAAAAGGTCTCTGAGGGTTAAGGCAGGTTTTGACCCTACAGCCCCCGATATCCATCTCGGCCACACAGTTTTACTCGAAAAGATGCGGCAATTTCAGGAACTCGGTCACGAGGTCATGTTTCTTATCGGAGATTTTACAGGCATGATTGGAGACCCCAGTGGAAAGAGCGAGATGAGGAAACCCCTTACCAGAGAAGAGGTCCTGGAAAATGCAAAGACTTACCAGGAGCAGATATTCAAAATTCTGGATCCCGAAAGGACGAGGATAGTCTTTAACTCAGAGTGGATGTCGGGTATGAACGCAGAGGATATGATACGGCTTGCAAGTAAATACACCGTTGCAAGAATGCTTGAAAGAGATGATTTCAGGCAGAGGTGGATCAGTCAAAACCCCATCAGCATCCACGAGTTCATATATCCTTTAATACAGGGTTATGATTCTGTGGTACTTCAGGCTGATGTGGAACTCGGAGGAACAGACCAGAAATTCAATCTCATTGTAGGAAGAGAGCTCCAGAGAGAATATGGCCAGGCATCACAATCACTTATTCTCATGCCGCTACTTGAGGGTCTTGATGGGGTTAAGAAGATGAGTAAGAGCCTTAGGAATTACATTGGCATCAATGAATCACCCAAAGAAATATACGGTAAGATAATGTCCATAAGTGATGAACTCATGCTCAGGTATTATGAACTGCTGAGCCATATATCTGAGGAAGAACTTAATTCTCTGAAGGAAGGGATAAAGAAGGGCGCGATTCATCCAAAACGTGCAAAGGAAAATCTTGCCCTTGAAATTGTTGAAAGATACCGGGGTAAAGAAGAAGCCCTCAGGGCAGAAGAGGAGTTTGATCACGTCTTTAGAGAAAAGGGCCTTCCCGAAGAAATTCCCGTTGTCGATGTTGGATGGGAGGGAGATGAGATGTGGATTCCTAAGATTATGAAACTTTCGGGTCTGGCATCGAGTACAAGCGAGGCCATAAGGCTCATCAAGCAGGGAGGGGTTACAATAAATGACGAAAAATATAGTGATCTTGACGGAAAGCTGGCAAGGGGGAGTTATTTATTTAAGGTTGGGAAGAGGAGGTTTATAAGGGTAAATTTTAAATGATTTAGTCTTTATCCTCTGCTCATTTCAATTCACGCCAAGTTCCACTTAGCAGTTCAGGCAATTCTGTTGATTAAATTGTATACCTTTGATTTAGAGATATACCTTATGATATAGTGTTATAACAATAATTATGGAGGTATAACATGATAGCCAAAGCTACTGTTA
>JBFMEC010000081.1:0-10378 GCA_040753575.1 Nitrospirota bacterium | reverse complement strand
TTGTCCGCATTTTCCCTGTTCCAGAATTTCAGCTGGTCCCCCGCCCTGGCAATCAGTTGCAATCACCGGGCAACCGCAGGCAAGTGCCTCTCGGAGGACATAAGGAAGCCCTTCAAAAAGCGAGGGAAGAACAAAAACACTTGACCTTCTCATGAATTTGAAGGGATTCTGTTGTTTTCTCAGGAACAGAACATCTTTGAGGATTCCCATCTGACGCACCAGTTTCTGAAGCTTCTTTCTTTCACCCCCTTCACCGATTATCACACATCGAAGTTTTATCGATTTTCGAGCCATCGATATTGCGCGCAAGAGGTAATCCAATCCTTTGTATGGTGCCAATCGTCCGACATACAATATGATCGGGATATCTTCAACGAACCATGGATGTTCCTTTACTTCTTCCTCTGCCAAGTTTTTCACTTGAGCGAGGTTGAGGGGGTTCTGAATATAAAGGATTTTCTCAGATCCTGTGGCGAAGGTTCTTTTCAGCTCCTGAGCTATGCTGTCGCTGACGGCCAGGATACAGTCAGCATGGTTGAAAAGTCTTCGTACTAAAAAAGATTTTAGCTCATCTTTCTTATCAATAGAAAATAATCCGGTGGGATCGCTATGGGCACTGACAATATATTTTATCGATGGAGGAAGATGTTTCTTAGCCAGCAAAGAGATTATGGAGGCATAATAATCTTGAGCCAGTACGACAGAGGCCCTTCGCTTCTGGATTACCATTGCCAGTTTGAGGGCAGTCATCTCCATCCAGGCAAGATCTTTCATGTATCTATGGAGATGATCAGGCAGGGAAAGATTGAGTGGCGGCTTCAAAAGAGATGGCTGTTTCTCCAGCACATATACCTTAATATCCCGGGGAATGGGATAGAATCTTTTTCTATCGAAGATTGTGACGACTTCAGGTTTAATAAGTGTCCTGTTCACATGCTCCAGAAGAATAGCCGTACAACGTTCCGCACCGCCCATCTCCATTGTGGGTACCACGATCATGAGCCTCTTTCTTCCGTCCAGCAGGTCTTCTTCACTGGTCTCATCGATCCTGGCAGGGAAAAAACTGTAAAGGATTTGTTTCAGCCTTTGTCTGACTCCTGTAAAAAGATTTTCCCTGCTTTCATTCAGAATGATCTGGACTGTGGAAATCATCTGGTCATACCAGAGTCGCCTTCTTGAATCCTGAGGGAGAAGGAGGTTTATAAAACCGTCATACTTCCTGAGCAGTCTCCAGGTCAAGCTATTCTCTATTTCGATGAGCGATTGTTTTAATAAAGCCAGTTCATTGTCTTTCTTAGACAATGCCTGACGCAGCCTTATTATTTCCATGTCCCTGGTGCGCAGATTAATTTGAGGGTCTTCCTTAACTCTGCGACATTGATACTTCTCTGACAGCGAAAATACCCTCTTCAGATAATCTTCCAATCTATTCCTGTAGAATGGAATAAGATGAGATGCCCCATCGAGCTCAGAAAGGTCCCCTTTCTCTATGTTCTTAGCTGCCTCAAATGCCTTTTCTACATCTTCTGTGGTCAGTCTTCTCAAGGGAAGTTTCAACATATCGCAGAAGGATGCAACCCTGCTATCGTGAGACAGAAAAATTGAAGGTCTCCCGCAGGAAACTGAGAACATGCCTGCATGCAATCTTGTGGAGATTGTGAAAAGGGCATCGGAGAGTGCTGCTTTAATCTCCTCAAATTCTCTTATCCGGGGCTTGCCTTCAAGTGAGAGCAGGTCAGCCGGTTCCTGGATGATACTTACACCCCGGGGATACTCTTTAAAGAACTCTTCAACCAGAAAATCCTGGGCTGAAAGGACTTCCTTTTCTGCACCATGGAGTAGGATTTTGCGTACGGCCAGAACAGGCTTTTCTTTTCCAGGGCTGAGGCCGTCGAAGTTCTCTGGATAGGCCAATACAGGACAACCGATGAGTTCAGAGGGAACACCAAAATAAGCTAACCAGCCCTCCGTACGGGGGTCGCGGACACCTATCCCTTTTGCTCCTCTTGTCCAATCTATCAAGTCTTGTGTCTCTCTGGAAATCTGCCATGCCCATGCCTCTGGAGGATCTAAAGGACCACTGTAGCCAACCCCAAAAAGCCAGTAGGGGATTTCTATTTTCTCTAAGTCTCCGGCCGTCCATTCCCAGCCGGGATGTGCATCCTGAAAAATGTTTGTGCCAACGAAGATTGCAAGATCACAGTTATTGATCTGTTTTAGTTCTTCCTGCGAGGGGGATTTCAGAAACGAAAATTCCCTCACCTTGCCCGTGAAACCTGTTCTTTTTAAGAGTCGCCTGAAGGATTCGCAGATCATGGTATTACCAAGATTAGGAGGGTGATAAGTCGCTATCGGCAACAGGAGGGCAACTTTCATTTCAGACTGCCCTGTTCCTGTCGTTTCCAATCCAGAAACATCGGCTTCAGCCATTTCTATCTCATACTTTGACAGGCATTCCTTAAGGGCAGATCTTATTTGCAGGTCTGTTTCTGAATTCCCGAGCTTACTTAAAATCTCTTTAGTAACAATCCTCGCTGCTTCATTATCTATGGTGAGCTGTCGAAGATCATCAACAGGGATGGTGTGAGGGAAGGTCCTGCAATCTTGCAAAACACCCGCAATATGCAAAGAGATCATTGTTCTGAGACATTTTCCGCATCGACCACAGTTATACTCTTGCCGGGGATTGTAAAAGCATACACGCAGTGTCTCCAGGGCGATGGGTGATTTTGCAATTTTTGTCAAAATTTTATTAATCCTGCTTATCTCGCAGCCATCATGAATAAACAATAATTTCTCTGTGGACCAGAGAGGATCTATCAGTGGATGCGATCCCCAAGGGAAAAGGGTGGCATAGGAGACAGTGGATGGTATATGTATCGAACCAAAAAGGTCCTCCATGGCAAGACCTATACTTGCCATGGCCGCTCCATGATAGAAGTCTTCCCCATTCGACAATCTTGTCGCTGAAGGCTCGCAGATTTGTGGTCAGGGGAATGATCCTTTTATTAAATTCTCTTGCAACCCTCTGGGCATTTACTACAGTCCTGTTAAACAGGTCCGAATTTTCCAGGGGAATGTCAAAGCCCTGTATGACGATTAGATGGGTAATTGTTTTATCATCTGATGGGTGTTCTTCTACATTTTTTAGAAGGGTATAAAAAGAATCTACACCTAATGAGAAGAAACTACCGATCTCTGGCGAAGTAAATAGATATTCTTTAAAGGAGTTAAATTCAACTTTAATCTTTCTTAATCTACTGTCCCAGCATCTATAGATATCCATAAGGATTTTAAGGTTATCTTGAAGTTTCTTTGAGACCTTTCCATTGATGAATAGATCTTCTCCTAAGGCCATGCCTGGGAGCATAGTAGCTGCTAAAAAGGGAGAGCCCTCTGGTTGTACGAACTCCCTCAGTTCTGAAGGCAACCGGTACCAGAGATTAAACCTCTGATTGCCATGATGGCCGTATACAATCTCCGCTTGTAATTCAAAGCAGTTTTCCTTTTGAACAATTTTTATTTCATCAACTACCATTTGATACTTCCGGAAAGGCTTTTATCGGACTTTATGGGATTCAACCTCTTTCCAGGACTTTGTGAAGAAACTCTTCGTATTTCAAGGCTATTCTGTCCCATGTATAATTCTTTACCCAATCCCTTCCCCTCTCCCCCATCTTTCTCCTTTCATTATCTGTCATCAGCTTTTCCATGGATTCAGCAAGGGTGAGGGCATCTCCGGTTCTAAAAGATATTCCCGCTCCAATTCTACTTATATAGCTGAATTCAGGAATATCGCTCACAATGACTGCTTTCCCTCGAGCCATCACCTCAAGGGTAGCGATGGATTGCACTTCGTGCCTCGACGGAAATACACAGAATAAGGCATTATCAATGACTTCTATCTTTTTATTTCCTGAAACCCAGCCCACGAGCACGATGTTTTTTCTTAAATCTTCAGATATCTTTGTTAGCTGAGTCTTAAGCCTTTCTCGGTCTCTTCCATCTCCTGCAATAACCAACTTGATGTGAGGAAAGGCTTTAAAAAATTTGTCATATGCTTTGATGAGAATATCAAGACCTTTACCACATATATCTATCCTTCCGAGATAGAGGATATATGTTCCTGTATCAGGGGGAATGGTGAACAATTCAGGAGATACGCCACTTGGAATAATCTCAAAAAATTTTTTTCTTCCCAAAAACAATTTCTTAAGAGTCTCTGAACTTATGAAAATAAAATTATCATAAAATCCTGGTCTCAGGTATTCAAGGATAGAAAGCACAAGGGCATAGGCAGGATTGTATTTTCTAAAATAGAGCCTGCCGGTATGCCCCTGCACTTGAAGGATTAGAGGTTTTTTTGTAAAGGCATGCAGGAATGTCGGAATCGCAGGGGAAAATTCCTCAATTATGATATCAAACTCATCTCCATATCTTTTAACAAAAAGTGAAGCATGATAGGCATAGAATAGTAACGTTTTTGTAAGACTTTTACTCTCAGTGCCGACAAAAATATGCCTGAATCCCTCTATTTCTTTATCTTCAGCACCTATATATTTTTTACACAAAAGGGTGATATCATGGCGATCTCTTAAGTGTTTATAGATCTCATATGCCCTGATTCCCACACCACCAATTCCAAAATAATCGTCCTTACTCTCATACAGGAGATGAAGGATCTTCATCCCTTTTCCTTCAGCGTCCTTTCACAGGATGCAAGAATGCCTTCTGCCGTCTTTCTCCAGGAAAAATTTTTTATATTTTTGAATCCTTTTTCTATCAACTCCTTTCGCAATCCTTCATTATTAATTACATTGATGATTAACTCACTCAGTGATTCACTGTCTTCAGGATCAAAAAGTATCGCTGCATCTCCGACCACTTCAGGCAAAGAACCACCGTTAGAGGAGATAACAGGCGTACCGCATGCCATTGCCTCTAAGGGTGCAATGCCGAAACCTTCCTTCAATGAAGGGTAGACAAATAAATCTGCACAGGAGTAAAAGAATGGAAGATCTTCCCCATCCACATAATCCATGTACGTAATCCTTTCATCTTTCACCGGAGGTTTCAAAGAGAATTCTCTTCTGCCCACTACAACGAGGGAATGGGGTATCTTATCTTTGATTCTCAAAAATGCATCTACCAGTGTCTTTAAATTTTTGTATGGGAACAGGCTTCCAACGAATAATATATAATTTTCCCTCAGGCCATTTTTATTTAAGAAGTCTTTTCTAATTTCCAACGGCATAGGCTTGAACACAGAATTGTTGTAAGCAAGCGGTACAACGTCAATCTGAGATTCCCTTATATCGGTCAGTCTGATCAATTCATTCTTGATAAATTCCGAAGAGACTATTACCCGCTTCACTATTCGCCTTATTATCTTTAGAGAAAATTTAAGCCGGGGTGCCGCAAATCCGAATTCTGATGAGAAATGGATGAAGTGCAGGTCATGAATATGGACTACAGTAGGTGTATGCGAAATGAAAGGAAACTCTAAAATCGGACAGTAAAGGACATCTACACCTTTGAGCTTGCAGAGCCCTGGTAAAATTGTATTTATATAAAAAAACCTGTAAAGGCTGTTCAATAATCTCCGGGAACCCTTCATCATTTCGGGCACCTTATATATAGAATTTGATGGCATTTTATCAGTTGAAACAGGAGAAAAGAGGAGTATTTCTCTATTCAGTGATAATAAAGTCCGGTACACTTCTTTAGTGAATAAACCGGCCCCCGTCGGTTTTTCATTAAGAAAGGTACCATTTATGCCAATCTTCATGTCTCTATTGCCCTTCGATATGTTTGAATGGTCAGTGCTGCTACGTTTTCCCATGAGTATTCTCTTACTTTCCGAAGGCCCCTTTGTATCATCTCTGATCTTAAAGATTCTGAAGATATTAACTTATCGATCAAATCCATAAGTCCTTCGGCTTCTTTGGGATCGAAAGCCAATGCGGCGTCACCCGTTAGTTCTCTAAGGGGTTGGATATCAGAAATGATAATCGGGACTCCACATGCCATTGCCTCAAGAGGCGGCAAACCAAAGCCCTCATAAAGTGAAGGATAGATAAAGATCGAAGCGTGGTTATACAAAGAGAGGAGTAATTTTTCATCAACGTAGCGTGTAAATATAACATCGCCTTTAATCCCTAATTCCTCCGGATATGAGATTATGTCGTCATAGAGCCAACCAAGGGCGCCGGCGATTATTAATGAAAGATCGTATCTTTCTCTTAAATATTTGAAAGCCCTGATTAATGTCTTTAAATTCTTTCTGGGCTCGACAGTTCCAACATATAGAAGATAATCTTTTTCAGTAAATCTTGTCACTTCCTCAGGCTTAGGATGACCCTTTCCCAGTTGACGATAAAAACTTGACGGTGCCAGGGGGATAATATCTATCTTTTCGTCGGGTATTTTCAGGAAATCTGTTGCTTCATCTTTTATAAATTGAGAATTGACCATTATCCTCTTTACCATTTGAACATTTTTTATTACATTATTTTTCGCATAATGGGCAAAATCCTCTGTTAAATAATCAGGACAGCTCACAAAGGAAAGGTCATAAAGATTACAAACCTTTGTTATGTTCATTTCTGGCAGCAGGTCCAGACTTGTTTCATGATACAAATCATAGGATGAAGCGGTTTCTCTCTTGAAGAGGTGACCGATTAAAGTATCACCAACATTTTTCACAATTGGAGGATACCATTTCCCGAAGAGAATTCTCAGCCGGGAAGATAATCTACTTAAAGAATTAAGAAACCTCTGTGATCCTGTGTCAAGTGTTGGAATGACCTCTATGCCTGACTTCAGGAGTTCGCGATAAAGATTGAAGACATAATAACCTACGCCTGTCCTGTTAGACAAGACGAGCGGTTTGGTATTCAGAAGAACGCGCATTTACACTCAGATGTGTGTCTGCCCCGCAGAACATTGGATCTATATAAAACGCCAGACAGCTACTTACAAGCGGACTAAGTTATATTTTACCATTCCTTCAACTCTGTTCAGATCTGCCTCGAACATGATTCTCACCAGGTCTTCGAATTTAGTTTTAGGCTGCCAGCCAAGTTTTTCCTTTGCCTTGGAATAATCCCCCAGAAGGAAGTCCACTTCTGCAGGCCTGAAAAATTCTGGAGATATTTCGACCAGGATCTTTCCTGTTTTTTCGTCAATACCTTTTTCTTTAATACCGCTGCCGGTCCAGAATATGTCGAATCCTGCATATTTGAAAGTCAGTTCAATGTATTCCCTGACAGAGTGTGTTTCGCCTGTAGCGACTACATAGTCATCGGGTTCAGGATGCTGGAGCATAAGCCACATAGCCTCCACGTATTCCGGTGCGTAACCCCAATCTCTTTTCGCTTCAAGATTGCCGACAATTATCTTATCTTCCGAGTCACATTTAATCTTTGCGATGTTATAAGTTAATTTCCGGGTAATGAATTCAAGTCCTCTCAAGGGGGATTCATGATTAAAGAGGATACCGGAACAAATAAACATGTTATAAGATTCTCTATAATTTACTGCTATTTTGTGTCCAAACAATTTGGCAACAGCATAGGGACTTCTCGGAAAGAATGAGGTTTTCTCATTTTGGGGGATTGCCTGAACCTTACCAAACATCTCCGAGGAAGATGCTTGATAGAATCTCGTGTCAGGCTTTATGGTTTTAAGAGCTTCGAGGAGCCTCAAAACTCCAAGGGCATTTATATCCGATGTCAAGATGGGTTGTTCAAAGGATGCCTTTACAAAACTCTGGGCGGCAAGGTTATAAATCTCATCGGGTTTTATCTTTTCGATTTCACGCATTATATTTGTCAACTCGAGGAGATCCATATATCTGATCTTCACATCCCTCTCAATCCCTAATTCCCTCAACCTCCAGAAACTTGCCTCTCCGCTTCTCCTGTCTGTACCATAAACCTCGTAGCCTTTCTCAAGAAGGAGCTTTGCCAGGTAAGCTCCATCCTGTCCCCTGATGCCTGTAATAAGTGCTGTTTTCATGGTTAAATCAAATCCTCCATCATGTTATTTGAAACATGGATTACAATTCCACCTCTGAATCAAGCGCTAATTTCAGAGAGGACTTATTAAAAGCCATTGAAATTCCATTCAGGATTCAGACTTTTCCGCTGAATAAATTTTGCTAATTATAACATACAGACGGAATTACAACCTATAAAATAGAATCCTCGAGTTCACCCTTCAGAGCTTCCCCTCGATATGGATTCTATGATATCGTCTGTAAAGTCTTTCATGGCAATAAAGTGAAAGCTTCACAATGCTTGGGCTTTACCACAGAAAAATGTCTTCTATCAGTAGTGAGGATTCTATGTATCTTCAACCTTTCAGATATAGCCACAATACTTGCATCAACAAATCCAAGATTTAAGTTATCATAATGCTTCAGGAGTTCGGCGCATCTTATTAGGTCATTGGCATTGAAGTGTTCGATGCTAAGTTCTTTATTTATTAAGGAGTGAATAAAAGACATCTCAGCAGATTGTCCTAAATAGATGTTTAAAAGATAACATACTTCAGGTATGGCTGGAGAAGGGATAACCAGTTTACCTTTAAAAATCGTTATAAAATCAAAAGCCTTCTTATGCCACGAATCTTTTTTATCTGCAAGTGCATAGATAATACCTGTATCAATAATGACAGATTCTATTTTGTAACTTTCTTCCAAAGTAGCTCCTCATGTCTTTCAGCAATATCTTTCCTTCCGCTGCTTCCGATACCGATAAAAGATATCTTCTTCTTTTTATGCCTTTTTTGTTTAATATAAACCTCCATAGCCTCTCGGAGAATATCTGCTACACTCCTGTTTTCTTCCTTTGAAATTTCCTTAATTTCATTAATCAGACTATCATCAGCAAATATTGTGGTTCTCCTCATAAATACCTCCTTTTCATATATATGATATATGATATATGAATCTTTTTCAAACTATAAAAAAAGCCATAATAGAAAAGTCAGGGATAACTTCCTTGCAGTTTCCTGCCCTGATATTGGCTTTATTGTGGGGGTTAGAAATCCATACTCAATAATTTATGTCGATCAGCTTCCGATCAGGTTACCAATCTCCTCTGCCGTGGAATCCAGAATTTCCATATCTTCAGATATTCCTAAGTTCAAAAATTCATCAGATAGTCTATCAAGTAGAAGCAGATTATAATCACCTAATAATTCTTTATATATTACGTCCCTGATCTTTTTTGCTATCACGGGAAAATTGTAATCTTCTTTCACAGTCTGAAGGTTAGAGCGTACCGTTTCCTGTCTAATTTCGGGATTTTGCCTGATACTATTTATAGCGATAAAAAAATCTTCTACCTTTTCGAAATAGAGGAATTTACCTGAGTCTATCCCCCTCGCTCCGAAGGGGGTTGTGATTACTGGCAATCCTGCGGCCATATACTCAAGCATCTTGATATTTGTTCCTGCCCCGCTGAGCATCGGATTTATAGCGAAATCTGCCAATCTATAGACCTCCCATTTTTCATCTTCCTCCAGTAGCCCCAGGAAATGGACATTAGGTGGAACCTTAGCCCCGGAGCCATGTTTATGGTAGAAAAATTCTTTGACGCTCCCTACTAAAAGATAGTGGATATGAATGTTTTCAGGGGCTAATTCGTCTATAACAAATTCCGCTGCCTCAAGATTTGGAGGATGCCAGCTTCCCACGAAAAGGCATACTGTTTTATCCAGAAATTCAGGATAATTTTTTTTTGTGCTCCGGTGTTCAAGGGGTGTAATAAAAGGAATCCTGTCTGCATCAATGCCGTTGGGGACGATATGTATATATTTACAGCCGATCTCCGGATATAGTTCCTTCAGCGCCCTCTTCTCAGCTTCACAGGTTGTGAAGATAACCTGAGCATTGTCACATGCTCTGGCCTCCACAGCTTTCACCCTGTCTAACAGTTCAGGAAAATTGCCGTAAAGATTCTTCTTTTGAAGAAACTCAACGTCGATGGCATGATAAATTATTTTTTTACCGGCCTTTAAATGATCAAGGATGTTAACTAAGTAAGGATGCTCAAAGATGAGAACGTCAGATTGGTCTGCTAATTGTTTTACCGCTTCTATATATTCCCTGGAAAGTGAAATATTATCAATATGTATAAAATCGGAAAGCCCTATCCCGTATTTCCTCTCAAAATCCCATAAAATTTTTGTCTCCTCCAATGACATGGGTATTACTTTGTTTTGTAATCCTTCCTTGATATGTATGGTTCTTCTTTCCTGGTCGTGGCTGACAATAGAGAGGACTATCACATCGAAATAGTTGGACAGATATTTATACAGGCCGGAAACAACCACCTGACCGCCACCCAATGGCTTTTCTATACTGAAGGTC
>JBFMEC010000080.1:0-10382 GCA_040753575.1 Nitrospirota bacterium | reverse complement strand
TGACAACTGTCCCGACTCACATAATATCGGTCAGGAGGATCTTGATGGCGACGGACGGGGAGACATGTGCGATCAGGACGATGACGGCGACACTGTTATCGATGCCTCTGACAACTGTCTTAATGTCGTAAATTCGGGTCAGGAAGACTCCGACAGCGATGATATGGGAGATGCCTGTGACAATTGTCCCGACCGTTATAACAAAGGATGGCCGGATAGGGATAACGATGGAATCGGAGATGCTTGTGATAACTGTCCAGACACGCAAAACAACACTCAGACGGACAGCGACGGAGACGGCGTGGGAGATGCCTGTGAGAAACCTGTTGTAGGTGACATCACGGCGCCGGCAGATCCTCAACGGGTAAACGGAACGGTAAATGCGGCCGCGCCATTCAATGATCTTTCTAAAACTGATACGCACACTGTTTTTTGGGATTGGGGAGATGGGACAACCAGCAGCGGAACGGTAAATGAATCGGCTGGATCGGGGACGGTGGAAGGCAGTCATGCATATGATACTGCCGGTGTTTACACGATCGCCTTGAAAGTACATGACGGAAACGAACCTGATTTTTATGGAACGGGAACTTACCGATTCGTGGTCGTCTATGACCCTGAAGGCGGTTTTGTCACTGGCGGTGGCTGGATAGAGTCACCAGCAGGTGCGTATATGGCTAATCCCACACTCGTAGGAAAGGCATCTTTTGGCTTCGTCTCAAAGTACAAGAAAGGTGCGACAGTCCCGACTGGAGAAACCGAGTTCCAGTTCAAGGTGGCTAACCTCAACTTCCATTCCGGAAGCTATGATTGGCTTGTCGTTGCTGGTCCGAAAGCACAGTACAAAGGTACCGGCACGATCAATGGCGGCGGTGGAGCCGATAAGTTCAGGATCAAGATATGGGATAAGACGACAGATGCAATTGTCTATGACAATATGCTTGAAGCGCCTGTCGATGCAGATCCTTCAGCGGTTATCACCGGAGGTTCCATAGTTATTCACAAACAATAAACACTCAGGAATTTTGAAGTATCAAGGGCGAGTGAAAAAGCTCGCCCTTTTTAACCCAAATAACGCAGTTTAGGGAATGCAGATGTTGTGAAAAAAATTATTTTTCGATATCTTAGTGTACTATTAGCTAATGATTCCCGGAATATTTTAACGAATATAACAATTAAAGATATTTTTAATAAATTCATCGAGTTAAATAAATTTTTGAACAATGTCTGCATTATTGGGTTTAAATGAGTGTTATAACCGTAATCGATAATAATCTCTTCATTTTGATATTAAATATTGCAGGAGTGATCCACACCCGATGAACAGCAGTCAATATGTGGCTTGATGAAGAAGTTGACAATCCAAATCAAAGATCCTGAACTTAATTCAGGGCGTGGTTCGGGATAACACTTTAAGGGTTCGATTATCTTTTTTTTGATTCCATAAAAACTTATATCTGTTATAATAGTCCTGATATTAAATCAGATGGTAAAGAGAATCTTATTAACTCTGCATGTTATCATATCTGTCCTGTTTTTAAATTCCTTTTTTCTTCTTCCTGTTGAAGTATCAGCCCTTGCTAAAGCTGATAAAGTCGTCGTTATCAAGAGCAAGAGAATTTTAATGCTGCTGAGAGATGGGGAAATATGGAAGACCTATAAGATTGCTTTGGGAAAACAACCGGCAGGTCATAAGATTTTTGCGGGAGATAAAAGGACTCCCGAGGGGAATTATTTTTTAGACAGGCGAAATATGGAAAGCAGATTTCATTTATCAATTCATATATCCTATCCAAATGAATCAGATATTTTTTATGCTAGAAAACTCGGTGTTTCTCCTGGCGGGGATATCATGATTCATGGTTTGCCAGCAAAGTTAGAGGGTATCGGAAAATTTCATAGAATCAGGGACTGGACCGATGGATGTATTGCCGTTACGAATTCAGAGATTGAGGAAATGTGGCAACTTGTACCCGACGGAACTCCTATTGAAATCAGACCCTAAATTTTTCTTACACTTAATAGATTAAATCTAAAAGGGTCTTTGCCAGTTCTTTATCAAGTTCTTTAAGCCTTATATATTCATCAAAGGCTGCTATAGTCTCACCTTTAAAGAGATAGGCGATAGCGATGTTGAAGTGTGCTGAGGCGTTATCGGGTTCAAGATCGATCGCTTTTTTGAAAGAATCAATGGCTAACGAATATTCGCCGGAAATTATATAGGCTGCCCCGATTTTATTATAGGCGGGGGCATAATCCGATTTTATCTGTATTGCCTGTTTATAAGCATCGATAGCATCAGGATATTTGCCTATTGTGCAGTAGGCTACACCAAGATTAACATAAGCCTCCGCAAAATCAGGTTTAACACCGGTCGACTGCCTATAGGCTTCAATAGCTTCCCTATACAAATTTAGTTCATCATAGGAGCATCTACGAAGAGGATTATCATCCAGATTTTTTTCTAATTCCCTTTTGGCGTCGTCGTACTGGTTGAACCTGTCATAACGGGGATTGCCTTCTCCTGAGATTTCTATGTCGGTCAGGTTTTTGTCGTTGCCAGAGACAGAAACGTTTGAGATCAAAATTGAAAGGAGGATTGTCACTAAAAGACTTCTTTTCATCGTCTCAGCAATTCTTATCACTTTACTATAATCTCAGCCTTTTTGAGAATAGCCACCCCTTCCGGCCCGCATCAGACAGTCTGTCCGACAATATGAAAGTTGACCTATTTGTCATTCTGAACCATGTCCTGAACTTGATTCACGGATCGTTTCAGAATCTAATGGTTCCAAGTAATTATAAACCATGGAGATCCCGAAACAAGTTCGGGATGACAATTATTGGAGAAAAAACTTTGATATAATAAAAAGTTATGTCCCGAATAAATATACAAGGAGCGTGAATTCATGGAAGATGTGGATCTCTCCAAATTGAAGATAGACAAGTCCGCAGATGTTGTACGTCCTCGAAAGAGGAGAAAAAGGTTTTACTGGTTCGTGGCGATAATAGTGGTTGCTCTTATGGGATTCCTGTATTTTAAAGGTCTTTTCACACCCGCAATCTCGGTGGGGGTTGCCAATGTTTCGCAGATCTATCCATCCCAGACCTTTACATTATTAAATGCCAGCGGCTATGTGGTGGCCCAGCGTAAGGCGTCAGTGGCTTCAAAGGTGACCGGTCGTCTCATTTCCCTGTCCGTTGAGGAAGGAAGCAGGGTGAAAGGGGGCCAGGTGATCGCACGCCTGGAAAATGAGGATGTTCTCGCTGCAAAGGATCAGGCGGAAGCGAATCTGAATGTAGCGCGGTCAAATCTTGATCAAACTAAAGCTGAACTCGAGGACGCCACCCTTACCCTTAATCGCAACAAAGAATTGCTTCGCCGGGGATTCTTATCACAGGCCGAATATGATGCCTCTGAAGCCCGTTACAAAAACGCAAAGGCGGCCTTGGAAGCAACAGAAGCTTCCATTAGGGCTAGTATGGCTGCTTTGCAGGGTGCAAAGGTATCAGTGGACTATACGTTGATCCGTGCCCCCTTTGACGCTGTAGTTCTTACAAAAAATGCAGACGTTGGAGATATTGTAACTCCCATTGGTGCAGCTGCTGAAGCAAAGGCTGCAGTGGTGACCATTGCCGATATGAGATCGCTCCAGGTTGAGGCCGATGTTTCTGAATCAAATCTTCAGCAGGTAAGAATAGGACAACCCTGCGAGATTCAGTTAGATGCCCTGCCCGACTCCCGATTTCGGGGTGTAGTTCATATGATCGTACCTACTGCCGATCGAACCAAAGCTACAGTAATGGTAAAGATTCGCTTTATTGATGAGGACAAGAGAATATTGCCCGAGATGAGCGCAAAAGTAGCTTTTCTTTCGAGGGCGGTAAAAAAGGAGGAAGAGAAGCCGCGTACAGCCCTTAACTCCGCTGCAGTAATTACGCGTAACGGGAGAAAGCTGGTCTATCTCATCAAAGAAAACAGGGTAGTTGAAACACCGGTGGCATTGGGAGAAAAGCTTGGAGACATGCTCGAGGTCTTGA
The DNA here is from genome assembly GCA_040753575.1 of Nitrospirota bacterium. Classification (GTDB taxonomy): domain Bacteria; phylum Nitrospirota; class Thermodesulfovibrionia; order Thermodesulfovibrionales; family SM23-35; genus JBFMEC01. The sequence goes on along the minus strand of JBFMEC010000080.1, from coordinate 6,341 downwards.
ACGGCGTAAAGGCGGGGGATAGGGTTGTTCTAAAACCACTCGAAAAGATGAGAGATGGTTTGAGGATAAAGGTTCCAGAAAAATAATGGTAAATAAAAAGCCCATTGTGGAAATAAGAAATTTGAATAAATCCTACCGCCGCGGCAACCAGGTCCTCCCCGTATTAATAGATATATCTTTAGATATTGAAGAGGGCGAATTCCTCGCATTGATGGGGCCTTCAGGCTCAGGTAAGACCACCCTGTTAAATCTGATCGCCGGTATTGACAGGGCAGGCAGTGGAATAATTAAGGTTGGTGAAGTTGACATTACTATCCTTTCCGAAACGGAGCTTGCCGAGTGGCGTGCTACAAATGTGGGCTTCATCTTTCAATTTTATAACCTCATTCCTGTACTTACTGCTTTTGAAAATGTGGAACTTCCCTTACTTCTGACAGGGCTCTCCAGAAAGGAGCGGAAGGCCCATGTAGAGATTGCCCTTCAGATGGTCAATCTCTCTGATCGGATGGAGCATTACCCTGGCCAGCTTTCGGGAGGTCAGCAGCAGCGTGTGGCTATCGCTAGGGCCATTGTGACGGATCCTGCGATTCTTGTTGCCGATGAACCAACGGGTGATCTTGACCGGGTCTCGGCAAATGATGTACTGGAACTGATGGAACGGCTGGTTCATGAACTGGGGAAAACCATTATTTTGGTGACTCATGACCCTAGGGCTGCCAGAAAAGCTCATATTATAAGACATCTCGATAAAGGTGTCCTGAATGCACATCCTCAAAATCATTAGTAAAAACGCCTTTCGCCACAAGCTCCGTACGTCTCTGACGATTTTCGGTGTTGCCATTGCCATTCTCGCTTTCGGCCTCCTCAGAACGGTGGTAAGTGCATGGTATGCAGGTGTTGAAGCATCTTCTGCCAGTCGCCTTGTGACCAGAAATTCTATATCTCTTATCTTTCCACTCCCTCTTTCCTATCAAGAGAAGATTCGACAGATCGAAGGGGTGAAGCGTGTTTCTTTTGGCACCTGGTTCGGTGGAATCTATATTGACGAAAAACATTTCTTCGCAAACTATGCTGTTGAACCGAGAGGCTATCTCGAGCTGTACCCTGAAATCCTTATTCCCCCCGACCAGAAGAAGGCTTTTTTTCAGGACCGAAAGGCGGCTGTGGCAGGCCGCATTCTCATAGAAAAATATGGCTGGAAAATTGGAGATAGCATAACACTTAAAGGGACGATTTTCCCTGGTGAATGGGATTTTGTGCTTCGCGGCATCTATATTGGCAAAGATAAAACAATTGACGAATCTGCATTTTTCTTCCACTGGGAATATTTGAATGAGACCTTGAAAAAAATAGGCCATTCCTGGGCTGACCAGGTCGGCTGGTATATGATCGGTGTTGCCGATCCAGGACTTGCTGCAGAAGTAGCTGTTCACATAGATAAAACCTTCAAGAATTCCCTGGCAGAGACTTTGACCGAAACAGAAAAGGCTTTCCAGCTCAGTTTTATTTCCATGACCGAGGCGATCGTCGTCGCTATCAAGGTTGTTTCTTTCGTTGTGATCTTCATCATCCTGGCTGTAGTGGCGAATACCATGGCCATGACTGCCCGCGAGCGAATCGGTGAATATGCAATATTTAAAACCCTTGGGTTTGGTGGATGGCATATTAGCGGATTAATTCTAAGTGAATCTCTCTTAATCACAATGATCGGCTGCGCTACAGGGGTTGTCTTGACATTCCCCGCAGCCAATATATTCAGTAACAAACTGAGTACGTACTTTCCTGTCTTTAATGTTGAAACAAAGACCATATACATGGATATCGTAGTCTCGATCCTGGTGGGCATGGTGGCTGCACTATTCCCGACATGGCGAGCGATAAAGATTCGTATAGCTGACGGCTTAAGGAGGATCGGTTAGTTTGAAAATACCTTTCATGTACAGCCTGCGCAATCTCTGGACACGTAGGCTTACAACAGTGCTTACAGTCTCCGGTATGGCTCTTGTTGTCTTCGTCTTTGCAGCTATCTTGATGCTTGCTGAAGGATTACAAAAAACGCTAATTGAAACCGGCTCATACGATAATGTAGTGGTAATACGAAAGGCGGCTGTATCTGAAGTCCAGAGCGGAGTAGATCGCCTGCAGGCTTCGATTGTTGAGACACAGCCGGAAATAGCTATTGGATCTGAAGGCCAGCGACTGCTGGCAAAAGAATTAGTAGTACTCATCGCCTTACCAAAGCGGGGAACTGATAAACCCTCCAATGTCGTCATACGGGGAATTGAGGGAAGCTCATTACAACTGAGGCCGCAGGTTAAACTTGTGCAAGGCCGCCAGCCGAGAACAGGTTCATCAGAAATAATCGCAGGCCAAAGTATTGCAAAACGCTTTAAAGGAGGCGGCGCCGGAGAAACGCTCCGATTTGCAATGAGGGATTGGACAGTAGTGGGCGTTTTTGATGCCGGGAATACAGGATTCAGTTCAGAGATATGGGGGGACGTTGACCAGTTCATGCAGGCATTCAGAAGGCCGGCCTATTCATCGGTTATCTTTAAATTACGTGATTCTTCTGAATTCGAAAGATTCAAGGAACGCATCGAAAATGATCCACGGTTAACCCTGGATGCTTTGCGTGAAATTAAGTATTATGAAAAACAATCAGAGATGATGGCAAAATTTCTCCGCATTCTTGGAATATCACTGACCATAATATTTTCCCTCGGTGCAGTCATTGGTGCCATGATTACCATGTATGCTGCAGTGGCCAACAGAACTGCTGAAATAGGCACCATGCGAGCCCTTGGCTTTCAGAGATCGAGTATCTTAACTGTTTTTCTTGTAGAATCTTTGCTCCTTGGGTTTTCAGGGGGATTTATCGGCCTCTTTTTTGCATCGTTTTTACAGTTTTTTACTGTTTCGACAATGAACTGGCAGACCTTTTCTGAACTTGCCTTCAGCTTCTCCCTCACCTTCGAAATAATTTCTCTGGCACTTCTTTTTGCACTGATCATGGGTTTTGTGGGAGGTGTGCTTCCTGCCTTCAGGGCATCACGTATGAATATAGTTGAAGCTCTACGCGTCAGCTGACCTTTAATAATCTATTCCCTTTTGAGGCTCTATCCCCTGCCTGTAAGCATGCTTGATCTCCCTCATCTCAGTGGCGGTATGGGCTCGTTTTATCATCTCTTCATGGGCATTTCTTCCGGTCAGGATTAAGTGCATGTCTGGTGGCTTATTATCTATCAGATCAAGAACCTGCTGAAGATCTACCAATCTCAGTTTCACGGCATTATTTATTTCATCCAGAATCAAAATGTCAAAATTTCCGGAAAGCATCTTTTCATTGGCGAGTTTTATCGCTTCCTGGGCATTAGCCCTGTGCTCTTTATAGGGATAAGGATTGCCCATTATCCCGCAGAAACCCTTTCCGGTAAGATGAAGCTCCACATTTGGAGCAAGCCTTTTTACCCCGTCAATCTCACCTGAATACATATCGCCTTTCATAAAGTGTATGATACATATTTTCATATTATGCCCCACTGCCCTGAGGGCCATACCCAAGGCTGAAGTGGTTTTCCCTTTTCCGTGACCGGTTATGACGACAACAAGACCAACCTTCTTTTTTGGTTCAAGCATCTGGAGCTTCCTTAATTCCATGGCTTTGCCTCTTTCATTTATTTTCATCTCTTCGGGATTATACGATATATTTTGTCATCACCGGATCGAGGATTACCCCTGCCATCCCTATTGTTCGTAAGAAAATATAGGGCACCATCAGGTCCTTCTGCCACATCCCTTATTCTTCCGAATTTTCCATTGTCATAGTCTCTGGCGAACCACCTTTCTATTCTCCTAACCTGATCCTTACCGAGACTGACTCTTATTAGAGCCTCGCTCCTCAATGTGGCCACGAAAAGGTCGCCTTGAAGATGTTTCAGTACATTCCCATTATAAAAGGTGATCCCCGATGGAGGGGTAGTCTTCTTCCAGACTATTATCGGATCTATATAAGGCTTTAAATTTGGTGCTCCAATCACCCTTGGCCATCCGTAATTTCCACCTTTAATAATTATATTTATTTCATCATTGGCAAAGTGCCCGAATTCTCCCGAAGGTCCATGCTCGGATTCGAAAATCTTACCTGTACCTATCTGCCAGGTAAGCCCCTGTGGGTTTCTATGTCCATAGGAGTAAATGGGGGAACCACTGAAGGGGTTATCTTCGGGAACCTTTCCTTCAGGAGTTATCCTTAAAATCTTACCGCCCAGAGAATTTAAATCCTGGGCAAGGTCAGCCTTAAAGGTCTCTCCAGTAGCTATATATAACAGGCCGTCAGGTCCGAAGGCGATCCTTCCGCCGTCATGTAATCTACCCCCTGGTATATTGTCTATTATTGTGCGATCAAAAATTGCCCTGTCACCAAGATCTTTCAGTCTTATTACCCGGTTATAGAGGTTGTCATCTTTTCTGTAAGTATGCATTGCATAGATGTATGGTTTATTCTTGAAATCAGGATGAATCGCAAGCCCCATCAATCCAGCCTCTCCTACACGGGCTACCTCCACTTCTGCGTAAGGTTTTTTGAGAAGTTTTCTGTTCTTTATAAGCCTTATCCTGCCGGGCCTCTCACTTACCAGTGCTCTGCCGTCAGGAAGAAAAATGAGTGACCAGGGAATCTCCAGATTTTCTATCCATACCTCTACATTTATCCCCTCTCCTTCAGGGAGAAAAATGTCTTGAGCACTCTGAGGCTTACCGCCTACTGTCCGTGAGCATGATGAGGTTCCTAAGAGATTGATGAAAATCAAAAAAAGAATAATCTTTTTCATATTTAACCTGTCAACCTTTCAACCTTTAAACCCTCAAACCCTTGACCCATCGAACCCTTGAATCCCTGTTTTATATATCCCTTGAGGGACAGATATCATAGAGGACACATTCGTGATGATTTGGTTTCTTAGCCTGACATATCTTTCTTCCGTGAAATATCAAAAGATGAGAAAGATTTCCCCATTCTTCCTTCTGTGTTATTACCATTAGATCCTGTTCTATCTTCAGGGGATCTTCATGTTGTGTGAGTCCGAGCCTATATGTTACACGCCTTACATGTGTGTCCACTGCGATACCTTCGTTTATTCCATAGGAATTTGAGAGGATTATATTGGCCGTCTTTCTCGCCACTCCGGGTAAGCTCGTAAGTTCCTCCATCGTTTCCGGTACCTTTGAATCAAATTTATCTATAATCATTTTTGCTGCTGCCTGAATATTTTTAGCCTTTGTCCTGTAGAAATTTATGGAGCTTACGTCCTTTTGAAATGTCGCAAGGGGAACTACAGCGTAATCTTTAATGGACTTATATTTTTTGAAAAGGTTCTCCGTTACTTTGTTAACATGTACATCCGTGGTCTGTGCCGAAAGTATTGTGGCAACAAGAAGCTCAAAGGGTGTTTTGAAATTAAGAGCTGTCTTTGGTTCGGGATACTTCTTCTTCAATCTCCTGATAATTTCTGCAGTCTTTTCTTTAAGAGTCATAAATCCTCCTTGACTCTGCCCTTTCAGTTCGTCTGAACAATAGTGGCGCTATAGTCTGCACTCAGGGCGATATTATAATTAAGATTTTTCACAGGCCATAAAGGTTGTCTTCTGTTTACCGCCGACTCTACAGGCAGCATCGCAGACGTCGTATAGTTCCTTTGCCCCCTCTTTTATCTCCACAAAGCCTAACTCTTTGAAATAGTCAACCCAGTCCGTTAGCACATAAACAATTTTTACAGGTGCGTAATCCATTAGATGTTTTACTATCAAAGAGCCTATGCCTCGCTGCCTTTTTTCTTCCACAACAATAACGCAGCCTATCTGATATATTTCTCCTGTCTTCTTAAGCCTGCCGAGGCCAATAAGCTCCCCATCCTCGGTGGCAACGACAAATTCTCTATAATCGAGGGTTTCCGTGTCGAAGTGATGTTCCTTCAATCTTTCTTCAATAAAGACCAGATCTGCCTCCGTCGCATGCCTGACCCTGACCATTTTCCCGGTAATTTCTGATATACCGGTCATTTTTGGTGATTCTTTATTTTCCATGTCGACCTCCGTTTTTGTTTGCCTTATTCTTCGGTTTTAAGAAAATTATATCAAAGGGAGTTCTAATGACAAGGGAATAATAAAATTCCTCGTAATCCTTCAGTGAAGGGTGGAGCTTAGCTGTCATGGATTCGACAAGCTCACCATGACAAGCTCACCATGTGGCGTCGCACTGTCACCCTGAGCTTGTCGAAGGGTGCGCCGTTTTTGTGAGCCGGCTCCGCTTCACTGAAGGCTTACAATTCCTCTATTTTGTTTTA
>JBFMEC010000079.1:0-10437 GCA_040753575.1 Nitrospirota bacterium | reverse complement strand
TGTCAAGAAAAAAAATATTAAAACGTGTGCCTATGCAATTTTACTTCAGAAAAATATGAATGCAGGAAGATCAAGTACTTAGCTGAATATCTTTGCTAAAATATGCCTATTACTGTCGAACACGGGGGGTAACATATGAAAGGAATTTGAAGGGCAAGAGAAAGAGGGCAAAGAAGCTTTTGAAAAAAGAGAAAGAAAATATGGCTTTAAAATCAGTTGAATCCCAGAACGTGGAATTTAATTTCAACTTACTATGCTGCAATAAAGATGCAAATGAAAAATGGAGCCGGCATACGGTAAAATATTTATATGCAAATAATGGAGGATAGTAAATATGGATATTGAATCCTATTTAAAAAATATAGTTGATAAAATTATAAATAACTTCAATCCGGATAAGATAATTCTCTTTGGCTCTTATGCTTACGGTCATCCGACTGTTGATAGCGATATGGACATAATGATCGTCATGGACACAGACGAAAAGCCGCATAAAAGGGCGGTCTCTGTCAGGAAAGTATTGAAAGGCATCGGGATTCCCAAGGATATAATCGTCAAGACTCCTGAAGAATTTGAAAGGTTCAAAGATATTGTCGGAACAATCGTTTACCCTGCCGCACACAAAGGGAGGATCATTTATGAAAGACGATAAACTGGAGGTTGTAAGGTCTTGGTTCAAGAAAGCAGAAAACGACCTTATTAATGCCGAAAACACAATCAAGATGGAAAACCCGCCTTGCGATACGATCTGTTTTCACGCCCAGCAATGCGCTGAAAAATACATTAAAGGTTTTCTAACATTTAATGAAATATATTTTCCAAAGATACATTCAATTGAAGACCTTGTTGAATTGTGCAAACAGATTGTTCCTGAAATAGAGTCAGAACTTGACAATGTTGAGATCCTGTCGAGTTATGGTGTTGAGGTCAGGTATCCGGATGAGATTTATTATGACATTCCCAAAGAGGATGCACAGGAAGCAATTGACTTGGCCAAAAAGGTGAAGACAGTCATCCTTAAATATCTTGAAGGAAAGATGTAACGGTACGAACTGACATGTCCCTGCAGTTGATAACCCAAGCACTGAACAAGCCCTTTTCGCATCGGCGAATCAGACGGGGTTGACGAGGAACCGAAGGAGTACCGGATTTATTAAAGCAGTAGCTAAGAGTCAAACAGACCCAACAAGACACTATGTCTTGCTGTGACAAGATACTGTGACATGCTGTGACATTTTACTGCGACAAGTATTGGCTATTACAAAACATAAGCTTATGAAGGAGTTACAAATGAATGTAAAAAAGCTGGATTGCCTGAGCCTGAATTTAAAGAAGAGTTTGGCGGCTTTTCAGTTGTTTTCAGAAAAGACATTTACACAGAAGAATATCTCCGCAATCTTGGGTTGAATGAAAGACAGATTAAGGCTGTGATGTATGTGAAGGAGAAAGGGAAAAATTACAAATAAAGAGTACCGTGAAATGACTGGACTTTCTGATGAAGGGGCAAGGATAGATTTGAATGAATTAGTTAAAAAAGGGGTGTTATTAACAAAAGGTAGAGGAAGAAAAGCTCATTATGTTCTTAAATAACTTGGCAATTAGTTGGCATTTACTTGGCGATCTTGGCAAATATCTGGCAATTTAGGAAAAAGCTCTATTGACGCCATAAAGGCGCCACAAAGACGCCAGTTAAATCCGAAAAGATGAAAGTTAGGCAAAAAAGATTTGTTGAAAATAAAAGGGAGGAGTCTTCGCTATGAGATTGCTTAGAAGAGGGTTCATGATTAGGTTCATGATTAGAAGGGTCCACTATGTCCCTTGCCGTTGACGAACCAATTCTAAATAATCCCGTTGAAGACCCCAAGGAATACTGGGTTTATGAAAAAGGGCAACCGAAAAAGATGTCAGAGTTGGCAAGATAAGCGGTTGGAAAGCGCATTGAGCGGATAATTGCAGAAGTATGGAGGTCAGGTTATAAAAACAGATTTTGAATATTCAATGACACAATATAAAATTAACTTTGACAAACAACAGGTTTTTGAATTAAGGAATATTAAACCTTTAATAGGTATATGCGGGCTTTATTTTATTTTCTTGAAGGAGACCGAAATACCGTATCCCTTTGGAAAGTCGAGGCTGGTATATATCGGGATGAGTGAAAAAAAGACTAATAGTATAGGGAAAAGGCTTTCAGGGCATTATGATGGTACATCTGGAAATGAAGGACTACTCAACTATAGAAAAACGGAAGGTTTATATTTCACATATTTTAACTTTGAAATGTTAAAGCGTATATGGAGTTACAGGATAGAAGATTTAGAAAGCTATTTTATCCTTGATTTCTTGGATAAATACGGTATCTATCCTATTTGTAATAACAAAAGCGGCTTTGAGATAAAGAAATATGATATACCGATAACACTTGAAATAGACTGGAAGTATTTTGAAAAGGAAAAAGACAAATGACTGACGGAATCAAGAGCGGTCATGAAATATTAGATGACTTTTTCTACAAAATAGATGAGATAGAAGGAGTCGATGGAGAAGTAGCCCTCTTACTGAAAAGTCTATATCAACAAGGTAAATTAACCCACACAAACCTTTCTAATGAACTTTTGAAAATCAGAGAAGTAAAACTACATGGTAAAGATTAAGGGTATAGAATTAACAGGATTTAGGGGTATAAAAAAGACCCTGAAGGTCATGCTTGATTCTTCGACATCCTTACTGTTGTATGGTGATAATGGGACAGGGAAAAGCTCTATCTCGGATGCCTTCGAATGGTTTTACAAAGATAGAGTTGAGCATCTTTCAGGGGAGGAAATAGGAAGAAAAGGCATAGATGCTTTAAGGAACATTTTCTTGGAGAATGGTAAAGATGCTACTGTAGAATTCAAGTTTTCAGATTCAAGATATGATTCAAAGAAGAAACTATACTACAAGAAATCTAAGCTAACATCTGAACATTCTAACTTATCAGATGAATTCAATAATTATCTTGCCAACTCCCTTAATGAAAACTTACTTCTGAGATATAAAGATTTGCTTAGATTCATTATTTTTACTAAAGGCGAAAGGCTTAAAGAAATATCTCACATCATTGGTTTTTCTGAAGTTACTAAGATGAAAGAGGTGCTAAAGAAAGCCTCAAATGAGCTAAAAACTCAGAATAAAAGCAAGAATTACGATAGCCTCATTAGCACTAAACAGGCTCTTATTATTGAACAAATAGGACAGAACATAATTGATGATGTCCAATATTTTGATGCAATCAAAAAGCTAATTGCCCCGCTCAAACTTCCAGTAGAAGTGAAAGATGATCGAAGCATTGAAACAATTCTTGAATTTATTAAGAAGCCAGAGGACACAGGGGCAATTATTGCTCAAGCATCTTATGAGAGAGTCATAGAGGGACTCAAGCAATTTAGAATCTTCTTGCAAAGTATTCTTCCCTCATACGAAAGCTATTATAAAAAATTTCAAGATATCGCCAAAGACACAGAGAAGTTCAAAGCAATAAGTTTAGGGGGATTATTATCTGAGGGACTCTCAATCCTTGAAAGGCGGGTTTTTGAAGACGATAAATGCCCATTATGCTTGCAGGTTAAAAATAGGGACAACCTGATTGATGAGCTTAGAAAGAGGATTGAAGAATTATCATCTTTTAAGAAAGAAAAAGAAGGTTTAGAGGAAGATCACAGAAGCACACAAAAAATCATTCAGAATGCCTTATCAGAAATAGATACAGTGCTAAAGGAAAAGTGCTTGTCCTTAGAGGAGAATAATACAATAAAAGGAGAAATCAGTAGCGTTAGGGCATCTGTTTTTGAAGCCTTAGATAGATTTAAGAAATACTCTGTGACGACATCCAAAGATATTTTAAAACCCAATGAATTTCTCCAGATTGATGATTCAAAGATTCAGTCATGGGAGTCTGCTCTTTCAGATAAGATGAAAAGAATCGCTGCTGAAAGAGCAACTGATCCAAGATTTACCATAACAAGCAAATTGTCATTGGTCAGGCAAGCACATAAAGAGATTAAATCTCTTAAAGAAGAGGCGGATATTTTATCTGATCAGTATAGATCGATAGAGATTATTTATCGTGAATTCGTCAAGAAACAAAAAGAAGGTCTCATATCATTCTTGACAGGAATATCCCGTGATATCAATGACCTATATTTATTCATGAATCCATCTGAGAATATTGAAGAGATAGAACTCATCCCGTTAGGAGAAGATGAAGAATTCGTTGGTATTACTATTCAGTTCAAGTTTCATGGGGAGGTCGTTTCTCCTCCTGACAAATATTTGAGCGAATCTCATTTGAATTGTTTGGGGATATGCCTCTTTTTGGCTTCCGTAAAAGCATTCAATAAAATAAATAATTTCTTTATTCTTGATGATGTTATTTCAAGTTTCGATACAAATCATCGTGCACGATTCGCAAGGCTTTTAGTAGAGAAGTTCAGTGATTATCAGATAATTCTTTTTACTCATGAAAAAGATTGGTTTGAAATAGTCTCTAATATGATCAAAGGAAAGAATTGGTTGATAAAGAGGATGTATTGGGACTATGAAAACGGAGCAATAATTGAGCCTCCGCCATTTACTCTGAAAAAAGAAATCGAAAACAAACTCTCGAAGGCAGATACCTCAGGCTTGGGAAATTCTATTCGAATATATCTTGAGCACCTATTAAAAGAAATTTGCCATGACCTGAAAGTGAAAGTTGAATTTCGGTTTAATCAACATAATGAGAATAGGATGTCGCATGAATTGCTTTCTGAACTGAAAAGCAAACTCAAAGATAGGAAATGTGAATTGAAGGATCAAGCAGCCTTTGATAGGCTCAGTTCTTCAATGTTCCTTGGTAACCGAACCTCGCACGACAGTTCTTTTGAGGAAAGCATAGATGACCTGAAAATGTTTTACAGCGATGTTCAAGAACTTGAAAAGCTTTTCAGATGCTCTCAATGTGGTAATCTTGTTTCAAAGAAACATTATGATGTGGTCGGTAAGGTGAAATGTTCATGCAGAGGACTCCAATATAATTGGAAGAAATAGAAGGATTAGAGGATATTATGTTCCTTGCAGTTGATGAGCCGATAATGAAATCACGGCCCAGATATTGGTAACAATATAGACAGTAAGTAAAAAGGAGATTAATAATGCATACACGCCGGAAAGGGATAATTATTTCAGACCCCAAAATTCTCAATGGTAAGCCTATTGTGAAAGGTACACGAATATCCATTGCATTGATATTGCAAAATATCGCTTCGGGTATGACAAAGGAAGAAATCCTTAAAGGTTTTCCAACACTGACAAAAGAGGGATTAGATGCTGCGCTGGATTTTGCAGCGAGATAATTTCAGGGCGAGGAAGTCAGAGTCTTTTCAGGCAAGAAATAATGTTTAGGATACTTGCCGATGAAATTGGAATTATTATTCTGAAGGAGAAAACGGAGATATGCTGACACAAAAAAAAGTAATTGAAATACTAAAGAACGAAATGCCTTTTTTGGCAGAGGAATATGGCGTTAAGAAAATCGGACTTTTTGGGTCATATGCAAGAGGGAAGCAGCACAGGAAAAGCGATATTGATATTCTTATGGAATTCGGCAGGCCCATCGGGCTGAAGTTTGTGGAACTTGCCGATTACCTTGAAAAAGTTTTAGGGAGAAAAGTGGATATCTTAACTCCCGCTGGTATAAAAGGCATAAGGATAAAGAGTGTTGCCAGCGAAATCAAACGGAGTATTGTCTATGTCTAAGAGGGGGGATTTTGAATTTGTCAGCGATATCAAAGAAGCAATGAAACGGATCAATGCCTATATTGGCAGGATGGAATACAAAGAATTTCTTAAGGATGTAAAGACGCAGGATGCCGTTGTCAGAAATCTTGAGATTATTGGGTACCTTGAAGCATTACGGTGCGATCTCTTTGTTTGATCGGGAATTTATAAAAAAGCGGTGTATTTGATCAGGAGCTGTCCAAAACTTTGCATCGTGCCTTTGAACTCCGTCAGAAAAGTGATTATATGGAAAATGTAGAGGTACAAAAGAGGATGTAGATGAGATTCGAATAAAAGCCCAGGATTTTGTGAATAAGAGATAGAAAGATATTTATTAGAGAAAATTTAATTATAGATGTTTCTTTGCAAGCTCTATAAGGCCGAAGATTTTCAGATCAATATAATTTCCCCCTGACCGAAGGGCAGACAGTTCATGATATAAATCAGCTATAGGAATTTTTAAAACCTCAATATCTTCTGTCTCATCTCTCTTTCCGATGCCTTTGAATTCAAGACCCTTTGCCAGAAAGACGGTTAGAATCTCTCCAGAGGCACCCGATGAAAGAGGTCCTTCCGTAAGATAGATCATTTCCCTTGCAGAATAGCCCGTTTCTTCAAGGAGCTCCCTCCTTGCAGCCTCTTCGAGTGTATCTTCCCTGTCGTTCAAACCGGCAGGAAATTCGATGACATATCCACACACCGGCGGTCTGAACTGCCTTATCAAGAGAACCTTTTTATCATCCGTCACAGGGACTATTGCAACTATTCCTTTACAATTTACCCTTTCGAAGGATTCCCATTCTCTTGATACACCCTGTGAATCAATATAGGTGGTAAGGAGACATCTCAGAAACTTTCCTTCCCATACAGTCCTTTTCCCCAGTATCTTTATTATGTTTTTTTTCATAGTCTTTTTTCTGCTTTCCTCATCTACAAGTTGTATTCGAGTTGTCATTCCTGCTTCCGGGAATGACGTGAGGAAACCTTGAGCAAGCTACACCCAAATAATGCAGTTAAGGAAATGCAGATGTTGTGGAAAAATTTATTTTTTGAACAATGTCTGCATTATTCGGGTACAGAGAATTTTCGAGTTAAAAGAACTGTTCAATTACTCATGATAGAGTGGTATCTTTATTCGAAAGGTCGTAGAATCAGTATCAGTAAAGACCTCGATATTTCCCTGTGCTGCCTGGATAAAACGGTAAATAATATTCAGACCCCGGCCTTTAACTTCACCCCTTCTGATCTGTTCGATATTCTCCTCAGGTATCCTTCCGGTATTTCGAATCTCAAAACAGGCCATATCTCCACAACGGTAGCTCTTTATGGACAGTACCCCACCTTCTTCCGGTATAGCCCTTGTGGCATTGTTTAAAAGATTGTCAAGAACTCTCTCCAGACCGAAGGGTGAACAGTAAACTGATAAGCCAGGTTCCAATTCATCCTCTATGAGTTTGATATTGGTCCTCTTCAGCTCCTTGATGGCCTCTTCATTTATACTGAAACGGTTTTTAAGAACTTCTGTGAGGTCGAGAATCTCCTCCCGGCCCTCGATATCAGGATAGATAGCGAGTTCCTGTATCCTGATAGTCTCGCTCGCAACAATGTCAAGATATTCAGCTATCCTGTCCTTCACATCTTCGATATTTTCTGTTTCGAGAAGCCTCTTTGCCTTCTTCGCAAAACCCGCTATGGCGATAGCAGGATTTTTAAAGTCATGGAGAATATCGTCGAGTTTCTCGATCCTGAGGGCCTTCATTATCTCTTTTCCCAGAAAACTCAAAAGTTCAATCTCCTGTTCAGTGAAAGCCTGTCGAATATCGGTGGCATAAAAGACAAGGAAATAATTAACCTGATCCCTTGCCTTAAGGGGGATCAAGAGAACAGAATTCACATTATGCTTGGAGGAGAATCTCTTTAATTCTTCATTGGACAACCTGCTTCGGAAGGGATCCTTAATAAGGAGATAGGAAGAATTGATTCTCTCATATTCATAGTCTCCCCTTTTTTCCTCTCCGGTTATAAGAGCGTCAAGATAGGGATGATCCTTTATTATGAAGACATGCCCGATTTCATGGCCTTCCAGCCCCAGGGGGTACTCAAGTTCGATCTTTGCATACCTCCTGTCCGGTGAAATGGAGAAAAGTGAACAGCTCTGTATATGAATAATATCGGCAACTTCCGGGATCATCATCCTGAAAAGATCCTTCATCTTGATCCCTTCCCTGTGGCTCAGTTTTACAAAGATCTTTTCAACGATCTTCTCCTTCTGGAGGTTCAATTTTTGCAGGTCTATGATCCTTTTTCTCGCCAGCACATAGCTGACCCTTCTGGCAATCAGTTCAGCTTTTTTTACTTCCATGGGATCAAATTCTTTATCTATCTCCTTGTAATAAATCTGGATGGTACCCTGGATATCTGGTTCATTCTCAATGAAACGGGGTATATTTATTGGTATTGCCATAAGAGAATTAAAGCCATACTCTTTTACAATTTCCTTGTTCTGGTAATCGGGTTCTAACAGGATATTAGGTACGAGATAACTTTTGCCGCTCCGTATGACCTTGCCCGCCACAGATTTCTCAACGGGAATGCTTCTTAATCTTTCGGTCTCTTTATATTGATAGGAACCAAAGGCAATGAGCCTTTCTGTTTCGGGGTCGAATATACGTATGGAAGCTGCCCCGGCATTTAAGAACTCGATAATCTTTTTGGCAGCTTTCTCCAGTATCTCCTTCCAGTCCAGAGTAGGACTTATTCCTATCACCTCTTCTACCATCCTGATGATCTCTTCTACATGCTCTGAGATACTTCTTTTAAGATATCCGGCTATTTCACTGATCTCTTGATCGGAAAGATTATATCTGGAAAGGACGGGACTGGATTTGAGATATTTTACTAATGTCTCATGCATGTACTTCTACATAATATCAGAGTGATTAAATCTTCTTCAACGTTATAAGAAACAAAAAAGGCCTGTGCATTATGCACAGGCCCTGAAGAAAGATATGATTAATGACTTTCTTTGCCGGAAGGTAGCTTAGGCAATTCTATCATCTCAACTTTCCCAGTTGCGAGCATGTACTCGCCGCCGACTATCTTCAACTTGCCTTCGTTTGCAAGATGGTTGATGATTTTACTTCTCTTCATTATGTCGCTATATACATTCTTCACATTTTCTTGAATGGCCGTTTCGAATACCTCATCCTCACTTCCACCCTTCTTCTTTGCCTTTTCTGCCGCTGGCATGATCTTTTTTACTATCGCTCCGATATTCCCTTCAGGTTCCCCTTTTGTCTCGAGAGTAGCTTTAACGGCACCGCATTTTGAGTGTCCCAGGATAATCAGTAAAGGAGAATTCAGATGCTCCGCCGCATATTCGATGCTTCCCAGTTCTATCGGGTCAACTACATTGCCTGCCACTCTGACGACAAAGATATCACCAAGAGACTGATCAAACAAAAGCTCCGGAGGAACCCTCGAATCAGAACAGGTCAATACTATGGCAAAAGGTTTCTGCCCTTTTGCAAGTTCTTTTCTTTTGACTTCACCAAGATCTTTCTGTGCCAGGCTGCCCGAAACAAACCTCTTATTACCATCCATTAATTTTTGCAGGGCTTCATCTGCCGGGCTTCCTGCAAAGACCGGTGTTAAAAAGGCTAAAACTACAAACAAAGCCAGGAAAATTCTGAACCCTTTCATAGACTATCCCTCCCAATTTTAGATAAAGAACCCTCAAAGAGGGTGCCATTCAAATTTTATCTTTTACAGGGAAAAGGTCCCATTCCGTAAGGAGACCGTCTTAAAACTTTTATGCAGCTCTTGCTTTCTTCTTTTCAGCAGCTGCAGCGAAGACCTCTGTCGCATTGAAGGTGCCGTCTATAGCCTGTACCGGGCACTTTGCTGTGCAGATGCCGCAGCCGATACATCTGGTCTGGTCTATAACGTGTTTCTTCTTTTTTTCACCTGAAGGAGCATTCACAGGACAGACTTTAGTGCATATTTCACATCCAATGCAGTTATCCATAACGAAGGCCTTCGACCTCTGAGGTATGAAGTCTGTAATGGCGTCTGTGGGACATTTTGGAACACAGAGGGTGCAGACCTTGCATTTGTTGAGGTCTATTCTCGATAGATTATTCTCCACAGCGGGCGCGTCAAAGGGACAGACTTTTGCACAGATACCGCAGGCTATGCAGCCAACCTGGCAGTTCTTTTTTGTGTCAACACCCCTGTCCTTTGAATGACATGTAACCAGAACCTGTCTTGACGCTGGAAGCACTTCAATAACCCTTGTCGGACATGCTGCCTCACACTTCTTACAGCCGGTACATTTAGTGATATCAACAAAGGGAAGGTGGTTTTCCGTCATTCTTATAGCATCAAAGGGACATACCCTTGAACATGTTCCATAACCTAAACAACCATATTTACAGGTCTTGTCGCCACCGCCTGCAAGAATAACGGCTCTGCAATCCTCGATACCTTCATACTTATATTTCTTTACAGAGAGATTCCATCCTCCCTGGCACATAATCCTTGCGAAACTTGGCTCCATAGCAGCAGCAGCTTTACCCGTTATCTCGGCGATAGCCTTGGCAACAGAGGCCTTTCCAGGAGCGCAGAGGTTTGAGGTGACTT
>JBFMEC010000078.1:0-10512 GCA_040753575.1 Nitrospirota bacterium | reverse complement strand
TTGCCGAAGGAAGGCCCCATATCGTTGATTTGATCAAGAATAGAAAGATCAGCTTTGTCATAAACACTGTCAGCGGCGCCCAAGCACAGAGAGATTCTTTCTCTATTAGACAGAGTGCCCTTCAATATAGGGTTCCATTTACCACTACACTATCAGGGGCAACGGCGGTAGTGAATGCGATAGAGATGCTCAAGAAAAAGAGGGTTCATATAAAGTCTTTACAGGAATACCACAACATTAAATAATCAATAACAAATGACAAAATCCAAACAACTATAAATGATAAGGAGTTTTATAACAAACCTAATTCCTCTGAATATCTCCTGAAGAGGTTAAGTCCCATCTGATGCTCGGCTCCGAAATCATAGGATATGCCCTTCCAGAATGCGATTAGCTCATCTTCTGTGAGAAATAATGAATGTTGGCTAAAAAATAAAGGTATTATTTCTTTTGCACACTGATCTAAATTTTTCATTGCAAGTATTTTTGCTTTATCGAGGTCACTAATAAATTTCTCTAAGAGTTTAGCCTTTTCTGAATAACAGCTTTTCCTCACAATCCATAAGGCAAAGACAAAGGGAAGGCCCGTGTTTCTGTACCATAACTCTCCAAGATCATAAATATAAATTGGATTTGAGATTTTAGATTCAGAGTTTAGAGATTTTTTTGTTTTCAGGGCGTCATCGCCAATCGAAAGATAGGCCTGTGCATCACCGGTCAGCAGATCTATCGGTTTATCAGTCGGTCTCAGGATACTTTCAATGCCGTAAAACTTTTTTAAGATAATGTCGAGAAGAACAACGGAGGTTTCTGATTGCGAAAGTGTAAAGATAGTAAGGCCCTTCATTCTCTCTATAGGCTTCCTGCTGAAAAGCAGGATACTGCCGACAGGTCCTTTTGAACTGATGGAATGATCATCAATTAATGAATATCTATCCTGGTATCTTAAATACTCGATCGATGAGGAGGGACTTATGTCGATCGCCCCATCTCTCAGCAATCTGTTTAGTCTGGAAGGGACTCCTTCAACGAATTCATATTGTGAACAGTCACATTCCTTCTCAAGCATATAAAAGATCGGAAAGAGATTTGCATAAGGGATTTTTCCTATTCTGAGAAGAGGTTCACTTGCGTCCGGCAACTCTTCATGCCCTCTCTATGCGAATTTTCGCTGAACCCTTAACATTCTTGAGAAGGGTCGCATCTCCAAGGATTTTTCCCACAAGGTTTACCTCGCTGGCAGGTACAGGCTCACTGCCTTTGCTTATAGGGGTAGGACCAAAAAATAGGCATAGTGCATTTCCAGGTGGCCAGTATCCAATGTCTCTGACTTTCACATCAGTTGTTGCCGTTTCATCAAGAGGCTTTCTCACGGGAATTTCAAAATAAAATTCATCACCCCAGGTATTAAACCCTGTCTCGATGGGAAGAGCCTCTGTGATTGTCTTTGCACAGTCAGTATCGTAGAGTTCCGCCCTCAATTCAACATTACCTGCAGTGATCTTGATCTGTGACGCCATGATTAAAAGTGTAAAAGAAAGGGTCTTTCTGTTTCAAGGTATTAACCAAATCCGGCTTCTGGACTAAAGATGAAACTAATAGAGCAAAGTGCCTATCCGCGACTCCTGGAGTATTTGGAGAGGTGCAGAAATAGACTTTTATTGGTTTTTTCCTGTTTCCTCCAATAATCGAAATATGGCGGCTATCCTTTTCTGAATAATATCGAGGGTATTTTCAATTTCCTGAAACCTATCGGAAGGAGAACTTTTTATAAAGGCTTCTTCAGCCTCCTCTGCAATTCTTAGAACTTCAGAATCCTCTTTTAGCCTGTCTCTCAAGATATCCTTGGCGAGTAAAAGCATTCCCAATAACAACTTCCTGATTTGGACCAGTCTATTTTCGAATATCTCCAGTCTCTCTTCACTAATATCCATCTTTTTCCCCTCCTCTAATATTAATAATTCATTAGTGTGGATAAAATTAAAATATCGTATCCACATTAACATGGCAAATGATTTTTGATACCGGAAGATCTAAGATTTAGGCTTATAATGGTTTTTGGATGCTTATCTTGATAACAAGTTTAAATAATTGGTAAGAGCCTTAAATGTTAAAATAAATTTGGGGGATTTAAAAACAATGGGTCAGTGTAATTTATGCAATTCCAGATCAAGCCATATTTCGCAAGAAATCGGTATATGCCTTAATTGCATACGAGAAAAACCTGAAGTAGCTCTTCCAATCGCAATGGATGCTCACAGAAGAAGCAGGGCTATCTTCGGTCTGCCCGAAAGGCCACCAAAGGATCCCGACGGTCTTCCCTGCAATATCTGTGTGAATGAATGCAGAATACCGGAAAATGGGATGGGGTACTGTGGATTAAGGAAGAATGAGGGCGGAACTCTCAAAGGGGTATCTGTAGAAGAAGGGAAACTGTCCTGGTATCATGATCCGCTTCCAACAAATTGTGTGGGCGACTGGGTATGTCCCGGCGGAACCGGGGCTGGTTACCCTGAATATGCTTATTCACCGGGTCCTGAAAGGGGATATAAAAACCTGGCTGTTTTTTTCCATGCCTGCTCTTTTAATTGTCTATATTGTCAGAACTGGCACTTTAAAAAAGATACTCTGAAATCACCTACATCGCCAATAAATAAGCTCCTTTCGGATATTGATGAAAGGACATCCTGTATCTGTTATTTCGGAGGCGATCCATCACCTCAACTTCCCCTTGCACTCAGGGCATCGAAAAAGGCCCTTGAGCTAAATAAGGACAGGATCCTCAGGATATGCTGGGAGACCAATGGCTCCATGCATGAAGGTCTTCTCGATAAGATGATTGAGCTATCACTGAATTCTGGAGGGTGTATAAAGTTTGATTTGAAGACGTGGAATGAAAATCTCCATATAGCCTTGACGGGGAATACCAACAAAAGGACATTGCAGAATTTTTTAAAGGCGGGGGAGAAGATAAAGCTGAGACCAATACCTCCTCTTCTTATCGCAAATACTCTCCTCGTACCTGGTTACATAGACGTAAAGGAGATAAGAAGTATTGCAAGTTTCATCGCCTCGATAGACCCTGAAATCCCTTACAGTATGCTTGCCTTTTATCCGCATTTTTATATGTCCGATATGCCTTTGACCCAAAGGCGTCTGGCTGAAAATTGTCTTAGGGCAGCCAGGGAGGAAGGTCTGAAGAATGCAAGAATAGGAAATCTCCACCTTCTTGTGTAGGATTTTTTCCTTAGATCTTCTTAAAACCTTCCTTCACCACAATTTCCTCTCTATTAATGTAGCCCGCGGGCATGTATCCGGTGGTATGCAGTATTGCGAACTGCCCCTCTTTATTTATTAAGATAACTCCTGCCTTTCCCTTTATCATTAATATCCTTCTCAAGGAAAGCCCGGCTGCTTCATAGGGAGTCATCTTATCGAGATTCATGCATATCTCCTTAGCGAGGGAAAGCCTTATTATCTCCTCACCTCTCCCTGTACATGAAACGGCACCTCGAGAATTTTCTGCATATATTCCTGCTCCTATGATCGGGGTATCCCCAACTCTTCCAGGCAACATTGTCCTTATTCCACCCGTGGATGCTCCAGCTGCAAGATTTCCGTGCATATCAATGGCAACACCACCCACCGTTGAGAAATATTTTCTGTAAATTTTTCCTATTACTTTTTCTTCATAAATTATATTCTTAAGTTTCTCCAGCGAACTTTTGTCCGGTTCTGGAAGGGCAGCAAGATTCTCCGCTTCGGCAATCCTTCTCGCCCCGAGGTTTGTAAATATTACATGGGACAAATCCATAATAATCTTTGCCATTCTTATGGGGTTTCTAATTCCCTCAATGCCTATTACAGAACCTGTTTTCAGATTTTTCCCATCCATGAGGGCTGCATCGAGTCTTCTGACACCATCAAGTTGAAGGTTTCCTCCTACCCCAGCATTAAAAATACCTGAATCCTCAAGAATAATTATTGCCTCAATGATTGAGTCGAGGGCTGTTCCTCCCGTGCTTAGTATTTTATATCCTGAAGACAGGGATTCAGATATCTTCCTGAGCGCCTTCTTTTCCGGCTTTCTGCCTCCTGCCCCGCCGTGAACGACTAAAAGCATGAAGTCCCAAAACCTCCCCTATCTTCTTGTGACAAGGTGCTTTTTGAACCACTCAGCCGCAAGGCGTGCCACCTCTTCCAGTGTACCGGGTTCTTCGAAGAGATGTGTTGCGCCAAGGATAATTTTCAGTTCCTTTTCCGCCTTTATAAGCTTGTAGGACTCCTGATTAAACTCGATAACAACATCGTCATAGCCTCCAACAAGAAGAAGTGTTGGGGCTTGAACCAGTCCCAGAATAGGCTCGGCAAGATCAGGTCTGCCACCACGTGACACAACCGCACCAATCTCGGGACCCAGATCAGCAGCCGCCCAGAGTGCTGCGGCAGCACCAGTGCTTGCGCCAAAATAACCGAGGGCAAATTTCCTTGCCTGAGGTTGATTCTTAAGCCACTTTGTAGCCAGCTTCAAACGTTCTGTAAGCAAGGCAATATTGAAACGACTGGCATAAACGGTATCTTCTTCTTTTGTAAGTAAGTCAAAAAGAAGCGTGGCTATACCCGAATCCCGGATTACTTCTGCTACAAACCTATTTCGAGGGCTTAACCGGCTGCTGCCGCTCCCATGAGCAAAGATAACAGCAGCCTGTGCTCCTTGAGGAATGGTCAGTATTCCTTCAAGGTTTTTGGAATCCAAAGGAATCTTGACTATTTGAGCGGAAACACTGCTGGCCATTTTATACCTCCCTTCAATGCATTTTCTTCATTTCTTCCCGCACCCTTTCTGGTTTCATCGGAAGATGCCCTTAGACGGAGACCGGTTGCACAGACAACTTTATGAACCTTTATCTTCCCTGATTTATATCCTGAAGATGTTATGGAAACGGCTATGGTTAAACCGAAAGATATTTCTGGAAAGTTGGCTGGCCTTTTCATTTTCTGATTTTTGATTCTTAATCTATTCTTCTTTGTTGGCTTTTCTCTTCCAGGGCGGCTGACTTTTTAAGTAGGTCTATAACTTCCTCGTCAGAGACCTGAGTAAAATCTAAATAATGGGCTCCCACTGCCATGAAATCATAAGGGGTTTCTATACAGACAAACTCATCGGCCATCTTCTTAAGTTCATCAGCCGTCTGAGGTGGTGAAACCGGTATTGCCACTACCAGTTCTTTAATCTTTTCTTTCTTTAATGTCTCAATTGCAGCCTTCGTTGTGGCCCCTGTAGCAACTCCGTCATCCACAAGTATTATGATCTTTCCCTCAAGCTCTCTGATCGACTTTTCCTGACGGTAAAGTTTCACCCTGCGAGAAATCTCCTTCTCTTGTCTTGAGATTTCACTCTCCACATATTCATTAGAAACACCATAAGTGGAAATGATACGTTCGTTCAAAAAAATAGTTCCCGTTTCGGAAATGGCTCCAATAGCAAATTCTGGCTGACCTGGAAATCCTATTTTCCTAACTATGAGTACATCCAGGGGTGCGTTGAGACTTCTGGCAATCTCATAGCCGGTGACTACTCCACCTCTCGGAAGTGCCAGGATAAGGACATCATCCCGGTCTTTGTAACCTCTAAGCCTCTCGGCAAGTTGCATTCCTGCATCTCTTCTATCACGAAACATTTCGGCGAATCCTCCTGATTACTCTTATAAAATTTACCACAACTATGGGAGTTGTCAAGGAGGATGCAAAATCCGGGGCAACAGTAACGGAATGCCCAAAACAACTCATGAAGGCAGGTGCAAAAGAGGTGATCGTCCTTACCCTTGCAAGGGCAAGCATGATGTGAAGTAATATTTCAATGCAATTCACTTATTGACAAGTGCCAAGAATTGCAGTAATAATAACTGCAATTGCAGTAAAATTAACTGCAACTTATGCAGGCTACAGAAAAAATATTTGGGTCAAGGATTAGAGCAAAGGTACTTGGATGGTTTTATTCGCATTCAGATGAAAGTTTTTTTGTTCGCCAGCTCGCTAATATTCTGAAAGAAGATTCAACCAACCTTAGCCGTGAACTATCAACTCTTGCAAATCTGGGAATTTTGTCATCCATAAAACAGGGCAATCTTAAATATTTTCAGGCGAACAAAAATTGTCCTTATTTTAAAGAACTGAAAGGGCTTGTCCTGAAAACTACAGGCGTTATCGGAGAGCTAAAATTTGCCCTTGAAAAATTTCCTGAAATCAAATACGCCTTTATATACGGTTCTTACGCCAAAGGTGAGGAAGGCGCTTATAGCGATGTTGACATGATGATTATAGGAGATGTGGATTTAGAGAAACTCGATTTACTTATACATAATCTGGAGCAAAAGATTGGGAGAACTATAAACTATTTAACATACGACCATAATGAGTTTTTAACCAAAAAGAAGGAAAAAGACGGTTTTATCATTGATGTCCTTAAAGATAAAAAAATTATGCTTGTAGGGGATGAGCGTGTCCTTAAAAAGGCTTGAGGCACAAGGATTAATAGAAAAAATACACTTTAGTGACAAACAGATTATATCGAATATAAACAGGGCACAGAAAGACCTTGTTACTGCAAAAGCAAATCTTGCGATAGATGAAGAATGGGCATATACAATCTCATACCACGCAATGCTCAGGGCAGGCAGGGCCCAAAAACAGAAGCCATAAAATCCCTTGAAAGTGCTGAGAAGTTTGTAAAAGAGATAATAGATAAGATACAAAAAACAAATCTGCAAAAGAAGCTGTTTTTATGACTGATATTGATTCATTCAGTGAAGAACTCCAGTTATTAATCTCAAAATTTGAAAAGGACAAGCATTACTATTTATCAAAAGGATATCCCGAGGCACAGGTAAGAATAGATTTCATAAATCCCTTCTTTGAAGCCCTTGGCTGGGATATAGAAAATAAATCTCAGAAGCCTCCCCACGAAAGGGATGTCATTGTAGAGCTTTCCCCTGAGATAACAAAAAGACCTGATTATAATTTCCGCATAAACGGAGCCACAAAATTCTTTGTCGAGGCAAAAGCCCCATCAGTCGCACTTGATGATGTAAATCATATTCTTCAGGCAAAGTCATACGCATGGTCAACAAAAGAGGTATATTTTGTTGTCCTTACAGATTTTGAAGAGTTCAGGCTCTATGATGCATCATTAAAGCCAAATCCAAAATTTCCGAATGAAGGTTTAATCTTTGAACTCAAATACACGGATTATCTTGACAACATCCAAAAGCTCTATGAACTCTCCAGAGAAAGAGTCCTACAGGGCTCTTTAGAATCTCTTTTACCCAGAGATACAAAAAGCAAGAGATTACGCATACCACCTGATAAGTCTTTCCTTGAAGATTTGACTGAATGGAGGACAGAACTTGCAAAGGATATCCATAAAAGGAATCCTGAATTCGATGTGAAACTCTTAAATGATGTTGTCCAGAAACTCCTTGACCGAATTATCTTTGTTAGAATTGCAGAGGACAGGAAGATCAGACCTGATAGAGAATTATGGGAGATAGTTGCCCAATGGAAAGAAGAAGGCAAGCGGAAATCCATAATGACCCATCTAATAGACCTGTTCCATGAGGTAAATGACGACCTGAATGGAGATATATTCAAACGGCATGCTTGCGAGACTGGGAATGTTGATTCCAATCTTTTAGCAGAGATTATCGAGAATCTCTACTTCCCCAAAAGCCGTTATCGCTTTGATGCAATCGGAGTTGAACTCCTTGGAAGTATATATGAGCGCTATCTCGGAAGCACGATAAGAGTAACACCACAAAGGATAAAGGTTGAGGAAAAGCCAGAAGTAAGAAAAGCAGGAGGTGTTTATTACACACCAAAATATATCGTTGATTACATTGTTAAGAATACAGTTGGCAAAATTATTGAAGGGAAAACGCCGAGACAGATCGAAAAGATAAAAATACTTGACCCTGCCTGCGGCTCTGGCTCATTCCTGCTCGGCGCCTATCAATACCTGATTGATTATCATCTTAAATACTATCGTGAACATCCAAAAGAGGCTCAGACCCTTCATCTATTCCCATACTATAAAATGAGTCCTGATGAATTCACCCTGCCTATCCGTGAAAAGGCAAAGATATTAAGAAACAATATCTTCGGCGTTGATATAGACCCTCAGGCAGTTGAGATAACAATGATGAGTCTTTATCTTAAGGCATTAGAAGGTGAAAGAGGATTACTACCAAAGAAACAGCAGTTACTACCTCCCCTGTCCAACAACATCAAATGCGGTAATAGCTTGATTGGCTATGATATATTTGATAACCTTTTTCCTGCCGTCATTCCTGCGAAAGCAGGAATCCAGGATAGAGGGTCTGGATTCCGTGTCAAGCACGGAATGACAGAAAAACAAGGGTGGGACGACGAAACAAAATCCCGCATCAACCCCTTTGACTGGAATTCCAAATCAACGGGATTCGGAGAGATAATGAACCCCTCTCAGTCCCCCCTTGAAAAGGGGGGAAGTAAAGGAGGGTTCGATGTGGTAATTGGTAATCCGCCATACGGAGGTCTTTTGTCAAAAGGTGAAGTAGACTACTTCCTTAGATATTATAAACTTCAGGAATATCAACTTGACACATACTTATTGTTTGTAGAGAAGTCTTTAGCCTTGTTGAAAGAAAAAGGATTGTTGGGCATGATCATCCCAAATACCTGGCTTTTAAATTTGCAATCCTGTCGAATCCGACGGCACATCTTCAATCAAACACAAATTGAAAATATTGTGCATTATCGACGTCAAGTATTTGGCAAGGCCACAGTTGATACCGAAATAGTAATTTTCAAGAAAAGACAGCCAACGAAGAACCATGAAACTAAGATAACTGTCGTCGAAAAAGATGACATCTCAAATAGCTATGCCATTTTGCAAGCGCGATGGCAAGCGGGCAATGGAAAACCCATTAATCTTTTTGAGAGACCAGAAATAAAAGAACTCGCAGATAAGCTGCGTCACTTCAAAGTGCTTGATGATTTATGCATTATCACTCAAGGTGCTAAACCTTTCCAGGTTGGGAAAGGTAAACCTGCTCAAACTCGTAAGATTGTTGATACGAAGCCATATGTTTCAGAAACACAAAAGGATTCTTCTTTCCGGCCTTTGCTTCGGGGCAATCTAATCCAGAGATATCAAATTTTATGGGATAACAATTACTGGATAAGTTTTGGAGATTGGTTAGCTGAACCAAGGTATTCAGCTCAATATGATGCCCCAGAGAAAATTGTTATCCGCCAAACGGGTGATTCTTTAGTAGCAACATTGGATTGTGAACAGTTTATTATGCGCGATAATTTATACACGATCATTCCAAGAAAAAATAATATAGATTTACGCTATATATTGTCACTTCTAAATTCGACGCTACTCAATTGGTACTATCAAACAATCATAAATCCGGAGAAAGGTGAAGCTCTTGCTCAGGTAAAACGTGGACATCTCGCTCAATTACCCATTGCCTTGCCTAATTTCGACAACCCCTCTGAAAAAGCCATCCACGACAAACTCGTCTCTATCGTTGACCACATGCTTGAACTTCATAAAAAGAAAAACTCCTTACCTCCATCAGCAGAGCGTGACAAGATTGAACGTGAGATTGCAATTATAGATGAAAAGATCGATGATATTGTTTATGAGCTTTATGGGATAACAGAAGAGGAGAGGAAAATCATTGAGGAAAGATAAAAACCCATAAATTTAAAGATAAAATGGAAGCTGCCATATATTCTCATCAAGGTGATGAATATCAAAGGTTGATAGCCCTTCATTGGGTTGTGAGACTTCTATATGAAGATGACCTGGATTGGGTTCAAATAGAGGCGATTGCATCTCCTAATACTCAAGAACGGCTCCTTATTGAAGATATTGTTATTGGCTATAAAGATGGACATAAAACCTACATCCAAGCAAAGAAAAACCAACCAAAACATAGAGCGTGGAGTTTAGCTGATCTTGGAGATATTCTAAGAAAGTCTAAAAAGCAACTGACTAACGATCCTGCAGGAAAAATATCGCTTTATTCCCAAACGGAATTCGGTGATCTTAAACGGTTAAAAGAGGCTGAGAATTTATATAGTGATTTCGCAGAATTTAACTCAAACGCACTGAATCCAATTAAAACTGTCTTTAATAAATTTAAAGACATTCTTGGTCTATCTGATGAAGATGCTTTTAAAATCTTAAGAGGTATCAGACTTGAGCCCTGCCATGACTTCAGCGATTGGAAAAGGATTATAAAAGATGATTTAAGAAGAAATTACATGGAGCATAATCGAGTATACGATTTCTTAATGAGGTTGATTGAGCAACAGAGTGCTCGCTTGAATGTACCTTGTAGATTCACTAACGATTACCTTTTAAAAATATTGACAGAACAAGGTTTTTATAAAGCTCCAATATTAGGGGAAACAGAAATTGTTAAACAATTTAAGGTTGCCTCACAGATAGGCCGAAAT
>JBFMEC010000077.1:0-10716 GCA_040753575.1 Nitrospirota bacterium | reverse complement strand
GTTCCTGTTATCACCTTTTTTTATATTTCACTCAGCATAGTATATTTTTTTGTAAATCGTCAAAATCCGGTAAGTATAATTAAAGTTGTAAATTATACCGCTGCGGTATATTAATAAATATTTATCATTATACCGAATTTCTCTTCTCAAACAAGGCAAAAAACCAGTTTTTTACCAATTTTGCTTGACTTAATAATAAAGTAAGGAATAAACTTTATCAAAATGCAGAATAAACATAAAAATAAATGTTATACGCTATAAGCAATAAGGCACAATACCTTTATTATTAATGAGTATGAACACAAAAATTACAGAATCATTCTTAGCGGTCATCAAAAATAAAGTAGCGGTGTTCAGCATATTGGTAATAGCAGTTTTAAATTCCTCCGCTTATGTTCAGACAAACACACTTATTAAGATTATCATTTGGGTTATTTCGATGACCTTAATTACCTTGGCATACATTGGCATTATTGGGGAAAACCATAAATCATTCCAAGTCATACTTAGAAATACGTTTGCGATGATTCCGAGGTTTGCTGGTCTGTTTATTTATTTTATTATCGCTATTCTTGCAATCCTTATCCCGGAGGGGATACTGATGAAAGTAATTTTAGGAGAGCAGTATCTGGCAGGTCAGTATAAGGACATGATTGTCTTTGTTGATATGCTCAGTATATGTCTGGTACTTTCGCCTTTTTACCTCTATGCGCCTATTTACATAATCCTTAAGAATTGCTTTGTCTATGAAGCTATTCGAGAAGGTTTCAGGTTTTTACTCAAACATCCTGTTAAACACAGCATGCCTGTTTTGATAATCGCAGTATCGGGGATAATTAAATCAACACTAATGATTGAAGGTATTTACTATCGCTTTGTATCTCAGCTTGTTTTCTGGATTTCCTTTTTTGTTTCTATAATTATTGCAAAGAATATATTTCAAGTGTGCAATGTTTCATATGTAAGCTTGAAGGATAAGATTGAAAGTAAAATGTTAGGAAGATCGGACAGGAAATTATTCCAAATTTACCGTGGGAAAATCGAATAGCAAATTGGCAAATCGGCGTATAACAACGCGCTGGAGTTGAACGAGTGCCACAGGACGCTTTTTCGGCACGTTGTTAGTTTGAGTATTGCAAAATAGTTTTTAAGCAAGCTTGTGCGATTCAGTGGCACTCGTCACTCAGCTTTGCGTTGTACTATGGAATTATATGAAAATAAATCCATAGGCGAGGAGGTGATGCTTATTAATAAGCATAATCGAGGAAGAATGAAACGCTTAAAGGAGGAACAATGAAACATTGGATGACTGTCTTTACCATTATTGTATTTCTAGGAATTGCCATTAATGTTCGTGCTGGCGATGAAACAAAAATGAAAGATGCTGAAGGTAGAGTGAAAAAACAGTTACCTGCCGAACCACCGAAAGAGTCTACAGGCACTGTGAAAGGACCTAAGCTTACTAAGCCTGATCCCAACAGAAAATCGGAGCCGAAATTTAAAGAGCCACCAGCGCCAAAGGTTAATAAAATCTCCTATCAATCCACTATGGAGGGAGCTGACGATAAGATAAAGGAGCAGTTACCTGCCGAACCACCAAAAGAGTCTACAGGCACTGTGAAAGGATCTAAGCTCACTAAGCCTGATCCCAACAGAAAATCGGAACCGAAATTTAAAGAGCCACCGAGTCCGGATGTGAAGAAGAAAGACAAGAAGTGATGCTAAATTGGCACAACAAAGTCGTCCAGCCGACCCGGGATAGCCGCTTTTCGTTTTCAGTTTAGCGTCTGTGGCCAGGTCGGCTGATGACCGACGTTCCCCACTCTCTCCTATCGTTATTTCTTTTGTTAATCCTTAATATTTCAGCCATTCGGATCATTGATAGCAGGTGTTAGCAATAAAATTCATGACAGGACTCAGAAAGAACTAAATCATAGTTTCCGCTAAATCGCCTGTAAATGTCTTAACTGTTTAATTTCCGCAAGTATCTGGTAAATCCCTTTAAACAGTTAAGTCTTTTACTGGGCATCTGATATAAATATATTTATGTTTTAGTTCTACTACTGACGAGCATTATGATAGTCTCCCCCGAAGTAAAATAAAGTTTTAAGCGCCCTTGACAAATTCTTTGCGTTATGTTTATCATTGTTTATCAAGTAAAACTTTAGGAGAACAAATGGCAAAAGATGAATTTATAGGAATTAGGGTAAGCAAGGAATTTAAGAAATTTATACAGAGAGAATCAAAGAGAAAAGGCATGTCTCTTTCCGAATATATAGAAAAACATTCAGAAGATAATTTTAAGAACACAAAGAAGCATATACAAGATCTTGTCGAAAGGGCAAAGGAAGATCGTCCGGCTTTCTGGGAAGAAGCTGACAAATGTAAGATAACTAAAGAATTTGAACAATGTGTCCCTGAGATCGTATCGGATATACTGCACCCGTTAGGTGGAAATCCCAAGGCTCATCCGGTGCTTTTGCTCGGGTCAATCCCTAGTATTTTTCAGAGAACAATTGTTAATCTCGATTCTGTGGATGATGGAGTAAAAATGATGGCTATCAGACATTTTCTTTCAACTGGCGAAAAACTGGCAGAAAATCTCAACAAGCTTAAGAGCAATGATAAAGACGAACAGGCATATATCATATCTGAGATTAAGAAAATAATAGAAACGTTTGCTTTTTATTTCACTTCAATGGCTTTTGCAAAGGATGCTTTTGTAAAAATAAAAAATGAATTGGATAAAACAGAAAAAACACTTCTTAACGATATAAATAAAAAGACAAGATGATAACAGCAAAATCAAATAAAAATATTAATACAATTCTCCCTAATGGCAGATGTAGCAATTGCAATTGCCCTATTGCCTCAATAGAAGACGGTAAGATATTGATTAAAACTAAGATTGAGAGGATTGACCTGAGGACTGCAGAGGTACAATATAAATGCCGTGACTGTAGGGAATGGTTAAAATCGCCTTTTTATAAAATAGATTTAAAACAGACAGCGTTTGCATCATAAGATAGTAAGATTTAGCAGTTAAAGGCAGAGAAGTCTATTTAGACAAAGAAGCCGAGTATCTATTGGAGTTAATACATGGATTCTCGGCTTCTTTTATTGTGAGGGTAACTTTAAGAATATGAACAATGACATTTTAGAGAAAGGCGGAGGCGCTGCTCGCACCCAGCTCTCGCTGGAGCGGGCAGACCGCCGCCTTGACGTCCGGATATATAGTAACACCGGACGAAACTATCATGGGTGAAAGTACATGGTAGATACGATAGGTTTTAAGGTTCTTATAGATAAAGATATTTATGAGTGTTTAAAGGATCAAATGGTAGTAACTGAAAGAATAGATAAAAAATCCGGAGATGTAGAGTTTGAATATCACAACACTAAACTCGATTTTAACAATCCATCTTGGAATTATAGAGTATCTTTTAAGCTTACGGATGAATATTGGGATTATGACAAAACAAACAGACATCCTGTTAGAGCTAATGGCATTCCCAATATATCATTTGAATATTCTGTACCTAAACTCCTTCTTGGAAACAATTTAATATCTATTGATCCTTCTTTAATTTATGAATCTATGTATAAGGTCAAAGAATCTTTTGAACAGGAATTTAATGTTGAATTGCCCTGTCCAAATGAGTGGTACTGTTACAGGGTCGATACTTCTGTAAATTACATTTTAGATAATGAAAATCAAGTCAGAAGCTATATCAACTATATGCAGCGTTTAGATTATCCAAGAAAAATTAAAAACAGTTATGGCGATACCGGAATTTATTTCCCTTCAAGGCATAACACATTAAAAATTTACTGGAAAGGTGCTGAATTTAAAAAACACGATTTTGAAAGAGCACAAAACAAAGAACTGGCAAATAAATATCTGTGTTTAGCTGAACGTATATTAAGAATTGAAGTTGAGCATAGAAAGAGGCTGCGATACATAGCAGATACATACGAAAACGATAGTAATGCTTCATTCACAAAATTTGAAGGATATGTTCGGATGGCAGATTTTATGGAAATATTCAATTTCAAAGAAGAGATGGAACGCATTATGTCAAAAATTCTCTGCGGTACTGAAACCAAACTGATGAAGGCAACAAATGTTTTTGCCTTACTTAAAATGAGGTATTCAGAAATACAAGCAAGATCATTCTATCTCATATATTGGCTTATAGTTACACAGGGACAAAAAGAGGCCAAAAAAGAAACTCGTCAAGGAACTTATTACAGAGCATTAAAGGCATTCCGAGAATTAAGAATATCATTAATCACTTCTGATGATAATGAAGAAAGGTTCTTTCTTGAAAAAGGATTCCCCTCTGATTTTTCACTTGCCATGAATGAGGAAAATAAATACTATCAAGTTCCTGTTATCGAAGTGCGCTATTTGAATGATATTAGAGAAGAGGAACCTTTTTAGATATGAAACTCCTTGATGTCAAAGAAATAGCTCAAATTCTCAATGTAAAGCCTTCTACAGTCTATCAATGGGCTGAGTTAGGGCAGATGCCCTGCTTCAAACTAAATGGCTGTCTGCGCTTTGATATTGATGATATAACTGGCTGGATACAATCCTGTAAAAAAGAGGCTCATTCAAGCTATAATTCCTTAACTCAGGCCAGAGGCCCCAAAGAAAGGAGAAAGTGATTATGGGGCTATACCGAAGAGGTAAAACTTACTGGTTCAGCATTCAGTATAAGGGCAAAAGAATTCAGGAATCCCTAACGACTGATAACAAAAGGTTAGCAGATAAGCTTCACGCAAAGGTCTTAACGGATATTATTGAAGGAAGGTACTTTGAAAGGGAAGAGGCAAAGAAGCACACCTTTGAAGATATGATGAACAGGTTCATGCAAGAGTATGCAGTTAAGAGAGAACCATCTACTCAAGAACGCTATATCTCATGTCATAAGAACCTGAGCAGATATTTTCATGATATGACATTAGCTGGTATTACTCCAAAAACTATCTCTGCTTATGTGCATTTGAGAAGGAGTGAAGGATCAGCCGCTGCTACTGTCAACAGAGAGATAGCAATGCTTTCAAAAGCCTTTAACCTTGCAATGAAGCAATGGGAATGGTGTAACAGCAATCCATGCAGTAGAATCTCAAAGGAACCGGAAAACAACACAATTGACAGATGGTTGACTTCAGATGAAGAGCAGAGGTTACTTGAAGGTTCAAGAGGCTATATAAACGGTCAACTCACTGAGATTATTATCTTCGCTCTCAACACAGGGATGAGACAAGGAGAGATACTTAACCTGAAATGGCAGGACATTGATTTCTCAAGAAGGATTGTCTCTGTTAAGAAGACAAAGAACAAAGACCCGAAAGTAATACCTCTTAACCAGTCTGTTTTAACTATGCTCTTGAAGAAGCGTAAAGTAGTCACCATTACAGGTTATGTTTTTGCTACTCAGCAAGGTTCAATGATAAACCGTTGGAATCTGAAGAGAGAGTTCAAGAATGCACTCAGAAAAGCTCAAGTATCCAGTTTCAGGTTTCATGATCTGAGACATACCTTTGCCACGAGACTTGTGCAATCAGGAGCTGAACTCTATTCAGTAGCAAAGCTACTTGGACACAGAGATATTTCTACTACACAGCGTTACGCTCATCATTACCCGGAATCATTGCGGTCAAGCGTGGAGATATTGGATAAGTGTTACAAATCTGCTACAATAGGGATGTCTTAAATCTTGGAACGTAAGAAAAACCATTTAAAAACAAGAAGCCCCCTTAGCTCAGGTGGATAGAGCACAGGTTTCCTAAACCTGGTGTCGCATGTTCGAGTCATGCAGGGGGCACCATCCTTTTCCACTTCATGCAAGCATGAAGCAACTTCCTATGACTAAGGCTGCTCTCCAAAGATAATGCTATAATTTCTCAACTCTGAGCCCTTCTATCTTTCCGAAATCCCTCATGTTTGAGGTAATGATCGTGTAATCAATCGAAATTGCCGTAGCAGCGATAATCAGATCATGGCTTCCTACAATAATGCCTTGAGCAGCTAATGACGCCCAGAGGCGCGCATAAATTCGCGCGATGGTTATGTCGAAAGGAAAAACAGGAAAAAATTCTATGACTTTTTCGACAAAAGCCTGTCGCTTGAGCTTCCGCGCCTGCGTGTCGGCGCGCTCAATGCCGTGAAGAAGCTCGGCAACAGAGATCACGCTTATACCAAAGGGCTCATCCTCGCGTCCATGAATGATTTCATCGGCAGTGCGATCCCCGCGCTCAAGGGCTATTATTTCACTTGTATCAAAAATCACTCCCATACCGTCGTCTCCGGGACATGAGGTTGATTGCGCACCCCTTCTTCGATGTCATGCAAGAAGCTTTCTGCGTCTTTCCCCAGACGAGGAAGGTTACTCAAAACGGCTTTGAGTTCTCTAAGGGTCTTTCGCGTAGAGGATGTCTCCACAGGCACAAGCGCGGCTGCAGGCTTCCCACCCCTTATTATTGTGTAACTCTCATGGCGGTATTTCACGGAGTTGAGGATTTCCGAAAAAGCCCTTACAGCATCAGTCGCCTTTATTGTCTTCGGCATATAAACCTCCTGAATATTCAATAATCATATTTTACACAAAATCATATTTTTATGCCTACCATTCCACCTTCTGCTGTTTTGCTCTATAATATGGCATGGCAGATTATAGCGTCATTATTGTCTCCCTGAAGCTGAAGACCTTACGAATTATTGCTCTGTTAATTCTATCCTTTCTATTAGGGACAGTTGATCCTGTTTTCTCATCAGACACGGGAAGCAGTGGTTATTCAGCACTAAGGGAATATCTGCTCAAGTACAGGGATATTGCAAAAAGAGGAGGATGGCCTGCTGTCACCAAGGGACCCTCATTGAGAAAGGGCGACAGGTCTGAGAGAGTTACTGCGCTGAGAAGAAGGCTCACAGCGACCGAAGATATTTCCAGCAGAGCTGCAGCAGATGAATTTTTATTTGATGAAGAACTCCATAATGCTGTTATAAGATTTCAAAAAAGGCACGGGCTGATTATTGACGGAGTTGCCGGAAAAGAAACGGTAAGAATGCTCAATGTGCCTGTTGAGAAGAGAATATTCCAGATGGAGATCAATCTGGAAAGATTCAGGGACATAAAGGATTTGGGTGACCGTTATATATGCATTAACATTGCGGACTTTGAGCTTAAAGTCATTGAACATGGAAATTCCGTGATGAATATGAAGGTCATCGTAGGGAAGCAATACTGGAACTCACCGCTTTTCAGTTCGCAGTTGACTCACGTTGTATTTAATCCGTCATGGTATGTTCCTACCAGTATCGCTATTGAGGAGATTTTACCGAAGATCAAAGAGAAACCTGATTACTTAAGTAAAGAAAGCATTAAGGTTTTCAGCAAAGAGAAAAACCGCCTGAAGGAAATAAATACTGCCTCCATCAATTGGGCAGATGTAACAGCAGAAAACTTCAGATACAAGTTGGTACAGGTTCCGGGAATAAAAAACCCGCTTGGAAAGCTAAAGTTTCTCTTCCCTAATGAATATTTTGTGTACCTCCATGACACCCCCGCAAAAGTGCTGTTTGAAAAAAGCAGCAGAGCATTCAGTCACGGGTGCATCCGTATTGAGAAACCAGTTGAACTTGCCGAATATCTCTTCCGTGATGACCCTTCATGGACGCCAGAAAGGATATCAGCCATGATAGAGCGGGGTAAAGAAGTAAAAGTTCCCCTACCTGCACCGGTCACTATCCATATTCTGTATCTGACCACATGGGTGGATGAAGAAAATGTCCTTCAGTTCCGGGATGATATTTATAGCAGGGATATTCGTGGGGGGAAGCTTTAATTTCCCAACTGCCTAACAAGATGCGACCCAATGTCACTTCCTTTATTTTTTTTCAGAATCTTCAGCCTCTGGTTCTGGAAGTGCCAAAACGATTTCTTGGGATCTTGATTTTATTTGAAGCAA
The DNA here is from genome assembly GCA_040753575.1 of Nitrospirota bacterium. Classification (GTDB taxonomy): domain Bacteria; phylum Nitrospirota; class Thermodesulfovibrionia; order Thermodesulfovibrionales; family SM23-35; genus JBFMEC01. The sequence goes on along the minus strand of JBFMEC010000077.1, from coordinate 2,739 downwards.
AGCCCTCCCTTGCGTTCGTAACATCGCAATTAATTCAGCCTCGCTCGTATTGAGCTTTTCCGCTGGGTTCTCTTCTGTGCTTCCTTCGGTTGAGAACAACTTAGGGGGAGTAACTTCAATATCAACGCCTTTGTCAATTCTGTTGGCAAAAAATTCTATAGCTTTTCGCAGATGACCTTTAAGCTCATTCGCCCTGTTTGGCGTCTTTTCTTTATGATACTTCTTGAAAATTTCTTCCGTTAATTTATCTATTTCATCTTTAACCATTGTTTTTTCGTGTTTTTCGATTGGTTCTAAATCCTTTTTCGGCACTTTCGCTTGTTTAAGTTCTAGCCGATACTTCCGTATTTGGAGTACTGCAAGATATAATAATGTTATTTTCTCAATACACTCTCCTATACAACGAGCAACTTCCGGTAAAGCATTTAAAAACACCTCTATGCTTCCACTTGATAAGGAGCGTATTTGAGGACTGGCTGTATCACGACTTGCAATTTCACAGATTGCCTTCATGTGGCGATTAATAAGATTCAGTTCTTTTTGGAGCCCTTCTAAGTCATTATTGAGTACTTTGCATGGCAATAAAAAACCGACTTCATATTCACTTTCCTTTGTATATTTAATGCCCAATGTTTCAAAGCTGGAAATAGTAGTTTGTACTGCCGTAAAGAATTTAGTAACTATATTAAAGTGTTCCTGAACTTGCGTAACAGCGTTACCGGGAGTGAGAATATTTTCATTCATTATCCTCTCGAATTCCGATAGAAGCCCTAAACCTGTGCACTTATCCCCGCCAATTTTCAGTAGCATTTTATACTGGCTTGGCACAAAGTTATTTGAGTCGCATTGCGACAGTACAGTCTTAAGATTGATTTTCGCACTGTTGAAATCTTTAGAAAATTGGGGCGATGGTTGCTGAATATTTTGGGAGAAAGTGCTAACGAAACTTTTAGTAACTGAAATAATTTTCAGACTCTCAAAATCATGTTTAATTATTTGCAATAGATTGTATAGCCGTTCAGTATTCATCTATCATCTCCTTTATTTGTTGCCCCTATAATAATTGTTCTTCTCATCTGCATATAGAATTAATGAATATTATCAATAAAATTATAATATTACAAGGCATTTTTCCCTTTTCAGATTGACACAAAATGTTCGTACAATTATACTAACATTGAAAGGAGGTGGATAAGATGAAATTCGTCAATGTCAGGGAATTTAGTTCAACTGCTACGAAACTTCTCAGAGACGATGTAGAAAAGGGCAACAAGGTGATCATAACCAAACGGGGGAAACCGGTGGGACTTATAATCCCGTTTACTGACAAGACAGCGGTAGCCGAGGCGTTGCTTGAGGAAGCTGAGTCTTTATTGAAAGATAGCGGGACCACAGAGTCCGATGTATTGAAAGCCCTTGAAAAAGTCAGGAAGAAGGTCTATGCCTAAGGTTGTGATAGACGCCAATGTCATTGTCTCTTCCCTATTTAGAGGCACGCCGAGAAAGGCATATCTCAAGGCATTGAAGGAATGTGATATTTATATTTCACAAGATATTCTACAGGAGTTATCAGGGCTGCTTGATGAGCTTGAAGGAAAGCTCGACAATCAGAAAATGAGGCGGCTTCGTTCTATAATTACGAGGCTGGCTTCTTACGCAAAAGAGGTGAACTCTTCCAAAAAGATTGAGCTTTCAAGGGATAAGAAGGACAATGCCTATCTTAATCTATGCCTCGCAACAAGGGCAGATTTCTTGCTGACTGGAGACAGAGACCTGCTCGAAATTCCTGTTAAGGAATTGAAATCTGTTGGTTTGAACAGACTTAAAATAGTCTCTCCGAAGACATTCCTCCCCGCAGAAGAATAACAGAAACCTGAACCTCCCCCTATTTCTGCCCCTTCAGCTTCGCCTTTTTAATGAACGGCCCCTTTTTCTTATTCTGATGTTTGAAATGGGTCAGCAATATCTCCGCTTCATGAAAAGGAAGGGTCACAAAGGAAAATTTATCCAGTATCTGGATGTCTTTGATCTTCGCGCTTGATAAACCGCACCCGCATTTATCCCTGATGTAATCCACCAGCTTGTCGCGCGTCAATCCATCCTGCCTGCCCTGTGTCACAAAGAGACGCGTCTTGCCCTTGGTATCAACAACCGCATCCTCTATCTCCGTATAGCTCTTTTCGCTGAGTTCATCCTGAAATGAATACTGCAGCAGCGCCGCCAGTATCTCATCAGGTTCATTGCTCGCAATAAGTTCTCTCGACATCTGGAGGTACTCGCTGCTTGGGATTGACGCTATTATATCTTCAAGCTCAGCCTTTATACGCAGTTTCTTTGCCTTAATAACATCCTTTATCTTCGGCAGTTTTGCCCTGCGGATGTCCGCCTTTGCCTTGCTCTGGATGAACTGAAGCTTTCTGTACTCTGACGGTGTAATGAACGTAATGGCTATACCTTCTTTGCCTGCCCGGCCTGTGCGGCCTATCCTGTGGACATAAGATTCCGGGTCCTGCGGCAGGGCATAATTGATGACATGCGTAAGGTCATGGACATCTATTCCCCTTGCCGCCACATCGGTTGCAATGAGGACGTTGAGCAGCTTCTTTTTGAACTTGTTCATTATCTTCTCTCTCTGCGCCTGCGACATATCCCCATGCAAAGCGTCTGCGTCATAACCACGCTCTATCATGTGATTGGAAACCTTGTCAACATCAATTTTGGTCCTGCAGAATACAAGCC
>JBFMEC010000076.1:0-10873 GCA_040753575.1 Nitrospirota bacterium | reverse complement strand
TGTAATTGGCACTGCCCCTTTTTGGCGCAATTCCGGCAATCCATGTGATGATTGGCAATGATCATTTCAACAATCGGGCGTCGCACCCTCTCTATCTCGGGGCTCTTTGTCTTTACAACCATTCCTTCTTCAACAGGAGTCCGGCAAGATGTTACAAGGCGACTTTTCTCTAATTCCACAAGACAGATACGACAACTTCCTGCTGGCTTCAAATCAGGATGGTGACAAAGGTGAGGTATGAATATCTTGTGAGCCAAGGCAGTCTCCAAGATAGTAGCACCCTTCTGAGCTTCGATATTCTTATCATCGATCTTTATGGAAATCGTTTTCATATAATATTCCTCTTTCGGGGTAACCAATTTACAGTGTCAATGAAAGATTCTGGACAAGCCAGAATCTTTCTTCTTTTCACCTGAACCGGTTTCTGCATCTAAACAGTTGAGATTCCGGGTCGAGCCCGGAATGACAGACGAGATATGGTATACTTAAAAACTTTATTGCATATTGCACACCCCTGCGGGACATCGTTTTTCACATATATGTGCTTCGTATTCATCCTTGAAATAACGAAGAGTCGTAAGGACAGGATTAGGAGCGGTTGTGCCAAGGCCGCATATAGAACTGTGTTTGATGGCTTCACTCAACTCAAGGAGTAACTCCATATCCCCTGTTCTGCCATCACCTTTCGTTATATCATCAAGGATTTTAAACATTTGAGCTGTTCCTAATCTGCAGGGAATACACTGGCCGCATGACTCCCTTTGCGTAAAATCGAGGAAATAACGGGCCACATCGACCATGCAGGTGTCCTCATCCATAACTACCATGCCCCCTGAGCCCATCATAGAACCCGCAAGGGTGAGGGAGTCAAAATCGACAGTCATATCGATCATACTTTCCGGCAGGCAACCACCTGAAGGCCCTCCGGTCTGGACAGCTTTAAGGGCTTTACCACCTGGAATTCCCCCGCCAATTTCATAAATGATGTTACGAAGGGTAACACCCATGGGCACCTCTATAAGGCCACAATTAACAACCTTGCCTGTCAGCGAAAAGACAGCAGTTCCTTTGCTTTTCTCCGTACCTTTTCTGGCAAACCACTCAGAACCATTCAATATGATTAAAGGGATATTTGCGAGGGTCTTGACATTATTGAGAAGGGTCGGTCTATCCCATAATCCTATTTCCGTGGTGCGAGCACGGGGCATAGGCTTGGGCATTCCCCTCTTGCCTTCAATGGAGCGTACCAGTGCAGTAGATTCCCCGCAGACAAAAGCACCTGCACCCTGAAATATCTCTATGCCGAAACCAAAATCTCTGTCTAAGATGTGGGTGCCAAGAAATCCTTCCTGTCTTGCCTGTTTAATGGCGATCTTTAGTCTTTTGACCGCCAGAGGATATTCCGCCCTTACATAAATAAAGCCTTTTCTTGCGCCAACTGCATATGCCGCAATTATCATCCCCTCGATAACGGAGTGAGGGTTGCCCTCCATAACAGATCTGTCCTGAAAGGCACCGGGGTCACCTTCATCGGCATTACAGATTACATACTTTTCATCACCCAATGCCCTGCGGCAGGCTTCCCATTTTAGCCCTGCAGGGAAGCCTGCGCCTCCAAGTCCTCTGAGTCCGGAAAGCTTAACCTCCGAGATAACCTCTTCAGAAGTCATTTCAGAAATGGCTTTATTCAACGCCTTGTAGCCGCCAACATTGAGATAGTCATCGATGTTCTCAGGGTCTATATTTCCACAATTTTTTAATATCGTTCGCTCCTGTTTGCTGTAAAAGGGAATATTGTAATAATAGGGAATCGCTTTGCCCGTTGAGGGATCATGGTAAAGGAGTCTATCAACAGGTTTTCCTCCAGGCAGGAGTGATTGAATAATTTCCATCACATCATCTATCTTAACCTTTGTGTAGAAATGACCCTGTGGCTCAACAACGATGAGTGGGCCCTGCTGGCAGAAACCATGACAGCCTGTAAGTTTAAGATGGATTTGTTCGTTAGAGCCAGGACGTTCCACCTCCTCTTTTAACAGAGAATAGATCTGCTCTGACCCACCCGAAACACAGCCTGTCCCCTGGCAGACAAGAACCGTTTTCCCCTTATCCGGCATTATCGCCTCTTTCTTCCATAGCAGGAAAAAGTTCTCTTGCCTTCTCCGGGGTCATCTCACCTGAAACGTCCTTGTTAATCCTTATACACGGTGCGAGAGCGCAGCAACCAATACAGGCCACGGTTTCTAAAGTATATTCCAGATCCTCCGATGTCTCTCCCTCTTTCAGCCCGATTGTCTTCTCAATAGAACTCAGGATTTGAGGTGCACCTCGAATATGGCAGGCCGTTCCCCTGCAGACGGCAACCCGCTTTCTGCCTAAAGGCAAAAGCCTGAACTGCGCATAGAAAGAGGCGACAGAATAAACATGGCTCTCGGCAACGCCAATGAACTTTGCAACATCAAGCAATGCCTTTTCTGGAAGATAACCAAGATTCTCCTGAACCTCCTGCAAGATTGGAACAAGCTCACTTCTGTCACCCTCGTAAGACGACAGTATTTCCTCTAAAAGCTCTTTTTCCATTATAATGACCTGCTTTTTGGGGTTACTTTCTACCAAAATCTTCGCGAACCCATGGTCTCTTTCTCCTCAGATTTTTGTCAAAGCTCAGAATAGAACACATTCCACGGCAGATTCCGCATCGGTTGCACTTATCCGTATCAGTATAAACATTATTGTCCTTCTCAGATATGCTTATCGCTCCTGCCGGACAGCTGACCATACAAAAAGGTGATGCACAATATTTATAACAGATTAGATTTAACATTGTTTCCTCCTATCCCAGGATATTTTCTACTTCTTTCATATCGGCATCCATTAGGTACGGAATGCCGGATACGTCGGCCGCTTCGCGAGTAAGGGACATTAAATCATCCCTGTCAACCAGATGAAGGGCAAACTTGCGCCCCCCTGCCATCAACTGTCTAAGTCCAACGGCAAGCCTGTCATAATACGTACTGATACCTATTGCGGCCGGTGGTATCCTCTTAAAATCTTTTCCATATTTTTCCTTAAGCTGTGCAGCTCCGTTGAAGGTCCGCATAAGGGCATCTTCGTATTCCTTGCCTTTTCCATAAGCTTCTTCTATTAGTTTGCCCTGGGTCTTTCCAACCATACCAGCTGTCAGGGTCGAACGCCCCATGCATATGGCTTTTACAAAGGGCGCTCCAAGCGCTATGGCCTTGAAAATCTGATCCTCAAGGACGATTCCGCCTGCTATAGCAACAGGTGGAATATATTCTCCATTTTCTTTTAGTCTCTTCAGGTATTTGTAGAGAAGGCTTTCAAGATAGACGGTAGGTATTCCCCATTCATTCATCATCCGCCACGGGCTCATTCCTGTTCCGCCTCCAGCACCGTCAACAGTGAGAAGGTCTATCTTTGCCTCTGAAGAAAACTTGACTGCCCGGGCCAGATCCACCGGTCTGTAAGCGCCCGTCTTTAGAGTTACAAACTTGGCGCCTATTTTTCTGACTCTTTCCACCTCGCTCAAAAATGACTCTTCATCTACCATACCGAGGCGGGAATGCCTTTCAAATTCTGCTATCCCTCCAAGTTTATGGGCCTCCTGAACAACAGGGTTCTCAGGATCTGGCTGAACGATGTATCCTCTTTGTTTAAGCTGCAATGCCCTTTCGAGGGTGGGCAGTTTTACTTCTCCTCCTATGCACTTTGCACCTTGCCCCCACTTCAATTCAATACCTTCAACACCAAGCTTCTCCACAGCATATTCGGCAACACCAAGACGGGTATCCTCCACATTTGACTGAACAAGCATCGTACCATAGCCATCATACCAATCTTTATATGTCTTAACCCGTCTGGTCAGTTCAGGAGAATTTACAATCTTTCCATTCTTGATCTCAGCGTTAGGGTCCATTCCACAGACATTTTCTCCGCAGACAAGGATAGAACCGCTTATGGCTGCCCCAATGGCAGTGCCCTCCCAGTTCACCCTTGCTATTTCCGTTGAACCGAGGGCGCCGGTAAAGAAGGGGACCCTCATGGAAATCTTATTGCCATTACTGCCATTTATTTCTGTTTCTACACTTACGGCAGGAAATGTGGCCTTGTCGGGGTCAGCCTCAACTCCCACAGCACCCACGCAGGTTCCATGAATATTGAAATGGGAGAAATCTACTGGATAATCTTTTTCTGATCCCGAGATTACCTTTCCAAAAGGTTGCGGATAAATAATCTCCCTTCCCCTGAGGGCAGACCTTCCTACTTCGCAGTAACCTGGACAGCCATCCACACAATTAACGCATAAGCCCGAGATTGGAGACGGAGCTACCCTTGTGGTCGTTACAGTTGCAGCACTCGCATTCGGTTTACTGAGACTCATCTTCTCCTCCTTTTTAAGTAAATTTTAATTTTACTTGCGCTGACTTAAGTATTTTTAAAGTCAGCCACCAAAAAAACCCCCTTAGAATTTTTTGTTGAATTTTTGCTTCACGATGACTCCTTTCTGGAGCATAGCAAAAGTAGTTCTGCCTTCTCACCCCCTTCATTCTTCCATAAAGAGGACACCCCTTCTTTCAAGTAGACGAAATCACCTTCTTTGAGCGATTCCTCCTTACCTTTTATGACGACTGAAACTTTACCCTTCATCACATGTATTAATTTTCTGCCTTCAGCGGTGAAGAAAGATTTCTCGATCTCGGAATAAGGTTCTATTACTATAAGAGAACCTGATATATCACCGTCTCTCACAATGCCGAAGCTCTTAAGACCATTTTCACTTATCAAGAGGTTCGAAAAGATCTTCTCTTTTTTGATGAGCCATCCGGCGCTCTCGGTCATCTTTCCTTCAAGGATATCTGCCGGGCTGATGCCAAGTGCATTGCATATCTGTATAAATGAATTCAGGGAGGGACTTATCTGATTATTTTCTAATTGTGAAATGAAGCTTGGAGTAAGATCAACCCTGTCGGCAAGTTCCTTCTGGCTCATGCCAATATTCGTCCGTAATTCCTTTATTTTTGTTCCTATTTCGAGAGTAGATTCTTTGCGTTCGGTTACGAATATTTCTTTGCCCTTAATCTCGTAGGGGTGGGGCTTGAAGGCCTCACGGCTTTGACGCCCCTCGATTTTCAGGGCCTTGATGTAAAGTCTATCCTTTCTTTTGTAAAGCTCCAGAACCACCTGTGTTATATGCCTCAAGTTTGCTTTGAATGCCTGACTGTGAGCGTCTTTCTCCAGTATCCAGTATGCTACAGTCCCAAGGTCATAGAGACGTGGACAAATATAGGTGAAGAATTTATAAGTGCTGTTTTCGTCTCCCCACAGATCCTGCATACCGGTAAGGCTATCAAAGATATACCTCGTGCCAGAGGGATGACTGTCTTCTATTGAATTCAGGGTTGTTGCAAAATGGGCAATGTCTCTTGGCTTATCGACCTTGATAACATTCCTGTAAGGATGAGTCTCATAAAATCTAATAAAGGCACTGTCATCTTTGCCTTTCCCCGAGGTAAAACAATCAAGTAGTATGAAGTTATCTCCGGGAGGGATTTCACCAATCTGCTGGAGGATGCTGTGAGGCGACTTGTTGAAGCTGACGTAAATAACGTTCTGCTTTGAGGATAAAGAATTCTTTATGAAATTCAGCGTAAAAATTTCGAAGGATGTACCTGCCTCAACCTCCCATACCACATTGTCTCCTACATAAAGTGATTCAATAAGCCTGTCGAGGTCTTTTATGCCCGATGATATTTCGCCCATGGGTAGGTAAACGGTTGCCTAATGACAATTAAATTTTAAGGTAAAGGAAAAGCTTTCGTCAAGTATGAAAATTTAGCCCACCTTAGTCATTCCTTTCTATGTGTCATTCTGAGGCAAAGCCGAAGAATCTCGAAATTATGAGTTAAAGTTCTTAGATTTATTGTAAAATTTATAAATGAACCTTTACCTCATTGATGGAAATTCCTTTGTCTACCGCGCATATTACGCAATCAAAAGGTTGACTACTTCAAAGGGTTTTCCAACAAACGCAATCTACGGCTTCATAAATACGCTGCTGAAGATCATAAGGGGAAAAAGGCCCGATGGAATAGTCGTCTCCTTTGACTCACCTCTTCCCACGGAGAGACACATGCTTTTTGAAGAATACAAGGCACAGAGACCTGAAGCTCCCGGTGAACTTGTCCAGCAACTGCCTTACATAAGGAAGTTTATTGAAGCCCTCAATATCAAGATCTTTGAGGTTCCCGGATACGAGGCAGATGACCTTATAGGTACCGCTGCAAAGGAGGCAGCCAAAAGAGGTGCAGATGTATTTATAGTTACTGCCGATAAGGATATGCTTCAGCTCCTTGATGAAAAGATTAAGATTTATGATCCCATTAAGGACCGTATTCTCGATGCAGAGTACGTTAGGGAAAGGTTCGGAATAGTACCCGAAAGGGTTACTGAATTTATGGCCCTTACAGGAGATGCGATAGATAATATTCCAGGTGTCAAGGGGATTGGCGAAAAGACTGCGAAGGAACTTCTTTTTGAATTCAGGAGCATAGACGATCTCTTGGGCAATACAGATAGAATAAAAAAAGAAAAAATAAGAAAACTTATTTCTGAGAATTCCGACCTGGTGAGATTGAGTCAGAAGTTAGCTACCCTTAATATCTCCGTTCCGATTGATATAGACTTGAAGGAATTTGAATTAAGGGAACCAGATTGGCTTGAACTTCTGTCACTCTTCAGGGAGTTCGAATTTACAAGTCTCATGAAAATGATACCTGCAGGTACAAGGATTGAAAGAAACTATGAGACCGTCCTTTCTGTCGACAAACTAAAAGAGATAACATCGGGCATAAAGTTTATGAACAATGGGGAATTTGCCTTTGACATACAGGCGACCTTGAGAGAAAACCCGATGATTGAGAATATTGTAGGGGTTTCATTGAGCACACAAAAAGGACCAGGATACTATATTCCCTTATATCATTCTTATCCCGGTATGCCTTTGCAGATCGAAAAGAAAGAAGCATTAAGTGTTCTTGCCCCATTTCTCGCAAGTACTAATGTATCGAAGATAGGTCATAACTTGAAATTTAACATAATAATGCTCAATCAGGAAGGGATCGTTACCAGAGGCACTCTTTATGATGTAATGATCGCCTCTTACCTCATGAATCCCAATAAGCCTAACCATAGTCTTGCAGAGATTGCCTTTGAATATCTTGCTTATAGGAAAAAGACTTTTAAAGAGATCCTGGAGAAAAGAAAATCTTTTGCCCAGGTACCTGTTGAGGAGTCCACAACTTATTCTTCAGAAAATGCGGAGATCTCCCTGGAGTTGAAGGAATTATTATTCCCAATGTTGAAGGAAAACGATCTTGAAAGTGTTTATTTTGACATCGAGATGCCCCTGATATATGTCCTCTCTGATATGGAGGAGGCGGGGGTAAAGATAGATATTGAAAAACTCAATGATATTTCGAAAGAACTGTCGAGAGAACTTGATTCCATTCAGAGAAGGATCTATTTTCTTGCAGGAGAGGAGTTCAATATAAATTCTCCTAAACAGCTGAGCAGAGTTTTATTCCACACTCTCGGATTGAAGCCGGGCAAGAAGACCAAGACAGGATTTTCGACTGAGTTTGGTGTACTTGAGGAGCTTGCCGTATACCATGAACTGCCCCGGGAGATACTCAACTGGAGGAGCCTGAACAAGCTTAAAACTACCTATGTAGATGTTTTACCAGCACTGATAAATCCGAAGACGGGCCGCATACATACTTCCTTTAATCAGACTGCTACTGCAACGGGAAGGTTGAGTAGCAGCGAGCCAAATCTCCAGAATATCCCCATCAGAGGAGATTGGGGAAGGCGTATAAGGGAAACTTTTATTGCAGAAAAAGGAAACTTTCTTCTTTCAGGAGATTATTCGCAGGTTGAATTGAGAATACTTGCCCATCTGAGTCAGGATGAAGGTCTTGTTGATGCCTTTAAGAATAACCTTGATATACATGCAAGAACAGCATCGGAACTTTTTGTTATTCCCATGGATAAGGTGCCACCTGATATGAGGAGAGTTGCAAAGACTGTAAATTTCGGCGTCATCTACGGTATATCTCCCTTTGGTTTATCAGAGACGCTGAGTATATCTAAAGAGGATGCAAAAAAATATATAGAACAGTATTTTGATAGGCATCCTGGAGTGAAGAGATATACGGGAAAGACAATCGAGGAGGCAAAAGACAAGGGCTATGCAACGACACTCTTTGGAAGAAGACGACCTATCCCTGAACTGAAAAGCCGGAACCTTAATGTGAGACTGCTAGGTGAAAGGCTTGCTATAAACTCTCCTATTCAGGGATCTGCCGCCGATATTATCAAGGTCGCAATGATAAATATATGGAAGAAGTTTAAAGAAAAAAGTCTTAAAGCAAAGATGATTCTGCAGGTTCATGACGAACTTCTCTTTGAGCTTCCCGAGGAGGAAATCGAAATGGTCAGAGAAATTGTTAAAAGAGAGATGGAAAATGCAACCACCCTTTCTGTGCCTCTCAGGGTGGATATAGATTATGGAAAGAACTGGGTAGAAGCACACTAGAAATGAAAAGTGAAGAGTTCAAAGTTGAAAGTTAGAAGTTTTGGGGATATACTTCTTCATGAACGATGATAAAACGCCAGTTGCCGAAAAGATAAAGAAGCCCCAGTGGAAGATCGTAATAGCCTTTCTAACAATTTTTGTTTTTCTCTATCTCTGGATGCAGTTTTTTAAACCGGGTCAACCCTCTCATCGTGATATCAGTTACAGTCAGTTTATCGAGCAGCTTAATGCTGGCAATATCAAGACCGTCACAATAAAAGGTCTACAGATAAATGGAGAGTTCCTTAAAGAAGTTAATATTCAAATACCGGAAGAAAAAAAATTGACCTCCGTAAGATATTTTCAAACCTTTCTGCCTTCCTTTCAGGGTGAGAGCATCATCCTGGAACTCGAAAAGAAGAATGTAGCAGTAAATGTTGAACCGGCAGATAAGGGCTCTGCTTTATGGCAGCTCCTGGTTGGGATTTTGCCATGGGTTATTATCATTGGTGTCTGGATATTGCTGATGAGACGCGCTCAGCACCAGATTGGCGGGGGACCGGGTGGACTCTTCACTTTCGGAGCAAGTAAGGCAAAACTTTACGATACTAAAAAAATGAGGGTGACATTCAAGGATGTGGCAGGAATGGAAAATGTCAAGCGTGAACTCCAGGAGACGATTGATTTCCTTAAGGATCCTGCAAGATTTAGAAGGCTCGGAGCGAAAGTGCCCAAGGGAATACTTCTGGTTGGTCCACCTGGTACTGGGAAAACACTTCTTGCGAGGGCAATTGCAGGTGAGGCAGGAGTCCCTTTTTTCAGCATCAGTGCATCGGAGTTTATAGAGATGTTCGTAGGTGTTGGGGCTTCTCGTGTAAGGGATATGTTCAAAAAGGCAAAGGATACTCAACCGAGTATCATTTTCATAGACGAAATTGATGCCGTTGGCCGAACACGGGGAGCCGGCCTCGGCGGAGGTCATGATGAAAGGGAGCAGACACTTAATCAGCTTCTGAGCGAGATGGACGGCTTTGAGTCCCATGAAGAAGTGATCGTTATGGCAGCAACCAATAGACCCGATGTGCTCGATCCGGCCCTTCTTAGACCGGGCCGGTTTGACAGGCATATCGTAATCGACAGGCCCGGATGGAAAGAGCGTAAAGCGATTCTTGGGGTTCACGTACAGAACAAGATCCTGGCTGACGATGTAGACCTCGAAAAGATTGCAAAAGGAACTCCTGGCATGACGGGTGCAGATCTTGAGAATCTGGCAAATGAGGCGGCTCTTATAGCCATCAGAAAAAACAAAGATAAAATAGACATGAGTGATTTCGAGGAGGCGAAGGATATAATCCTGATGGGTTCAGTAAGAGAAGAAACCATCAGCGATGCAGAAAAAAGAATAACGGCCTATCACGAGGCAGGACATACCCTCGTAGCCTATGAGCTTCCCGGTACAGATCCTATTCACAAAGTGAGCATTATACCGAGAGGCATGGCAATGGGTGCAACGCAGCTCCTACCCCAAGAGGATAGACATTTTTATCCCAAGACCTATCTCATGAACAAATTAAGTGTTGCCCTTGCCGGTAGGATCTCCGAGAAGATCGTCTTTAATGATGTGAGTACAGGAGCACAGAATGATCTAAAAGAAGCGACTTCTCTGGCAGAAAAGATGGTAGCCCAATGGGGCATGAGTGACAAAGTTGGTCCTTTAAACCTGGGGAGAGGTGAGGAACATCCTTTTCTGGGCAGGGAACTCGCCCTGCCAAAACGTTATAGCGAAGAGATGGCCTGGCTTATGGATCAGGAGATAGCGAGATTAATAAACGAAGCTGAGGCGAAGGCAGAAGAGATAGTGAGAAAGAACAAAGATGTCCTTGATGATTTGGCGGCTGTCCTTATAAAAGAGGAGGTTCTGGACAGAGAAGATGTGGAAAGGATAATAAAGGAGTCAAAAGAGAAACGGAAGAAAGCCGATAAAGGAGAGAGTTCTTGAATACATTCAAAGAAGGGATTTTATAAGACAGATCGGTTTAGGAACATCGGGATTTTGGATTTAGGTCTTTATCCTGCATAAAATGCTTGTTTTTTGCTTGTTTCGGAGATGTGTCAAATTACGAAGAGAATCAAATAATTCAGCCATCCGGAGTGAATATTTCTACCTTGCCTTCTTTGGAAGGCCTCGAGATTGGATTAATGATTTCAGGATTTTTGAAAATTACGTGGATATAGAACTTTGTCGTCTTTCGGGTCCTCTATAGAAGCCAACATCCATTC
>JBFMEC010000075.1:0-11023 GCA_040753575.1 Nitrospirota bacterium | reverse complement strand
ATATCATTTTCGATCCCTTTTTGGGTGTTGGATCAACTGCTGTTGCTGCACTAATAAACAATCGAAAAGCAGCAGGTTCAGAAATCCTTAAGGAGTATTATGATATTGCTTGTGAACGCATACTCCTTGCATATAAGGGCATATTAAAGATACGGCCTGATATTCCTGTCTATGAACCACCTGATAATCTCTCTTTAATTAAAAATCCTTTTATACCAAATAACGGTGTTCTGTATGAAAATTATTGAAAAATATTCGCATTTAAATGGGGAAGAATATCTAATTGTGCACCATAAAACTGTTTTAAATGAAATTATAGATGTTATTAAAAATATAGATGCAGAAAAATTCAGGACAAAAGTAAGTGAAGAAAAAACAATGAAGGGAAAGAAGTTATACAACCCAATTGCTTTGAACAAAGAGTTTGGCAGACTTTTTCAACAACGGAATTGGAAAGCAGTGAAATATTCCTATTATGTGACAACTGACCGGTCAATTATGAATGAACTAATTACATTAGACTTAAAAAAACAAAAGGAATTTTTGATTCAACGCGGGGTTAAATCTCCGATTCTATCATTTAAGCAAACTGATTTTGTAAAAGATAACATCGCCATAGAAGTTCAATTCGGGAAATATGCCTTTGTTGCTTATGATCTTTTTGTTAAACATCTCTTGTTTTATAGTGGCGGGATTATCAATGTTGGCATAGAAGTGTTGCCAACGAAATCAATGCAAAATGAGATGTCTACAGGTATAGCTTATTACGAGGGAGAAGTTTATAACGTTTTACGCCATGGACGTAATAATCCGCCTGTTCCACTTTTAATTATTGGAGTAGCACCATAAGTTAAAGAAAGAATGGGGAAGATATATGTATAAGAAAGATGTAATAACTCAAAATGGTAAAAAGCTCTATCTTGCAACTTTTGAATTTGTAAGTGGGGAATATGAGCAGAGTTTCCAAAGGCTTATTTATGCAAAGAATGCAAGAGATGCAGATAGAAAAATTAAAAAAGATCTGAGAAATTACTACGGTGAAGGCAATACCTCACAGATAGACGGAGATATTTATTATTACTGGCATGGCGAGATCGCAGTTAAATATTGTGGTCGGCAAGAAATTACTGACTTTCAACAAGTTGTTAATAGACTTCTATGGTGATAAAAGAAAAATTAAGGAATCAAAGATTAATACCATGTGTGATAAAAGATTAATAATTTTAAATAGCGGAAAACTGTATCTAACAACTTTTGAGCTATTTAGTGGGCAATATGGACAAATATTCTATAAGGCTTTTTATGCAAAGAATGAAAAAAGTTTGGAGAATCAAATTCACAAATATCTAAAGAATTATTATGACAAAGGAAACAATACGGGCATCGAGGGGAAGACTTATTACTATTTTGATGGTGAGGTTGCAGTTAAGAATCATGGATGGGAGGAAATTACAGAATTAAGAGAGCTTGTAAACAAGCTTCTTTAAAGGGAGTATAACATGAGATGCACAGGGTGCTTTAAAGAGTTTGAGGAAGGAGAAAAGGCTTATGCAACTGTGGTTGGGAGTATAGAGCAGTTTGAAGGTGACTACGATGATCAGGGTTTTTATCCTGATGAGACTGAATCGTGGATAACGGTATTGTGTGAAGATTGTGGGATGGCGGTGCATGATGATTTCATCGCCGGCCAGTTGCAAGCGAAATATTTAAAAAAATCAAAAAATGCTTCACAGAAAAACAAATGAGGGATAAAAGGAACGAAAAGTCAAAGCCTGATCTTATCAGCTCTCATGGCGGATACCGCAATTTGAAATCCTACCAGACGGCGGAAATCATCTATGATGCCACGGCTGTATTTTGTGACCTATTCATTGACAAACGTTCACGCACATATGACCAGATGCTACAGGCAGCGCGCAGCGGCAAGCAGAATATTGTCGAAGGCAGCATGGTGTCAGGCACTTCGAAAAAGAGCGAGCTAAAACTTATCGGCATAGCGCGTGCAAGTCTGGAAGAACTGCTGCTCGACTACAATGATTTTTTGCGCCAGAGGAGACTGGCACTCTGGGGAAAGGCCCATCAGAAGGCACAAGCCATCCGGAAGCTTGCATGGGAAAAGAATAGGTCCTATACGACTTATATGACATATATTGAGTCTTCGTCTCCGGAAGTTGCAGCTAACACACTTATTTGCCTGATTCATCAGGCAAATTATCTGCTTGACCAGCAACTGCGACAACTGGAAAAACAATTCTTGGAAAAAGGCGGCTTCACAGAAAAACTTTATCAGGTGCGCCAACAAGCTAAGAGAAAATTACCATGCTCATCCATAACGAAGACATAAAAGAATTAACTGCTGAGATTCCTGAGGGGCATAAACATCTGAGGACAACGATAGTTCTTCAGGATAGCACAGAATTAGTGTTTCAGGAAGCAACAATTGCAAACCTCGTGCGAGCGTATATTATGGTGAAAACACATCCTGTGAAAAGGAAAGTGACATTAAAAGGTAAAAAGCTTGCCGAGAGAAAAGAGGGCTATGCAGAATGGCAGCTTGTAGAGGAAGAATGAATGTTAGTGAAATCTGAATATCCCAAAACTACTATAATCATCGGCGATAGTCGAAGGATGGAGGAACTGAAAGACGAGAATGTCCATCTCATCATCACATCTCCTCCATACTGGCAGTTGAAAGATTATGGAAACGGCGGTCAAATAGGCTTCAATGACAGCTATGAGGACTATATAAATAACCTTAATCTTGTCTGGCAAGAGTGTTACAGGGTTTTGCATAAGGGTTGTCGTCTATGTGTGAATATAGGTGACCAGTTTGCCCGTTCGGTATATTACGGAAGATACAAAGTTATTCCAATAAGAGAAGAAATAATCAAGTTTTGTGAAACAATCGGGTTTGACTATATGGGAGCTATTATCTGGCAGAAGGTTACCACATGCAACACAACTGGCGGAGCTACAATCATGGGCTCCTTTCCTTATCCCCGAAATGGAATTATCAAGCTTGATTATGAGTTTATTCTGATCTTTAAAAAATTGGGTGAACCACCAAAAGTAAGTAAAGAAATCAGAGAGAAATCTAAACTAACCCTCGATGAGTGGAACGAGTATTTTTACGGACACTGGAATTTCTCTGGTGAAAGACAGGATAAGCACCTTGCAATGTTTCCAGAGGAGCTACCAAAAAGGTTAATAAAAATGTTCAGCTTTGTAGGAGATACTGTGCTCGATCCGTTTTTAGGAAGCGGGACAACCTGCCTGGCAGCGAAGAATCTAGGCAGGAATTCCATAGGATACGAAATTAATGAAGATTTTCTGCCCATAATTAAAGAGAAACTAAACATAAATAGGAAGTTAGAGGATTTTGAAATAATAATGCAGAAAAAGAAGATTGTAGATTTCAAAAAAGAAATCCTCAGGCTTCCTTATATCTTTAAAGATTCTGTGAAGTTTGACAAAAAAATCGACCCGAAGAAATTAAAATTCGGCTCAAAAATAGATAACTCAAGTCCTGAAAGAGCAACCTACTATTCAGTAAGGGAAATTGTAAATCCTGAAGTTCTCATCCTTGATAACGATCTCAAAATTAGACTTATAGGAATAAAAAAGAAAAAAGAATTTAATGGTGAGGCCATAAAATTTTTATTGGATAAGGTTAAAGGAAAAAAAGTTTTTATTAAATTTGACAGCATCAAACATGATAAAGACGGAAATCTATTGTGTTATCTATATCTTAAAAACAAAACCTTTATCAATGCGCTCTTGATTAAAAATAACTTTGCTGATGTAGACACATCGGTAGATTATAAATATAAATTCAAGTTCTTAACCCTTAAAAGGGGATTATTGTAATGCCAAAAGAATGGATAATTAATCAGGCTAATATGAGGTGGGGACTTAATAAAAAGAACAAAGTGGGTGCTGTTTCAGATGAAATAAGAAAGTGTTCTCCAAAATCTTTAAATGAATGGGAAGAATACTATTATAAAAATGTATACCCTAAAGAACACTTGGAAAATCTTGGTAGGACTTTATATATAAAAATAAGCGAGGTATGCCAAGCTGAAATTGAAAGCGTTACGGAAAAAGATTGTATAGACTTTGTTATTAATTTAGTTATAAACAGAACTTACGATGGCTATCAATCAGAAATCCAGACAATTTACGGGCAATTACAGCAGATTTTGGACGTTAAAATTGAACCAGCGCCAGATGATTGGGACAGAGGATATAATGTAGATTTTTTTATTAAGGTAAAAGACAAATATATTGGTCTTCAAATTAAACCTGCTGGATACGCCCACATCCCTCAAATCATAAATGAACTTGAATTTCAGAGAAAAACTCACCAGAAATTTACTGAGAAATATGGTGGGAAAGTCTTTTATATCATCTCAGTAAAAAAAGGATAAGAAAAAAGTTATTCACAACCTTGAAATTATTGCAGAAATCAAGCAGGAGATTGAAAGATTAAAGAATATCTAAGTGGAGTGTAAACGTGGAAAAATTAAAGGTTGAGATTGATGATATAGCTTTGGTCTTCAACATATTGGAGAAGAGGCTACCTAACTACGAAAGCCGTGAGCAGCAGATCAAAATGGCAAACGCAGTGTGGGACTGTCTGCAAAAGAAAAAGCGGCTGCTCGTTGAAGCGGGAACAGGGGTAGGCAAATCCTTTGCTTATCTAATACCGGCTATTCTATCAAAGGAGAAAACCATTGTCTCAACCGCCTCGATTGCCCTTCAGGATCAACTTGCAAATAAAGACCTTATTTTCCTTCAGCAGGCGTTGCCGCAAAAATTTTCCTTTGCAATCCTTAAGGGCAAGAATAACTACCTCTGCCTGAAACGAGAGAGGGAATTTGTAGAGATAAGCGATCGGTATAATAAATTCAAAGAATGGGTATCCAGAACGAATACAGGGGATAAGGAGGAGCTTCATTTCCTCCCTGATTTCTGGTCAAAGGTCTGCGGGGATTCGGATGATTGCAATGCTGCGCGGTGTCCTTATTACCGGAATTGTTTCTATTACCGGCATTATAGGAGTCTCTATAAGAAGGATATCCTTGTGGTAAATCACCACCTCCTTATCTTTGACCTTCTCTCTGAATTCAACCTCCTTCCGTTCCATGACCGGCTCATTATTGATGAAGCACACCAGATCGATGATGTCATATCTCATGTTATGGGAAACGTTCTGAGCCATTCCCGGCTTGTCTGGCTTCTCTACCGCCTGCGTGGTCTCAGGATTGCAGTAGATCATATCTTCGAGCCAGTTGAGTCCTTTTTTAAAAGTCATGAAATCCCGTCGCACGCTGCATATCCTGTTCTTGATGATATTAGAAAAGGCTTGATGAACCTCAAATCACTTCTGGCTCTCGACAAAGTGGTTGAAAGACTGGCTGCGTACCATGAAGAAGTTTCGGATGACGAACTGACCGATAAAATTCAGACGACCAAAATATATGTGAGTTCCATCGGACAGGTGATCGATGATTTCATAAACCAGAAGGATAACGATAGGGTCTATTATATGACCGGCAATAAAGGATATTTTGAACTGAAGAGCAGTCTCGTTGAATCCCGCAAACCTTTTTCCGCTCTGGTGAACGCTTATGAGGGTGTGACAATGACATCTGCAACCCTGACGACAGACGGTAAATTTCGGTTTTTAAAGGAGAGGCTCGGTATCACAGACTTCGAAGAGTTGGTTATTGGTTCACCATTTGATTACAGGAAACAGGCTCTTCTCTATCTTGATAAGGAATTGCCACCTCCAGATAAAGAAATGAATGAGCCTTTCATGAAGAAGGGCATCAAGGTTATTGAAAGGCTTATACATGCTTCTGAAGGGAGAGCCCTCGTATTGTTTACTTCATATAAACATCTTAACTATGCGTCCGAACATATTACAATCGATTATCCCTATAAATCTCAGGGCAAAATGCCTCCCGCACGCCTCATTCAGTGGTTCAGGAAAACACCCCATGCGGTACTCCTCGCAACAGCCACCTTCTGGCAAGGGATCGACATAAAGGGTGAAGACTTAAGCCTTGTGATTATTGTGAAAATGCCCTTTGGTTCGCCAGGAGACCCCGTCTATGATGAGCGATGCAGGAGGCTGGCAGAACGATGGTTCAATGACCTTGCCCTGCCGTCAGCAATCCTCATGTTAAGACAGGGTTTCGGTAGGTTGATCAGGAGTACTGAGGACTATGGTGTGGTTGCCATTCTGGATTCAAGGCTTCTTACGAGTTCATACAGAAATACCATTTTATCATCGCTGCCTGAGATGAGGACAAGCCATAATCTTAACGATGTTCAAATATTTTTCGATTCAATACCCCGGATTGTTACTCCGAAACATGAAAAACCGCTAACAGTATACCGGGACAGGAAAGGCAAGAAGGTTACAGGATCAAACGAATGTATCTCCAGAGTAGTGGCTCTTGGTAACTCGGGTAGTCCTTCCGCAATATCTGAACTCATCAATTGCACCAGGGAAGGAGACGGCAATGTCAGGAGACTTGCAGCCTCAGCGCTCGGAAAACTCGTATGTTGCAGACCGGAAATATATGGTGCAGTACAACCTCTTGAAGAACTTTTATTAGATTCAAAACCTCAGGTACGGAATTATGCCTTGAAAGCACTCGGGAGAATCGGTAGATTCGATCATAAAAAGATTCAATCCATTTTAAATAATCCTGAAGAAAAAGAATATAACATTTCCCTCGCCATGAGATTGGTAAAGAGGAGGGTATTAAAAAATTAAAAGTTGATACTTGTGAGATAGCTTTATTAACGGAAGCCATATATAAACTCGGGCCCGCAGATTCTAAAGAGTTTAAAGATGTTATTCGAAACACCAGAAGATACCTATAACGCATACAAAAAATTCCTCAAGAAGGAAGAGTACAGGAAGGCATACCGCTGCCTTGAGAAGATACTCCATGAATTCCCTGATGATACGGATCTTCTGGAAGACATTGTTCATCTTTGCGTTCTTCAGTGGAACAAGCCGGAGATGGGCAGGCAGTGGCTGATACGACTGTTAAGGAACCGTACTGTATGGATCGATTATGTTAGGCTCAGCGATATAGAGGCAAGGCTTGGAAATATTGATAAAGCAAAGGAATATTTAAAACAGGCAAAAAAACTCCAAAAGGGGCAGCCGCGGGTTACTTCAAAGCAGGAAGCTGGAAAAATATTTTCTGAAATAGAAGGCTTTATAAAATATCAGGAATGGAATGTACTTACCAAAAAACATTCCCATCCAACTCCAGAAAAAGAAAAGGTGATCGAAACGACATTAAAAAAGTTAGATGAAAAAAAGGTCGTTAAGCCTCATATAAAACCCGCACAGATGATACAGATGTCACTAAAAGAAGAGGAAAAAAGAAAGGCTGCAGCAGTTGACCAATCATCACTTGCTCAACAAAATAGCATTGAAATTCCCTCGTACGGCATCTCTTTAAGAATATCGCCTTTTAAAGAAGAGGCATTTTTACCGTTTCTCAATGGCCATGTGTCTCCTCTGAAAGATATCTGTCTATTGATTGACTATACGTACCTGACCATCCAGGGTGGATTTGATGAGCTTTTATGCCTCAATAGGATAACCAATGTGGATAAATACTGGTATCAGATTGAAACGGTGAAAAAGGTCCTCAAGCAGTTTCATGGAAGGGTGCTGCTGTGTGATGAGGTGGGGCTTGGGAAAACCATCGAGGCAGGAATGCTTATTAAAGAATACCTTTTGAGAGGCATGGTAAAAAATGTCCTTATCCTCACACCAGCACCGCTGGTTTCTCAGTGGAAAGAAGAGATGGAGACGAAATTCGGCATTGATTTTATAAGCACAGAGGATTTTGAATTTATGAAAGATACTGCCTCTTTCTGGGAAAATAGGTTTATTATTGCCTCTATTAACACTGCAAAGAGCAACAGGAACATGGCTGCTGTTATTGATCGGCTCTATGACCTTGTGGTTGTTGATGAGGCTCATCATCTGAGAAACCGGACTACCCTTGCATGGAAGCTTGTGAATCAGATACAAAAAAAGTTCATTTTTCTGCTTACAGCTACTCCTGTGCAGAATAATCTTATCGAACTTTTCAATTTGATCACACTCCTGAAACCGGGACAGTTCAAGACTGAGAAAATTTTCAAGCAGGAATATGTCATGAAGGGGAATCTCAAGGCGCCTGCTAATAAAGAACGGCTGAGAGAGCTTTTGAGAGACGTGATGATAAGAAATACAAGGAGTGTAATTGATCTCAAGCTCCCAAAAAGATTTGCTTCTACCCTTAGACTTGAGCCTTCGGAGACAGAAAGGGAAATCTACAAGGGATTAAATGATTATTTAAGGGTGCACGACTTTAAAAAGCCGATGACGTATCTTCTTTTACGTGAGGCAGGAAGCAGTCCTTTTGCGCTGAAAAACAGTCTGCTGAACATGGACATCAATGAAGTTAAGAGCATCCTTGATGCAATTGACAGCCTTGAAGACCTCTGTAAAGGCAAGGCGCTGTTAGAGATACTTATGAAGAATCCGTATGAAAAGAAGGTCATCTTTACCCAGTACATAAAAAGCATGGATTACATCACTGACCTTCTATGGAGGCATGGCATACCGCATGTTATCTTCAGGGGCGATTTGCCCCTCAGGGAGAAAGATGCAGCGATTGAGAGATTTCGGGAAGAAATACCTGTCCTTGTTTCAACCGAGTCAGGCGGCGAGGGGAGAAATCTGCAGTTCTGCAACACGATTATAAATTTTGATTTGCCGTGGAATCCCATGCGAATCGAACAGAGGATAGGAAGGCTTCACAGAATCGGGCAGACCCGCGACGTGTTTGTCTTCAATCTATCAGTAAAAGAGACAATTGAAGATTATATCATCCAAATACTGGATAACAAGATAAACATGTTTGAGATGGTAATCGGAGAGATTGAGCCTGTACTCGGATATCTGGAAGAAGAAAAGGACTTTGAAGATTTGATTATGGAGATATGGTTAAAGAGCACTGACAGCAGAAGCCTTGAGGATGGTTTTGGCTTTCTTGGTAGAGAGCTTGTGCTGGCCAAACAAAAATATCTGAAGGCGAAAGAGATTGATGATGAAATATTAGGTGAAGATTATGAGATGTAGAGGAGAAAGTTATCAAAAATGATCGTACAGAGAACGTTGCCTGAAGTCGTAGCCGATATTTTGATCTATCACGGTGCTCTCGTTGAGCATACGGGTGAAGGCTCGCTTGAAGTTATTATGCCTGGAAACATTTCTCAGACTCTCGGCATTTCTGAACATACAAAATTTTGCTTTTCCTATGATGAGATTGATGATAATCATGCAGTCTATGCCTCGTATAACTCAGATGTCTTCAGAACAATTACAAAACTTTTTGCAGGGAGTGGAAGGTTTTCCAATGCACGGCTTATATCACCATTCCCAAATAATACAAAACTGACCAGGACACTTACTGATCATATTTCATTCAAAAACGCCATCTTCCGCTTTGTGCAGATTGAACGGAAAGACATTTTCTATCTGCTGCTCTATTTTAAATACACCGCTCTGTCGGATGATAAACGTGAAGGTATCCTGCCTGTTTTGATAAACCTTACAAATATGTATATTCAGACTCTGGACAATGGCACGGAGGATATTATCGAAAAACTCAAGGCGTCAGATTCACATTTTTCCATAGATAAATCAGAAATGGTCAAGATATTTTGGGCCGCGTATTCTGCAGCCCGTGATACGGTAAAAGTACAGCTGAAGGATTTTATAAAGAGTCTTGAGAGAAGGCTTGACCGGGATATCAAAAGGGTTTATGAATATTATCAGACTCTCAAAACCGAGACAGAAAAAACCATTGAGAAGAAAGGTGAAGGAATTGAAAAACTGCTGAATAAACTGGATGCTATAGAAACGGAACTAAAAGCGAAAATCCAGGACATCACTGCAAAATATACATTGAACATAAAGGTAGAGCCTGTAGCGGCTATCAGAATCGAGGCATTGGTTCCCCTATTCTGGATAACCATCAAAAGGCGGCTTGCGTCAAGACAGTTTCCTGTTACTTATAATCCTATTACGAGACAGTTTGATGATCTACCCTGTGAATCGTGCTTTAACCCGCAAGGTGGATATTATGTATGCGATGATCATCTGCACATTGTCTGCAGTGATTGCTTCGAAGCATGCTCCATCTGCGGTAAACAGTATTGCCGGGCATGTCATGAGAATAACTGTCCGAGATGCGAGAAAGAAAAATAGAAAATGAAGGTTTACAACCTTTATAATCTCCTTAAAGAAGAACTCAAGAACGGTTCATCCGATCTTGTCACGAGGCCGTCTGGGCAGACGATAAGAAACCGAATTGAAAGGGATATTGAAAATGAGAAGTATGGAGCAGTCATTGCCCTTGACTTCTCAAAGATCGGCATCATTGATTATTCCTGCGCCGACGAGATTATTGCTAAGCTCATCTCCCGGTTGCTTGGCGGTGAATACGGAGACCGATATATCGTTTTAACAGGTCTCAATGACAATCAAAAGGAAAATATAGAGGTTGCCTTAGAAAGGAAAGAGCTTTCAGTAATGGCTCAAATGAGGGATGGAAAGAAGGTCCTTCTTGGCAGCCTCAACAACTATCTTAAAGAGACTCTTAATCTTATCCTTAAGAAAGGGAAGATTACAGCAAAGGAACTCTCAGAAACTATGAAACTTGAAGCTAATACAAGCGGTACGAGGCTCTTAAATCTTTACAAGAAACGTCTCGTAAGAAGAATAGAAGAGATGAGGGATGGAGGAAGGGTCTGGGTTTATGAAAAGATATAGGCAGGCAGGGCGTGGCATTTTCGCTCATTCTCGTCCCCCGATATTCATCGGGGGACTCCGAGGCTTTTGCCTCTTGATCTTTATGGATATTTTATCGGACTATCGGCAAAAGAAACCGCTCAAATACCATACCCTGCCTGCCTTAATTGGATTAACCCTGGA
>JBFMEC010000074.1:0-11190 GCA_040753575.1 Nitrospirota bacterium | reverse complement strand
TCAGAAGATCTCTTGTGGATCTCATCTCTGAAGGATAAACATATGCCATAGGCATCATTCCACCGCGCAGAAGTACAGCAATCTTATGGGCGTCAATCTTGTCATTCTTTGCTTTTCCTCCATGGATGGCTTTCATGTAAAGCGCATGTCCTAAAACAAAAGGTATGTTTTCCTGTGCACAGAGATCAGCGAGCCAGTACCATACGAACATGCACTCAACGCCAACAACAATGTCCTCTCTGTAGAAAAACAGGGATTTCCTAGGGACAGCGACTATTTATGAGCTACGCGAATGATCTTGATAACGGGCGCTGACCCTATTTCCTGTGACCCTATTTCCTGTTTTATTAAGCTCGTTATGAGCAGTTACCATTTCCTCTGGCGTGATTACTCTGACGGTGACAAAGAAAAGATCATGACGCTGGATGCATCCGAGTTTATCAGAAGGTTCCTTCTCCATGTATTGCGTAAAGATGTAATCAACACTTTTTAGAAGCTGATACGGTGCTTAGTAGATAAGTAATCAATAGAGGTTTTTCTTACTCCGCTGCTCCTTCAATGCAGTAATAAAAATCAGATAGGTCATATTTGTTCCAGACGTCACAGAGGCCACAATTACATCCTGCCTTCTGCTTTGGTGAGCTACTTTTACCCCTTGCACAGAACAATAATTCTCCTTTAATACCCGGATAGGTTGGACATATCCCGCAAAATTTAATGCATATAGTCTCATTTTCGTAGCTGTCATCGACTTTAGGCATGAATTTCTCCCTTTCAGGTTTTTGAAGATTCTATCAGAATAAAATGAAGCGTGCAAACGCCGGCGGGGTTTGTTTATCATTCCTATAGATGATCTTTCGAAAAGAATTATCAGGATTAAGAAGGTTGAGATAACTAAATAGATATTGATGCCTTATTCTGAGAATAGCATCTTGTTAAACCTATCTATCAATTTTCATAGAACCGTCTTTTCTCTATTCTTAACTCTTTGCCCTTTCATATGTGAACGTGGGCATCCCACATTCAGGACATATATAAATTTTTTCAAGTTTCTTCAAGTATTCAAGGACTGTTGTTACAAAGGCGGCGTGACTCCATGTAAGGGGTGAAACTGAAAGGGGTTGATTAGAATAGGGATGAACCTGTTCAGCGAGAACACCTGAGGGCAATGCCCGCGAAGCAACCCATTCGAGGATTGGAATTGCCTCCTGCAATTCTTCAAGCCTTTCGGCCCTTGCTATATACCACTGAGCCAGCCAGAGAGTACATAAAAACCACGGATTACCAGGTACATCTTTAATGTTATCAGTGACCCTGTGATAGCCATCCCCTTCGTATCTTGCGATTCCTCCAACTTCCGTTTTTACTGCAAGATGTTCTCTTATCGCATTCATAGTGTTTATAACTCTTTCGTCCCGCGGTTCAAAGACTCCAAAATAGAAAGGTGCATATATACTGGCATCAACTGTAAGATTTAAATCAAAGGGACCATCTTTCCTGGGAACTATCGTTTTTAGAAATCTCCTGTGCTCTTCACTATAAAGATATTTTTCCATGCCGGCCTTCACCTCTTCTGCTGCCCTTCCGTATATCCTGACTCTTTTTGTATCTCCAAAGAAATTAGCAAAATTCCCGGCCGCCCTTAGTCCAGCGTATACAGCAGAGACTGTGAATGTATGGATACCCCATTTTTCTTCCCATAGATCATAAGAAGGGAGTGGGAGCCCTGTCTTACGGTCTCTGTATGAAGCGAGGAAATCCCCGCACCTGACTACCATCTCTTTGTACTGGGTTATGGCGAATTCTATATCCCTGAACTTATTAAAATGAAACCATAATGCCCACAGGACAAGACCGGTTCCATCTTCCTGGATAGGAAGATTCTTTTCACTATCACTGATCCAGGGGTGCCAGGAACTGCCGAGAGAACCATCGGGATTATATTTATGAAGGAAATAGCCAACTGATTCTTTTCCCTTTCTTATAATGTTGAGACAAAATTCGAAAAAACGCCTTGTTATTCCGAGGTAACCTGCCCTATCAAGGGCGTAAGCAATGAGCGCACCATCCCTCGGCCACATATAACTGTAAGTATCCCTCGCAAAATGCTGTACATCAGAGTCATTTGCAGCGATTATGGCGCCATTCCTGTCGATATTCGTTCTAAGGATAAGAAGACTTTTTTTGAAAAGCTCCGCCACTTTCTCTGGCAGATTCCCAAGATTGAATTCCTCCTTGTTCACCCAGGCCCTCCAGTAATTCTCAGTGCGCCTGATAAAATATTCAGTTCCGTGGCCCATGATCATCTTATTTAAACGGCTTACCTCTGCATAATTTTCTCCTACGGTAATCCAGTAATATATCGTACGCTCACCGTAGGAAGGCACTTTGATAGAAAAGGAGAGGGTTGAATCAACGGAACCCTGTGATATGGTATTGCCTTCGAGCCATCCATCTTCAGCATCCTTCCAGGTTCCTTCCAAGCCATGAAACTCCTTTATGCCGGTGGAGTATTGATCTATCCCCTGCCTGTTGTCTCGAAGGCCGCTCATCAGGAAATATCGGTTTCCCTTATAATGGATTATTGCCCTTTCGTCGGGATCGTAATAGGCTGTATCACCTGTGGGAGATTCAAGTATATGAAAGTCATGGTGGAAAAAAAGGCGGAATTCCCTTTCCCCCTCTGCCAGGTTTTTCAGGTTTATCTTTTTAATATAGATATTTTCCGTGTAGTCAACCACGTCGTTACAGAGAAGGCTTATACCAAGATTCTCATTCAAGGCTGTTACAACGGTTATGAGGGTTTCATGGGCATATTTAATACCGAGATGCCAATCTTTGCTACTTACCCAGTTAAATTTCCCATCAACCCAAACACCAAACCTGAACTTGTGCCCATCAGTATGATTTTCTTTACCAACGCAGGGATAATAAATATCCCTCAGGCAGTAGTCCTGATCGAAGGTGATCAGGAGACTACCATTACCTACTGGAATATCACGTGGCATCTTTCATCCGCTCACAATTTGTAAAATCAAATCAAAAATCCTTTATCCTTAACCTTAGCCTCAATCTTAGCCTCAACCTTGCTCTTTTTTAAAGTGTATTCAAAAATGCGATTATGTCTTCCACCTCTTCCTCCTTAAGATAGGCAAAGGAGGGCATTTTGCTGAAAGGCTGTCTCAATTGCTGCCTTATGTTTTCCGGTGTTGCAGGACGCCCGCTCACCGGGAGATAAGGATTTTTTAATACGCCCTTCAATCCCGGACCTACAATTGTTTTAGTGCTGTAGGGGTCATGGCAAAAAGTACATTTTGAATCGAAGATGTTCTTGCCTCTTCCAATACTGCCGGGATCTGTTCTGATCACAACCCTCATTTCCCTTTTCTCTATAGCCAGTCCCGGCCCTCTTCTCTTATATTCCATAATCTTATCGAAGGTCTTATCAGTTCCGAATTTCGTGACAAGGAAATAATATCCGCCCGATGTGCCCATCATTCCAAAGGTTGTGAGTGCTATTAAGAGGCCGATTGTCGGAACCTTGCCATAAAACTGTCTATAAATTCTTACAAAGGAGACTTTAAGGCCGAGAAGGACAATCACCGTTAAAGCAAATACTGAATGAAAGGTGCCACGTGGTGTAAGTTCCGACTTTGAGGTTATGATAAAACTGAGACAGAAATAGGCGATAAAGAGATAGACTAAAAAATAGCTGATGCCATTTGTACGATGAATCCTTTTAAGTTTTGAAATGTCATATTTTTTTTCGCCCTTTCCTAAAATTTCGAACATTGTGAACATGGCGATAAAGGCAGCCAATACTATATAGAGGGATAGAATAGACTTTAGAAAAAGTATTGACATTTAACCTCCCAGAAGAAAGAAGGGAGAGATGTAATCTCTCCCTTCTTTCAGTACTCCAATAGCTGACTATTTCTTCTTCATGCTTAATGACTTGATGTAAGCCAATAGATTCTTCATTTCCTGGCCTCTTGGATCAATAGCCTTCCCCTTATTGGCCATAATGAGGCACACGTTTGAAGCATCTTCCAGGCTCAGCCATGTTCCTGCTGGATTCTTCCACTCTGTTCTGCCCTTTTCGCCAGCTTTTTCCAATCCTTTTCCGTCTGGATGGCATGAACTACATGCAGTTGTTCCACTTGAGAACTTTGGATCATTAAAAAGTGCTTTCCCTTTTGCTGCATCACCCGCTGCAAAGGCAAAGGAGAAGATCAGCCCGACACCGATGAGTGACATCAGCAATATCTTTAAAGTCTTCATCTCTTTTCACCTCCTTTCATCGGTTTTCTGACTAATCTATATATAAATCTGAGATTGATGTTGGAAATCTGAAATTAGATCTTATCCAATAGGAAAATATCATAAAGGGCAACATAAAAGTATCAGCGGAAAGCTGATTTTTTTGTAAGATTTCAGGATATTTAATTGTAGGTATTTGTCCTACAAATACAGCAGTCTTTATTTAAATTCTGTTCATAAAGGTCTCCAGGATCGACCATCTTTTTCAATCAGTAAGCTCGCTTCCTCGGGTCCTGATGATCCAGCTATATAATTCGGGAATTTTCCGATTGGTGTTGTGGTTTCGAGTCTTTCGATGAGGGGTGTGAGCAGCGACCATGTCAGTTCCACTCCATCTTCTCTCAAAAACAACATCTGGTCTCCAATCATGCAATCAAGGAGAACCCATTCGTATGCATCGAGTTCGACCCCTTTTTGATATGAAAAGTCCATGAAAACAGGTTTAAGACAGATTAATGAACCTGGTTTCTTTGTATGAAAAGAAAGACTGATACCCTCATCAGGCTGCACCCTGAAGACAAGTACATTAGGCTCTACAGGTCCCTCTATGAATTTCGCCAGCATCATGTGCGGAACTTCTTTGAAATGTATCGAAATCTCGGTTCTGCGAGCCGACAGGTTTTTCCCCGATCGTAAATAGAAAGGAACTCCCCTCCACCTCCAGTTATCTATTAATAACTTCATGGCAGCAAAGGTGGGTATAATAGATTCTGGAGAAACGCCAGGTTCTTCTCTATAGGCGACCACGGATTCACCGTTAATCTTACCCTTTCCATACTGGCCGGTTACAACATATTTATCCACCTGTTCGAGCGGAAAGGGCCTTATGGAACGAAGAATCTTTATCTTTTCTTCCCTGACCCTGTCTGCTTCGAATGCCACAGGAGGTTCCATAGCTGTGACAGCGAGTAATTGAAACATATGGCTCTGGAACATGTCCCTTATTACTCCTGCCTCTTCATAATAATCTGCTCTATGTTCTACTCCCAGGGTTTCTGATACAGTTATCTGCACATGATCAACATAACTTCTGTTCCAAAGAGGTTCGAAGATAGAGTTAGCAAAACGAAACATGAGCATATTCTGGACGGTTTCTTTTGCAATATAGTGATCGATGCGGAAGATCTGCCTTTCTTCAAAATATTTTTTAAGAACTCCATTAAGTCTCCTGGCTGAATCAAGGTCTCTCCCGAAGGGCTTTTCAATAACGATATTGGTAAAGCCTTTATCCTCAATTGTCAGGCCTGTGGCGCCGAGGTTCATTATAACGGTTTCGAAGATACTGGGAGGAATGGCCAGATAGAATATGCGATTCCCTTCTGTATGGTGTTTTTCCTCCAGAGGCAGGATCTCTTCTTTGAGACACTTTATGTATGATTCCGGAACGTTATAATCAAAAAATGAATAATAAAGGTTATTTGAAAATTCAGACCAGGCAATACTATCAAAGTCCTCCGGAAATGCTGCCATTACAGCGGCTCTTATAGAATTACGATATTGGCTATTGTCCATTTCCACCCGGTCTGTACCAAAAATGAAGAAGTCATCGGGAAGAAGTCTATTCCTATATAGCCGGTAAATGGAGGGGACGAGCTTCTTCTTTGAGAGATCCCCATAACCGCCAAGGATGACGAGACCGAAGGGATTTGAAATCTCTATATCACAGCCACCTATTGTCCGGTATAATGGTCCTTGCCGTGACCGTTCAGTATTTTTTCCATTCATTTAACAGACGTATTGAACAACTCCCTTATTTTTTTAATAATCGCCTCTTTTGAGATTTCCTCATAATCAAGGAGTTCACCTGGTTTCCCACTCTTCGGCATTTTCCGAACTGCCAGTAAGTAAACCGGGACTGAAAGATCAGCCAGTATGCTATTTACTGCTTCGCCGAGACCGCCTTCGGCAAAATGGTCTTCCACTGTTATGACAGCCTTGGTTTCTTTTGCTGCCTCAACGAGTACCTTCTTATCAATCGGCTTGATGCTATAGAGATCAATAACACGGAGGGAAATTCCTTCCCTTTTCAACTCCTCGTATGCAGCGAGCGCCTCATGAAGGGTAATACCGGCAGCAACAACAGTAAAGACATCGGAGACATTTTTCCTTAATACCTTGCTACCTCCAATAGGAAATTCTTCGTCGTTATCATAGATAATAGATGTATCTTTTCTTGTTGTTCTAATGTAAACCATGCCCTTATATTTTGCTGCTTCCTGAACCAGTTTCTCCATAGACATAGCATCGGAAGGATACAAAACCACACTGTTAAGAATTGTTCTGAACATGGCTATGTCTTCAAGACCCATCTGGGAGGGACCATCTTCTCCGATTGATACCCCTGCATGGGAACCACAGAATTTAATATTCGTATCTGAATACTGACTCATCCTGATCTGATCAAAAGCCCTGGTAAGGAATGCTGCAAAGGTTGAGATAAAAGGAACTTTGCCTCTGCTTGAAAGACCCAAGGCAGTTCCTACCATATTTTGTTCGGCAATGTACATCTCAAAGAAACGATCCGGGTAGGTCTTCTGGAATATCTCCGAATAGGTGGAGTTACTTACCTCAGCATCTAAAACCACAATATCGGGGAATTCAGGGTAAATTCTCTCCAGCGCCTTTCCATAAGCCTTCCTCGTTGCTACAGGTTTATCCGGAGGATAAGATGGTTCATCGGCTTTTTGGGGTAATCTTTTTTCAGGTTTCAGATCCTCCGGCCGCTCTATTTCACCCCGAACGGTCTTATCAACATCTCCGAGTTCCTTAAGTGCCCTTTCCATTTCTTCCCTTTTGAGAGCCTTTCCATGCCAGCCATTTTGATCCTCAATAAAGGATATGCCTTTGCCTTTTATTGTCCTGGCTATAATCATCACCGGGTCTTTAGCTTTAAAAGCCTTTTCGTAGGCAGAAAGTATCTCTGGAAAAGAATGTCCGTCAATCAAAATCGTTTTCCAGCCAAAAGAGCCAATCCGCTTTTTATAAGCATCCACATCGTGCCCGTATAATGTTTCTCCCCGTTGACCCAGACGATTTACATCAAGGATACCTATAAGATTGCTGAACTTATAATGAGCAGCAATCTGCATTGCCTCCCACTGTGAGCCCTCTGACATTTCGCTATCACCCAGAAGAACATAGGTCTTGTAAGGAAGATTATCAAGATATTTGGCATTGAGAGCCATTCCAACTCCGATTGATAGACCCTGCCCGAGGGAACCGGTGGAGACATCAACATAAGGAAAGGCCACAGTTGGATGGCCCTCCAGGGGACTTTCAAATTTTCTGAGGGTCATGAGTTCTTCTTTCTTTAATTTTCCGGCCGCTGCCCACAAGGAATAAAGAAGAGGAGACGCATGGCCTTTGGAGAAGATAAGGCGGTCATTGTTTGGATGCTTCGGGTCATCTACATAAAATCTCAAGACGCCGCCAAACAACAGGCCAACCATCAGATCTGTTGCCGATAAGGAAGATGTTGGGTGACCTGAGCCAGCCTCCGTAGTTGAGGTGAGAATAAAGTAACGAATCAATTTGGCCAGCTTCTCTAATTTCTCTATTTTCTCTCTTTCAGGCATTCTAAATTATTCTCTTCGCTAGTTCTTAAAAACTTCATGACCTCCAAATTGATTTCTTAACACAGAAAGGATCTGTCCTGTATAACTCGGGTTATGTTGGGATTCAATCCTGAAGTTAAGGGCCCCTTCAAAGATAGGCACTGGAATGCCTAATTCCTTTGCCGTCTCAATAGTCCATTCCCCTTCACCACTATGCGATACCGAACCAGAAATTTCTTTCAGATCTACTCCATATTGCTCAAAGGCTTTTTTAAGCCAGCCAACTAATCTCGATTCAATTACACTCCTGCGGTTGTAAACTTCTGCTATCTTTATTAGATCCAGGTCAAAAGGAGAGGACTTCATTAAGCTAAAACCTTCTGCCAGGGCTTGCATCATACCGTATTCAATTCCATTATGAACCATCTTTACGAAATGACCGGCTCCGGATCTTCCCATGTAAGCATAGCCTTTCTTTGCAGAAAGGTCCTTGAAGAGATCCTCATATTTCTCGAAAATCTCCCTCTTGCCACCTATCATTATACAGGCACCCCTCCTTGCCCCACCGGGTCCCCCACTGACTCCCATATCAAGAAAGTCTATTTCCCTTTCCTCCATGTCTCCGGCTCGTCTCCTTGATTCTTTATAGTGAGAATTCCCCCCATCTATCACCGTATCACCTTTCTGGAGATAAGGAAGAAGTTCTTCTAAAACAGCGTCAACGGCATGATAGGGGACCATAAGCAAGATCAGGCGAGGCGTTGCAAGGACCGAAACTAAGAATTCCAATGAGCCGGCTGTTTCTGCGCCCAATCTCGAAATCTTTTTAAGGGGCTCTTCATTCTTGTCAAAAGCCACAACCCTATGACCCTTCTCCAGAAGGCGGGTCACCATATTGAACCCCATTTTCCCCAGACCAATATAACCAATTTTCATGCCTGAACCTAATTTTGATGTCTAAAATTTTAATAACATAAACCAATCGAATCAGAAGAAACTATCAGTGAGTGTCTGATTTTTCTGTAGGACTATATTGATTTTTTTGTAGGATTTTATCCTACAAGATCGACAAATTGAGGAGGGTGAGATTTCATCCTCACCCCGCCTTATTAAGAGTAGATTGAAGATTCTTAGAAATACTTACTTTACAAACCTTCTCTTGAAATTATTAATCCATACAATATGACCTCTTTCCTCATTGATAATCTTATCAACCGTTTCTTTATCTTTTACCCCATCTCTTAAAGCAAGGTAATAGAGAATTGTATCTTTCTCGAAGCCAAGGGCATAATTAAAAGCCTCCTCTGTTGTTTTTACCTCTTTGAGCATGGGCAGGGGTTTTCCTATACCAAGAAAGAACTCAGATTCGACAATAGCACTGAGATACTGGGTGACCTCATCCCATCCCTCAGGTTCTTCACCCCCTTCTTTTTCTTTCAGTCCGGAAAATCTTTTTTCATGTTGTAATTCCTGTCCCGCAAGGGCTTCAAAAAGTTTCTTTAGATCCGCGTTTTCTTCAAATCTTATTGCCATCCTGGTATAAAATTCATAGCCAAGCTTTTCTGTCTGAACAGCCTGTTCAATAACCTCTTTTATAGAAAATTGTTCCATGTCCTCCTCCTTGATTAGAATTTAGGGTGGAAGTTTAGCCTATATTATCCTATATCGTCAATATCGATAATATTTGTTTCAAGAAGATGTCCTAACAGTATAAAGCCGCCACAGGGGAAAGATTTCTCTTTACCGGAAATGAAATCACAATCATCCCTGTAAAAGGGGCACTGAAGGCACACATGGCGGACAAGTGTTTCTTTTGTTTTCATATCCAGAATCTTGTCAGATTTTTCAAAAGAAATTTTTCTTTCCTCCCTGATCAATCTTTCCACTACGATAAAACCCCGGCAGGCAAGTCTATTATCTTTTGTTGGTTTATAATACGGGCAGAAATGCCGACATAACTTCTCATTTAGATTCAGTTTTTTCATCAATAAATAATATCAAAATCCTTTGATGTTTTATAATAGAAGATGAAATTTTTTCTTTTTAAAGATGCTGTTCTTAAATGGCTTGAGACTCCCTCTGTTTATCAAATAAGAAAGGATGAACTTTTTGAGCTTGATTGTGACTCCTTCAAATTTCTTCAGGATTCCGCATCTCTAAATGGTATAGATGCTCAATTATCTCCGGATATAAGCGAGTTTGTCGATTATTGTCTTAAGGAAGAAATATTATCTATAAATAAGGTTTCAGTAAAATGTCCCCCTTTGATCAAGTCTTCTGAACCCTCCTTGAGATATCTTGAGTTACAGATTACGAATAGGTGCAATCTTAAATGTAAACATTGCTATGCTAATCTCCCTTCGCCCCCCAAAGAGCTATCACTAAACCAGATAAGAAAGATCCTGAAGGAATTTGAAGAGATGCAGGGATTAAGGGTACTGATATCTGGCGGGGAACCCTTGCTTCATAGAGGATTTGATGAGATAAATGAAATGCTTCCAGAGTTTTCAGTAAGGAAAGTCTTATTTACAAACGGTTTATTATTGAATAAGAATATTCTAAAAAAACTTAATGTTCAGGAGATCCAGATCAGCATAGACGGTCTTGAAAGAGCCCATGACTCATTAAGGGGGGAAGGGACTTTCAAGTCAACAATAGAGGCTGTCAATCTTTCCATTGATTCAGGTTTTGAGGTGTCTATCTCAACAATGGTGCATCCTGGAAACCTTCAAGATTTTGACGACCTTCAAAGGTTATTCAGAGATATGGGGATAAGAGATTGGTCTGTGGATGTTCCCTGTGTAACCGGAAGATTAATAGAAAATCATGAATTCCAGATAGAACCTGTGCTGGCTGGAAGATATCTAAAATACGGTTTTGGTGACGGGCTTCATGCCGGAGATAGAGGTTTTGCCTGTGGATTGCATTTAATGGCTGTAATGGCAAATGGCGATGTTTCAAAATGTACCTTCTATTCAGATAGGGCTGTCGGCAGAATTG
Organism: Nitrospirota bacterium; assembly: GCA_040753575.1. Lineage (GTDB taxonomy): Bacteria > Nitrospirota > Thermodesulfovibrionia > Thermodesulfovibrionales > SM23-35 > JBFMEC01. Next base: position 316 of record JBFMEC010000074.1, on the reverse strand, counting down.
AAGAAACATTGATGGAATGCTGGCGGAGGATAAAGCCCATCAGACTTCATGAATTAAAATGTGATTGTGACTATATTGAATCGTGTAGAGGAGGGTGTAGATACAGGGCAGAGCTTCTTGGGGACCCTCTTGGAAAAGACCTCTACCGGTGTGGACTTTATGATAAAATAACTCCCTGATAGATCCATCGAAAGACATCCTATAAAGGTGTCAAGGTAAAAAATGGGTAATAGGTAGATATGGGTTGGGCTGAGAAAATCGATTGTAGGCGATTTAGTGAAATCGATTTTCACAAAATCCACCCGAAAGTTGTTTT
>JBFMEC010000073.1:0-11238 GCA_040753575.1 Nitrospirota bacterium | reverse complement strand
CTATAAGGAAATATTAAGATTAATCTGTGGATACCTTTATAAGATGGATTCTTTGCGAAAAATAAATTCTCTCTATCCTCAAAAAGCTTATGAAGAAGACATCCTCTATTTCGCCGTGAATTGCTGAAAAATCCTTAATAAAAAATTCAAGATGAAGATTCAAAGTATTGTAAATTGAAAATATGCGAGACCTTTGCCTAAAGATACCAATATAGAAGTATAATATTTTTATGAAGTACTGGAAGAAATTTTTAAGAAAAATTAAAGATACGAAGAGAAAGGAATTGGAGAAGTTTGTAAAAGAACATATGTAGCCAAGAAAGTCAAAGGTTGAAAGTTTAACAGTCTCCGGTTTAAGGGTTTAAATTTTGGTTCTGACCCTTCTATGTTTCACCTTGAGCTTTTTCTTTTTCTGTTTAAAGGAGGCCTTTTTCACTAAGGTCCTGTCATACTTGTCCAATACGTACTTTCCTTTGGGAGGAAGATAAATTTTCATTCCTGCTTTAAGGGGTATTATCTTTTCAAAGGAATTCAGATCCAGAATGACCTGAAGAGGGACTCCCGTCTTCTTCGAAATTTTCTTAAGGGTATCTTTCTTTTTAGCTTTATACAGGTCGATAGAAAAGCGTTTTATTTCCGGTATCTGTGAGAGGTTTTTGAGGAACACGTCCTTTGTGCCCGCTGGGATTCGCAGATTGTATTCAGAAACATCAGGGGGTGTACACCACCTCTTCAGTTCAGGGTTCAGCTCCTTTATGACTTCCACGGTTGTCCCCGCACAGTCTGCTATGATTTCAAGATCAACGGGGGAATCAATTCTGATTTCATCGTAGTCAAGGGGGGAATGATATTCGAGATCTTCAAATCCGAAGTCTTTAGGGCTATTAGCGATCATGCTGGCCGCTATGAACTTCGGAACATAATCCTTTGTTTCGGGTTTAATATATGCTGTATCCAGCAATGACCAATAATTATCGGTATTTGTCTTTTTCAGTGCATTAAGGATTCTACCTTCACCTGCATTATAGGCAGCCATGGCCAGATTCCAGGAACCAAACATCTCATAGAGGTCCTTGAGATAATTTGCTGCTGCCACCGTAGATTTTACCGGATCTCTCCTCTCGTCTCTCCACCAGTTTATCTCGAGGCCATATCTTCTTGCCGTTGAAGAAACAAACTGCCAGTATCCTGCCGCCCTGGCTGGAGAATAGGCATAGGGGTTGAAACCACTCTCAATAAGAGGAAGGAAGACAATTTCTTCGGGGATCTCCTTTTCTTTCAGTATCTCCTGCATTAGTTCGAGATATTTTCCTGACCTGCTGAGCCAGCGTGAAAATTTCTCCTTTATCTTATGGGTGAAAAAAGTAATGTACTTTGAGACTCCGGCAACGGCCTGTTCACTCTGACTGTAATCTGATACGATCTCCGGAACATTGTTTATGTCTTCATGCAGAGAAGAAATTACTGGCTGCTCTATTGATTTATCCTGATTTGATTCTGATGCATAAACTGGAAAAACAAAAAAGAGAATGATTAATTGCAGAACAATTGATCTGAATTTAATCATATGGGCTATTTTTTAGCCCAAAGCACGCCCCTTTGTCAAGAAAAAAGTGCTATCATGAATAAAGTGACAAGAAAAAAAATTTACACCCTCGGCACCAGTAGAAGGAGTGAAGAGGATTTTATAGAGATCCTTCTCTATTATCAGATTCAATCACTAATCGATGTCAGGCGTTTTCCGAAAAGTAAAATCCCGGTATTCACAAGGGAAAGTCTCGAAAGGCTTTTGAAACTTGAGCACATAGAATATCATTTTCTCGGAGAGGAACTTGGAGGTTTCAGAAAGGGCGGGTACATAACATATTCCGTAACAGATGATTTCAGGAAAGGTGTTGATAAGCTCGAATCACTTGCGCTTATTAAGACGGCCGTTATTATATGCGCTGAAAGATTTCCCTGGAAATGTCACAGGAAATGGATTGCAAGGGAGCTGAGAAAAAGAGGATGGGAGGTAGAACATATAATCGACAAGGGAAAGGTCTGGATACCAAAAAAGTTAAAAGTGATAAGTTACAGGTGAAAAGTTGAAAGTTTTAAAACAGGCTGCATAATTTCCAAAAAAGCGATCTTGATAAGAACAAAGATATGATTGATTCGGTATAAAGGTAGTCTATATAATGGATTCCCATGAGCTTTTAGAAGTAATAAATTATAAAGGTGAGGTCATTGATATCCTCCCGAGATCTGTTATCCATGGAAATCCCTCTCTCATCCACAGGGTTATTCATGTTCTTGTATTCAACAGTAGAGGAGAACTCTTGCTTCAGAAGCGCTCTATTAAAAAGGATGTTGCGCCCGGCAGATGGGATACCTCAGTAGGTGGTCACGTTAATCCCGGAGAAAGCCTGCTTCAGGCAGTCAGCCGCGAGATGAAGGAAGAGCTTGGAATAACCTCATGCATTCCAAAGTTCCTTTACAGTTATATACATTCAAACTCCTTTGAAACTGAACTTGTGTTTACCTATTCATGCATCTATGACGGGAGAATCTCCTTTAGTGATGAGATTGAGGAAGTACGACCCTGGAGCATCAAGGAAATATATGATAATATGGGTACAGAAATATTCAGTGATAATTTTGAGCAGGAAATATTCACTTATGCGCAGTTTGCTGGAATCGCACCTTAAAGGGGGTCGAGATGAAAATTGAGCATTACTCCTTCGGCAAGATTACCATCGATGGAAAGACCTACACCTCTGATGTCATTATTTATCCGGGAAGGGTTGACTCTTCTTGGTGGAGGAAAGAGGGTCACTCGCTTCAGATCGTTGATCTCTCAGAGGTCATAAAGGCAAAACCGCAAGTTCTTGTCGTGGGGACTGGCTATTCGGGACTAATGGCAGTTCCTGAAAAAACACAGACTTATCTTGAATCTAAGGGGATAGAAGTTCAAGTAGCACGTACGGAAAAGGCCGTTGAACTTTTCAATGAACTTCAGAAGGATAGGATAGTAATCGCCGCCCTACATCTGACGTGTTAGTTCTTTCTTGATTTTTTTCGAGATATGGTCAGCTTTCCTCAGAGGATCGGGGATTCTATATGTACTCGTGCAGGAGAGAACAATTTTGATGGAGACTCTCAAATCAATTTTGTGGCCAGGGGATACAAAAATTGGCCTGATATTATCTTTTGTCCTCAAAACTGCTCCAACAACCTTTTTGCCGTATTTTAAAGAAGACCATTCACCCTTTTTGTACTCCGGCTCTTTGTATTCTCCAATTAGCCTCGACTTTGCACATCCGATAGCAGGGATATCTAGAAGAACTCCTATATGAGATGCAAGGCCTATTCCTTTTGGATGGGCTATTCCCTGACCGTCAAGAAGAATAAGGTCCGGTCTGATATGTAATTTATTAAAGGCCTCAATAATGGCGGGGCCCTCCCTGAAGCTGAGATAACCAGGGACATAAGGAAAGACTACTTTTCTTATAGCAACTTCATGGCCGAGGTAGACAAGTTCGGGATATTTATACAAACATGCCACAGCAATAACCTTATCATCAGTAAAGGAGGCGTCAACGGAGGCAATATATCGAGGATTTTTCTTGAGGGGAATAATCTTGACTTTTTTCCTGAGATCTACCTGTATTGTTTTTGCATCGCCGATTTTCTTAGGCCAGATGCTTTCTTCTTTTTTCCCAACGACTGGATTAAATTGATAGAATCCCGCTTTCATAATAAGAATCTTTGAATCAAGGGTAAGTGGATTTTGAAGTTTAAAGAGCGATTTATCCAGTAACCTCTTCTAACCACTTCAGGTAATCCTCTGATCCTTCAACTATGGGCATTGCAATTATTTCAGGAACTGTATAACTGTGGAGCTCCCTGACTTTTTTTACCAGGGAATCGAAAAGGGTTTTCTGGGTCTTTGCAATCATAAGAACCTCTGGTTCGTCTTCAATCTTACCCTCCCAGCTATAGATAGATCGGACATCCTTAACTATATTCACACAACCGGCAAGCCTGTCCTCTACAAGGGCTCTTGCGATTTTTGCAGCTTCATCTTCAATCGGAGCAGTTATGAAGACAATTATCTCATCCATAACTCATTAATGTTCTCTCATAATGAGAAGTTTTTTCAGACGGAAAATGGTGTAGCTTAGTTAAGATTACTAATCAGTGACCCTGTAAACAAGGTCTTTCTCTCTAACCTCTCCGTTGACCTTTAGGCCTATGCAGTCGCCTTTTTGTGCCCTCTCGACATTCTGGTGCTCTATCTGCAGAGATTCTACTTTCTGTGTAAGATCTGTAGTATGCCCCACAATATGGATAGTGTCGCCAACCTGCAAAGGTTCTGAAAGGTCTACGATCGCCACGCCGATTTTCTTGTAAAAATGTGTTACCTTACCAATCTGAATTTCCATGGGTTAATTTTACCAGAATTAAGGAAATTATCAAGATTCCTGACCTTTTTTAGATAACTTTATGTAATACTCAATCTCAAGCAACCTTCTCTTGATATCAACTCCTGCCGAATAACCACCGAGAGAGCCATCGGATTCGATAATGCGGTGACAGGGAAGGATTATAGGTACAGGGTTTCTGCTGAGAGCCTGCCCGACTGCACGATAGGAAGTTGGTTTCCCGATCTTTTCGGCAAGCCACTTATATGTCCTCGTTTCTCCACAGGGAATATCTTTCAAGGCAAGCCAGACCTTTTTTTCAAATTCCGTGCCCTTAAGAAAACCTATTTTCTGGGTGAATTCATCCCTGCAATTCTCAAAATATTCCCTAAGTTCCTTCTTTATCGAGGAGGGTGCCTGCCCCTTCCGAATGAGCTCCCTTGGCTTGTCAAAGGAAATTCCTCTTAAGATACTGCTGGTAAATAATAGATAGAGCGTCCCGACTGGGCTCTCGAAGGTATCATAGAAAGACTCAGCCTTTGACTTGCTTGACCTCTGTCTCATCATGCCTTCTGGAGTAAACCTCAACTCTATCGCCACCTTTATTAACTGCATTGGCCAATGCCCTTTCGGAACATAGAATAAGCTCTTCCGGTGATTGACCATCGAGGTAGGCAAGGCCGATGCTGGCAGTAACGCAACTCCTTGGCTGAGATTTTTCATAAAGGAATGGATAGTTTTTTATGATCGCTTTAAACCTGTTACTCAGTGAAAGAGCCGCTGACATGACAGTGTTTGGAAGTATTATCGCAAAGGAATCCCCTCCATAACGGGCAATAATATCGGAACCTCTAATGTTTTTTCTGAGGAGTTCGGCAACTTTTTTGAGTACAATGTTTCCGTAATACTCTCCATGTTCTTTTACATATTCGCCAAAGAAATCTATATCGAGAAGTACAAGATTCAGAGGTAATTTGTACCTCGTCGCCCTTTCTACCTCCTGGGCAAGTCTAATCTGAAAATATCTGTGACTAAAGAGACATGTAAGTTCATCTATTAACCCTGCTCTCTTCGGATAAAGCATTTCGAGTTCCTTTATATGATTCACTAATTCTTTTGTATCAAAGGCCTGCTTCTGGACTATTCTCTCTATCTTTCCCAGAAGTGCTATCCTTTCCTCAACAGAAATGTCTCTTTCTGTCAGAACGAATATGGGAATGTCCTTTGTTGACAGATTCCCCTTGATATCCCTTATTACATCGAAGCCGAGCATGTCAGGGAGAGTGAAATTTAATAATATGACACTTGGTCTTAATGTTGTAGTAAGTTCCACTCCCTTCCTGCCATTTGAGGCGGTATAAATCAGAAAACCCTGGGGCTCAAATATCTCTTTGAAAAAGTCTGCCACTTCATCCTCTGGCTCTATTATCAATACGGAGATCGGTAAGGTCTTTATGCCTCTTGCGATCATTATTTCTTCAAGCTTCGAAATGAGAGCTGCCTTGTCAAGTGGTTTAAGAAGGTAGTCGGTGGCACCAAGTGCGAAGGCGAGTTCTTTGTTGTTAACTATAGAGTGAATTATTACGGGAATATCCGCTGTTTGCCGGTCGCTTTTCAGTTCCTGTAAAACTTCCCAGCCATCTTTTTTAGGAAGTATAACATCCAAGGTTATGGCAAAAGGTTTTAGACTCTTCGCCTTATCAAGAGCTTCCTCGCCATCGAAGGCGTGGGCGACCTTATAACCTGCCTGTGTGAGATGAAGGGTGAGGAGCTCTACCGTCGAAAGATCGTCCTCTACAACCAGTATGAACGGTGCCTCTTCCTTTAACCAGGGGATGTCCGGATTTGAGGCTTCAACTGTCTCGGACTTCATATTTTCAATGGGAGATCTGACAGGTATCGAGAATGAAAAAGTGCTTCCTTTTCCGGGAGTGCTCTCAAGGGTTATATTCCCTCCGTGGAGTTCAACAAATTTTTTTGTTAGAGTGAGACCAAGACCGGTACCTCCATATTTACTCGAAAGGGATGGATTCACCTGTTCAAACTCTTCGAAGATTCTATCCCTGTCCTGTGGTTCTATACCAACACCGGTATCCCAGACCGAAAATTTCAGGAACTCAAGCTCTGATTGTGTTCCGGCATAAAGATTTTCAACATCCTTCTCCTTAGATATGTTAATTCCCACCGTATTGCCTTCGGGTGTGAACTTTATCGCATTAGAAAGCAGGTTATAGAGTATCTGTTTCACCTTTATTCTGTCCGCTGTGATAGCGCCCACATCCTCACTCATTGAGACTTTGATCTCAATAAACTTTTTCTCTGCAAAGGACTCCATTATCTCTATGACCTCATGTACCACATCCCTGACTGAAAAGGTTTCGTAGATCATCTCATACTTGCCAGCCTCTATCTTCGAGATGTCAAGAACATTATTGATCAGCTCGAGAAGGTGTTTGCCAGATGAATAAATATTCCTTATATATCTTTCTTGATTTTCCGTTAGATCTCCGTAGGTCTTCGAAAGAAGTACATCAGAAAAGCCGATAATCGAGTTCAGAGGCGTTCTAAGCTCATGGTTCATATTCGCAATGAATCTTCCTTTAAGCTGATTCGCCCGTTCAAGTTCCCTGTTTATCCTCTGAAGCTCTTCGGTTCTCTCAATCACAGTTTTCTCGAGATTCTCATTAAGCTTTTCAAGAGCAACTGACTTATCCCTTATTGCTTTTTTCAAATCTCCTTCTTCCTCAAAATTTCCAAGCACTAATATTGAACCAGAAGGTATACCGAACTGATCCCTGACTTTTATTGCCTTCAGTTTTACATCAAATTCTCTGCCCTCAGATCCTATAAGAGTAATCTTAAAATCGGCAAGTATTGACTTTTTTTCGATTTCATCCTGAAATGAATCGGAAGAGCCGTCTTTTATTAATGAATTTATCGACCTTCCTCTTAAATCTTCCCTGGTATAACCGAGAATTTCCGTTGTTCGATCATTAGAAAGAATTATGAAGCCAGAGGAATCTACCATGAGAAGGGCCTCATTAGAGATTTCTATGAGGTCAGAGAGCTTAAGTCTTAACTCTTCTATATCCCTAAGCATCTCTCACATAGACTTTATCCCTTTGAAAGGAATCCATCATCTCAAGGAAATATTCAAGAAGTTCGGGATCCCACTGTCCTTTTTCCTTTTCTGATTTCATAACCTCCATGGCGGCCTCCACAGTTCTTGAAGGCCTGTAGGGCCTTTCAGATACCATGGCATCAAAGGAATCAACAACAGAAAGTATTCGCGCCATCATAGGAATATCCTCTCTGGCGAGCCTATCGGGAAATCCCGTTCCATCCCACCGTTCATGATGGTGTCTTATAGCCGGAAGTATCCATCTCATGGAAACGAGAGGCCTACAAATCTCTTCTCCAAGCAAGGTATGCCTTTTGATTGCTGCTACCTCTTCCTCGGTCAAGGCCTCTGGTTTGTGCAGTAATGATTCACTGAGGCATATCTTTCCAATGTCATGAAGTATTCCGGCCTTCTTCATCTCTTCCTGATCTTTCTGAGTAAGGTCAAGGAACGAAGCAAAACTGGCTGAAAGCTCACTAACTCTTGTTGAATGTCCCTTCGTATAGGGATCTCTCGCCTCCATGGCAACAGCAAGGGTTAAAATAATATTTTCCGAATGGTCCAGCTCTTCCTGGAGGGTCTTAAGTTTCAGAAGGGATTTAATTTTTATCAAAAGCTCTGTTGTATCAAAGGGTTTGCTAATGAAATCGTCAGCCCCCGACTCAATACCTTTTATTCTGCTTTTCCTGTCAGTCAGGGCTGTAAGAAGTATGACCGGAAAAAAACGTTTTCCCTCTAAGTCCTTTAATCTGCTGCATAGTTCAAAGCCATCCATACCCGGCATCATCACGTCGACTACCGCGAGATCAACCTGATTTTTCTTGAATTTTTCGATAGCGTCATTTGCATCCCGGGCAGAATGAACTCTGAAACCCTCTTTTAGAAAGATGGCTTCCATTAGTTCTAAATTTGATTGCATATCGTCCACGACTAAAATAGAAGGCCTTTCTTCAATGATATGCCTGAGGGAAACCATGAAAAGATTAAAGCATCAAGGGAGAAATTTGTCAAGAAAATTCATTTTATAATGGAAGGTTATGAGGGAAACCTAATCTTGTGCTTAAAATCCGGTGAGTCTCAGCCCTGCATAATAACAACAACATTCATTATCAAGATCATTTATAAAGGCTCTCTCTATGCCGTCCTCGAACAGGACTCTTACAAGACATAAACCACCTGGAAGGTTAGAATGCCTCTCTTCAATTACTTCACCGGAACCCCACGTGCTGTAATGGGTATGTCTGACTGTGTCGCCTACTTTGAGATAGAGTCGCCGTCTCATTAAAAGACCTAATAAAAATCTGTCACTTTCACAAGAAACTTCATTGAACCCTCTACATCTGAGTGCCAGATCAAATAATGGGCTTGATCTGTCTTTAATCCTCCCTAATCTTTTTTCTGGTAGTCGTATAAACTTTTTTATCTTAATACTTCTTTTGAAAAGGCTATCTTATATAATATCCATAAATAGTATAAATAAAATGACCTTCGATTGTATAGGCTTCCATATTCCATTCATGGGGAAGTGGCCAAAACGGTTCCGCATCTCTAAGTGCCTTTAAAGCTGCATCATCCAGGCTTTTATGGCCGGATGTCCTGATAAGTTCAACAGCCCCTAATCTTCCATTCTTCTTGATTGTAAATCTTATGTAAAGGTCACCGTAAATTCCCCTTGATGCTGCGTCAGATGGATAAATCCAGATATTCTCTATCCTTTCTCTCAGTCTTTTGTTATACAGGAAGAATTTATATTCCTTTGTATTGAAGGTAATTGCCTTTTCTTTTTTCCTTTCTTCATCATCCTCTTTTCTTAAGAGCTCACTGATAATATTTTTGTCAAAAAGCTTCTCCCTGAGGGAGGGTTCTAATTTGCTTGACCTTTGAGGGACCTCCTTTCCATTAGATCTCTGTCCTGTTTCTGAGGGGGGACTTTGCGGAGAAGCAGACTGAGGACCTGGGCTGTAATATTCATGTAGCCCTTCCTTCTCAACAGGGGCATGGGGAAGAAAAGATTTTGGAGGTGCATAGAGCGGTGCCGGTCTTTTTGGGATAGCGGGCAATGCAGGAGGAGTCTTTATCACGGATCTGCTTGATTTTTCTGTTGAAGGCAATTCATCGGGAGACACAAGCCTGGCAAAAAATTCTCCTCCCTTATTTTCTTTAACGGCCGTTACAAGTGAAAAAGCAATAAAGATAACAATACTATGAACAGCAATAGATAAGAAAAAAAATCTCTTTATATCCACCTCAGGAATGTCCCAAAGGCTTATGTAACTTGAAGGTCTTTTTCTTAGCCGGGCATCCTCAGTAAAGCCCTTCCAAAATTCAGAAACCCGGCGGGAATGGACAATGTATCTTCGCCTTCTTCACATTGGTATTGCCATTAAGGAAATGCGCCGATATCTTGAAAAAGAATTCACCCACCGAACCTGATATTGTACCATCCCTGTTTTCAGCCCAGGCCATCGTCTTTTCATTATTATTGATTGCCACAATCAGGTATATACGGCTCGGAATCATCCCTTTAATGTCCTGCTGGCTTGGTATGGGAAGCCCCTTCGTAAAACCAAATTGTGTGTGAGAATGAAAATCGCCTATTATCTGTAATTTATCGAGTCTTGAAAGGATCGGTTCTATCTTCTTGTGATTCTTTTGATGATATTCAACCCCTTTGTGTCTTCTGTTGGCAGTCTGGACACTAAAAGTATGCTCTACTATGAACCTATCTTCAAGTCTGTAACCGAGAAGAAAGCCAAGACATTCCTTTTTGTACACCTCCGCCGAACTCAGCAGAAGATCAATGAAGGCATTCTCTGAGAGATATACGCGCATAAGCTATTTTGAAGACATGAGAAACCTTACGGTGAGGACAGGGCATTCAGCATATCTCACAATCTGAGTTGCCGTACTTCCAAATAATACCCTGTCTAAACCTCTTCTTCCATATGTGCCGATAACTATTAGATCTATCCTGCTATCATTAGCAAATCTTATTATTTCTTCATAGGGTACACCTCTAAGAACAAGTCTCTCGACATTCTTAAGGTCTCTTAAATCATCGATACCAAGTCTTTCAAGTTCTTTTTTTGCGCTCTCTTCCATATCCTTATAGAGTTCATCCAGCGACATGTGAGGCATGTAAAAACCCGATGCCCTCACCACATCGTGAATCACGTGAAGAAGGTAAAGTTTGGCACTATAGCGCCTTGCCAGATCAACAGCATACTCCACGGCATTCAATGAGCCCTCCGAAAAGTCCGTGGGGAAAAGAATACTCTTAATTTCCATTATCCAACCTCCCTTAGATATTTTGCCGCCATTTCAGGCGATGTAGGCAGGATATAAAATCCTGAACCCCATTCAAAGCCGCTCAATCTTACTAAACGCGGTATTATTTCAAGATGCCAGTGAAAGTCCTCACCGAGAGTGTGCCAGTGGTTCAGCCTTGGTACCCTGTTCGGTCCGGAATGCAAAAAATAGTTAAAGGGTAACTTTACAAATAGGGCCCTCATTTTTTTCAGCATGGACATCAGAATAAGCCCGAAGTCTTCAATCTCTTCCTCGCTGATCTCGTGAAAGGCGCAATTATGTCTTTTAGGGACTATCCATGATTCAAAGGGAGATGTGGAGGCGTAGGGACAGAAGCTGACAAAATTTCTTGTTTCCTCTATTATCCTTTCGCCTACTCTTAATTCTTCCCTGACTATATCG
>JBFMEC010000072.1:0-11294 GCA_040753575.1 Nitrospirota bacterium | reverse complement strand
AGCAGACTTCAAGAGGTTATAGTTATTGCACCAGAGTAAGCAACAATGCCGGTGCACTGAATATATGGAAATGGAATGGAGATAAAGATAATCCAACCGAAACAAACTGGTCGGAGTACAGATGAAAAATCCAATTATTTATTACCTGTCAATTAAAAATAATCCCCCCACACCCCCCTTCAATAAAGGGGGGAAGAGGGGATTACTCGGTGAAAAGGGTCTCACCCTTATTGAGGTTCTTGTGGCAATCGTGATCCTTGCAATCGGTCTTCTTGGTGTTGCGCTGATGCAGTACATGGCTATAGGGGGGAATGCCTTTGGAAGAGAGATGCAGATTGCGACAGAGCTCGGACAGGAAAGAATTGAAATAATAAAATCTTCGAACTATGGCAGTGTTGTTAGCGGAGGTGACAGTCTCTCAGATCCCACAAACCCTTCAAGGTACGGCGGCCTCACATTCACGAGAAGATGGTGGGTTCAGAACAATTGCAGAGACATAAATGTTTCTCTTGATCCAAACAACCCGTGCAATCCTGGTTCAGCAGTTAGCTGTCCCTCTCCAATGAATAACGTTATGACAGTTGCAGTCAGGGTATGCTGGGTTGACAAGAACGGCGGGAATCATTTCGTTACTTTAAATGGAGTGAAATGGGATGAAATGGCAATGCCCTAACCAGCAGTCAGTCCCCCCCACCCATCCCTCCCCCTCGAGGGGGGAGGGCAAGGGAGAGGGTGAGAGTTCTGGATTCTGTGCCCTTTGCTCTGGAAAAGGCTTTACGCTTGTAGAGTTAATGATCGCCATAACAATAAGCATGATTGTTATCAGCGCGACCTATGCCATACATATTTCACAGCAGCGTTCTTTTACAGCCCAGGATCAAGTGGCGGAGATGAATTCTACATCCAAGATAGTCCTTGATATGATTGCCAGTGATGTTAGAGAGGCAGGCTTTGGTCTGCCCGAGGCAGGGACATATAATATTAATGGCTTTACAGGTGTGATTACATCCACTGACTCGTCAACCGTTCCTGATTCGATTACATTGATTGGTGGATACAGAAAGGCTGGAACGTTGTGCAGTAATTCAGCGGGTAATGTTATCAGTCCTAATGATACTCAAATGATTTTAGTACCTCCATCGGGTTACTCGGAATTGGATAATATAAATACTACAGACAAAAGAAACATAAGTTTTGCGGGTCTTAGCTTCGGGATTGTTTTAGCCGGAGGTGGCACAACTACAACAATAACCTTGCAGGACCCCATAGGCATGGCTTACCCAAAATATACAGATCTAGATGGCAACGGACAATGTGATGATGGTGAGGGTGTTCCAGTCTATGTTGTAGAAGATTATACATATCAGGCAGTTGGAACTGACTTGCGAAGAGTGAGAAGATTGAATGGTGGTAGCCCTGATACCGATGTTATTGCCCAGAATATAGAAGATTTTCAGGTTGCCTACGGTGTGGATATAAATGGCAATAATATTATAGAATCGGGAGAATGGCTTAATGCAATTAGTTCTACGAATAGATTGCTGATGATGAGGATAAACATCCTGGCGAGAACCGCAAGGGCAGATCTTAATTTTCAAGGACAGGGTAATCCACCCGACAGTATAGAAAATCGGAACCTTACAGCCATCCCAGATGACAGTCTCAGACGGAGATGGTGGCAGATGGAAGTTGATCTAAGGAACCCGGTATGAAAAGAAAGTTAAAAGTTAAAAGTTTAAAGTTTAAAGTTACAAATCAAGAAGGTTTTGTGCTTGTCGTTTCACTTCTCCTTTTGCTCGTTGTAACAGTTATTGGTTTTTTAGCCCTCTCAACATCCACGACAGAGGTAATGATCGCAGGTAACAAAAGATTGATGGAGATGAATTTTTCGGGTGCTGAAAGCGGTCTTGAGATAAGTGACCCTACAATAAGATCCATTGTTTATAACCAATATGTTACTTCAAATTATGCAGGAATCGTTCAACCCCCGGGATCTGACTCCTGGGATCTGCCTACAGAACTTAGAATTGGGCCACCTTTTAATTCAAATGATTCGTGTAAAAACAACCCTGACCTGCTATTAGCAAATTTTGGAGGCAACATGAATGTTACTGTTGACATAGACCGTATGTTCACAGGTCCATGTGAGGGGTCAGCGATAGAATTTGCCTCTGGCTATGAGGGGATTGGGATGGGCGTCAGTGGAGGTATTTGCGCATATTACAGGGTTAATTCGATGAGCAGAGATACGGCTAATCTCGGTGCAGAAAATGTTGTTGGTGGCGTTTATAGATATGTTTCCTATTAGGGATGGAGGAGATAATGTCACGATTTAACAAGATAGGTTCCTTAACAAAAAAGGTAATTTTTGTATCACTCCTCATAGCAATTGCCATGGTTCCCCATCGGGCATTTCTTCTAATACCACCCGCTGATATGGCTGATTATACAGCCTATCCGCCTTTTATAACAGAGAGTGCGCCACCTCTCGTTATGCTTGCAATGGGAAGAGATCACAAGGTTTATTACGAAGCCTATAACGATGCATCTGATATTGATGAGGATGGCAGATTGGATGTCGGCTACAAGCATTCCGTTGACTACTACGGCTATTTTGATCCATACAAATGTTATTCCTATTCGGGATCAGGTGCAACGGCAAAATTTAACCCTGTTTCAACCACATCTAATAAATACTGTAGTGGTGCCTGGAGCGGAAATTTCCTGAACTGGCTTTCCATGTCGAGGATGGACGTCATTAAAAAGGTCTTCTATGGCGGATATAGAAGCACAGACTCTTCAGCCGAAACAGTTCTTGAAGGCGTCTATATCCCCCAGGATGCTCATAGTTGGGGCAAGGAATATGCAGGTTCGGATACAGATCAACTTACTCCTTTGAGTGATCCTGTTTCAGGGACGAGACACCTTTTCTGTGTAACGAGTCTTTCAGATGGAGACCCACATTTAATAAGGGTACTGCAAAATAGGACTGAGAGAATATGGCAATGGGCTTCTATAGAAAGGCCAGTATGCCAAAATTCAATTGATTCAAACAATAATGGTAAAGCCAGATTTAGCGTAGGTGGCGCTGATTCTTCCGACCCAGACCTTAGTGGCTCGATTTCTAACTACAATGTCAGGGTTAGGGTATGTGACCCATCTGTTGGATTAGAGTCAAACTGCAAATCATATCCAGGCAGTGGTGGATTGTATAAACCTGTAGGACTCCTCCAGAAGTACGGGGAAGGAGATGGTTCTGGCTCAAAGGTATGTTCTAAGACTTACACAAAGGCATGTAATACCGATGCTGATTGTAATCCTTCTACAGAGGGTATTTGCATCGATAAGGCCCAGATGTATTTTGGACTCATGACCGGCACTTACACAAAGAATCTTACCGGCGGTGTCTTGAGAAAAAATGTATGGAGCATGTTAGATGAGACAAATGCAAATACCGGCATATTCCAGACTTCGGAAAATGTTGAAGGAAATATAGTAATCACCCTTGACAGAATGAAGACCATAGGATTCAGGTATTCTGATTATTCATACCAGGAACCCAGTGGAGGAAACTGTGGCTGGATCACAACTCGTCCCATAAATGAAGGTGAATGCAGGATGTGGGGCAATCCCATGGCCGAGATAATGTATGAGGCCACAAGATATTTTGCTGATAAGGGCTCTCCAACGACTGATTTCACCTACAGCGGGGTTCAGGACTCAGGTTTGAATCTTACTAAACCATCGTGGATAAGACCATATGACATATATCCTTCATGTTCTAAGCCATTTATACTTACCTTCAGTGATATCAATCCAAGCTATGACTCCGATAAAGTGCCTGGCTCCTCCTTTGGCTCTTTCTCGGGAGACTTGCCGGGATTGGACGTATCGACGCTATCAAATACCATTGGAACATCGGAAGGTATAGCAGGCACGGAAAGATTTATTGGCCAAAGTGGCATCTATGATTTCATCTGCTCCAAAAAATATGTCTCAAATCTTAGCTCCATAAGGGGATTATGCCCCGAGGAGCCGACAAAACAGGGGAGCTATTATTCAGCAGCCGTTGCCTATTATGGCAAGACCCTCTTGAAAAGCGAAACAGGAAAAGAGAACATTAATACTTATACAGTCGCACTTTCATCACCAGTGCCTGACGTTAATATAAAGGTTGGAGATAGTAAAGTCAGGCTTGTTCCAACAGGAAAATCTGTAAGTGGGTGCCTGGGGAATTACGGAGCTTGCGCTCAGAAGTGTACACTTACATATGGTTCAAACGGACTTTTAATAAGCAATTGCAGCATGGATTCTTACTGCTCTACCAACCAGATAGTTGACTTCTATGTAGACACGATTACCTATGATGCTAACAACAATATCACCTACGCCAAATTCAGAATAAATTTTGAGGATGTTGAGCAGGGTGCAGACCACGATATGGATGTTATTGCGATATATGAGATACAACCTGTTGGGGACAATCAGGTACAGGTAACACTTACATCGCAATACGCCGCAGGCTGTATAGATCAGGTCTTAGGATTCACAATCTCGGGCACCACAGAGGATGGTTTATATTTACCGGTAAGAGACGCAGATTCGGGGAGTGACGACGGTGACACAGACCCTCCAGTAAATACTATGCCCCTGACATGGACAAAGACCTTTACCGCTTCGGGTACTGCCGCCGGTGCATTGAAAGATCCCTTCTGGTATGCTGCTAAATGGGGAGGGTTTGAAGATCGTAATGATAGTGGAACTCCAGACAATGTGGGAGAATGGGATTCTGATAATAATGGAATCCCTGATACTTATTATCTTGTGGTGAATCCTTTGAAGCTTGAAAGGCAATTAACAGAAGCCTTTGAAAGTATGAAAATGAGGGCGGCCTCTGGAACGGCAGTTTCAGTCCTTGCAACGACAGGTGAAGGTGAAGGAGCGGTTTATCAGGCCTATTTCTATCCTAAAAAATTGGAAGGTAATGAAGAGCGCAAATGGCTTGGTTATATTCATGGTCTATTTCTCGATCCCTGCGGAAACCTTCGTGAGGATACAAATATGAATAATACCTTAGACGGAATTCCTACCACCTGCGGAACAGTTCCCGCTACGTGCGGCAGTCGCGACTACGTTGTAAAAACCAGATATGACCAAAGCAACGGGACACTTATTGACAGGTTCGATGATGCCAATTGTAATGGTAATCCAGACGATGGCACTAATCCCTTCACAGGTCAGCCAGATTTCAGTTATATTGATACTATCAAACTTGAAAATGTCCACTCCCTATGGAATGGTGGGAAAAGATTATGGGATAAATTGCCTTCCGATAGAAAAATTTACACGACAACTGATGGTTACAATCTTATCAATTTTACGGACTCGGCAAAATCGGCTTTGAGGCAATATCTGAGAGCTGTTGATGATACAGAGGCAGAAAATATAATCAACTATATCAGGGGGCAGGACGTAACAGGCTACAGGAAACGAACTATTACCATTGATGGACAAACAAAGGTCTGGAAATTGGGAGACATCGTTTACTCAACGCCGGCCGCCGTATCAAAGCCAATGGAAAACTATGATCTTATCTATGGTGACGTTGATTATTCTACATTCAGACAGAGATATCTTAACAGAAGGCATGTGGTATATGTCGGTGCCAACGACGGGATGCTTCACGCCTTTAATGGCGGGGTCTATGATATCAGCACCCACCGGTTCTCAGGCAGTGGACATGAACTCGGAGACGAACTATGGGCATTTATTCCGAGAGAGGTTTTGCCGCATCTGAAATGGCTCACTGATCCCAATTACACCCATGTTTACTATGTTGATTTAAAGCCAAAAGTAACAGATGTCAGAATATTCAGTAATGACACTACCCACCCAGGCGGATGGGGGACAATCCTCATTGGTGGAATGAGATATGGTGGAAAATCCATTCCAACAGAAATCGGCAATTTCAGGTCTACATATTTTGCAATTGATATTACAGACCCCGATGCAACGGACGGTAGTTACGGAAAACTCCTCTGGACATTCGATACAACTGACTCTGGAGTTACGGATCTTGGCCTCACTCTATCATATCCAGCTGTAGCAAAAACTGGGAGTGGAGCATCTGAAAGATGGTACGTTATATTTGGTTCAGGACCAACGAACTTTGACAGTCTGTCCAATCTAACAGGATTCCAGAACGGAAATGTATTTGTTCTTGATATAACAGCTGGCGTAATACCAGCGTGGACCTTAAATAGCAATTACTGGAAAATACAGACAGGTCATTCAAATTCTTTCATGGCCAATCCGATAACAATAGATGTGAATACAGATTTTACTGTTGATGCCGCCTATATTGGGGAAAACTATACTCAAAGTGGAAACAGGAGAGCTGTAATGTGGAGGTTGAACACAAATGTAACCCCCTGGAGCCTTTCAGCTCTTTACAATGTTAACAGTGCAGATGATATAAGCAAGAGGATCACTGCAGCTCCATCAGCCGCTCTCGATAGAAGAGGGAATCTCTGGATCTATTTCGGAACCGGACAGTTCATCGGAGTTGCTGACAGAAACCAATCTGATACAGGAGCCTTTTACGCTATAAAGGATGGATGCTGGAACGGGAGTTGTTCCACGACATACAGTGATCTTTTAGATGTGACAAATGCTGTGGTTAATTTTGGTGGTGGAACTGTCACAGGTGTTACTGGTGCATCAGATTGGGCCCAGCTATTAAGTACTGTGGCTACGAAAGAAGGTTGGGTTATCTATTTCAAGAACATGACTGTGGAGACAACGGACTTTTTAGGAAATACTCTTCAACATCAGGGAGAGAGGGTTACGACAAAACCAGCTATTCTTGGAGGACTTGTGATGTTCGCAACTTACATCCCAGGGGGCGACATATGCGTCACAGAGGGCAAGAGCAATCTATATGCATTATACTATGAAACTGGTACCAGTTATAGAACTTATGTGTTCAGAAGAGAGAAAGAAATAAAAGGAGAAAGTCCATCCCAGACGGTGTCGAGGACTGCCTATCTGGGAAAAGGATTGCCAGCCTCCGTCGCACTGGCTGTGACCAGAGAGGGAAAGTTAAAGGGGTTCGTACAGAGTTCGACGGGGGACATATTGCCAATTCATGAAATTGATCCAAATGCACCGAGATCAAAATATATAGGCTGGAAAGCAGGAGGATTATAGTTCTCGAACATCGAGGAAATATATGAAAAGGATATTAATATCTATTTTTGCACTTCTATTGATAACGATACCCGTATTTGCAGGGCATGCCTTTTACAATGGAAAGGTGACAAAGATTTCAGAAAACTTTCTGACTGTTGATGGCAATGTTTATTGGATAGCCTCTAACTGCAGAGTAGTTTTCCATGATCAAATTAAAGGTGCTTTCTTTGAGAAACCTGCAACTCTCAGGGATGTGAAGGTCGGGAACTGGGTCACTGTTGCGGTTGAAGGGAAAACTATTCAACGAATAATGATCGAGCGTTACAGAAAATAGAGTGCGAAAGACCGGTTTTACACTTTTACAATTTTTTTTGATTTCCTCTCTCCTCTTCTCCTGCTCTCCTGAGAAACAAGAGGGAAGTCAGGCTCCTTCATCTTCCTATGGAAAGCCAGGATCTGTCTCTTCGCTGGAGATTCAACCTTCAGAGGCAACGAGGGAAACAACTTTTTACATCGGTTCTAAAGACCTTGATTTATCAAAGGCAAAGATACAATGGTTTATCAACGGTAAACCTGCCGAAGGTTCAAAGGGCAACCAATTCAGACCATCGGCGATCAGAAAAGGTGACATAATCCAGGCAAAGGCAGAAATAAATAACCTGATAGTGGAATCCAATCAGATAAAAGTGAAAAACATCCCTCCCACGATCTCAAAGGCTGAGATAATTCCGCGACTTCCAAAGGCAAATGATATTCTGAAGATAAATGCATCGGGAAATGACAGAGACGGTGATAAGGTTACATTTACACACGAATGGTTTAAGAATAGCGAACCATCTGGAAATGGAGAAACTCTGAAGGGCCCGTTCAAGAGAGACGATAAAATTTCCGTGCATATCAAACCCTTTGACGGTGATGATTACGGACAGCCCATAATTTTAATAACCAATATATATAATTCCCCTCCTGAACTTTCTGCAGGCGGCATAGAAAAGTTTGAAAATAATGTTTATACCTATCAGGTGATAGCTACCGATCCCGATGGAGATACATTAGTGTATTTTCTGAAGAGGGCACCAAGAGGTATGACCATAGATAAAACGAAAGGTTTCGTTTCCTGGCAGATAACAGAAAAAGATGCAGGTAGACAACCCGTAAGTGTTCAGGTAAGCGACGGTCACGGCGGAGAGGTCCTCTACAATTTTGATGTGACCGTGGGATTTGAAGTTTCGAAGTAGAGAAACGCTCTGAATATTTTTTATCCTGAGCGTCCCAGTTTGAACTCACAGCAATCCCCGGAATAGGCTTAAATTATCTTGACAAAATATTTGGTATTTTTTATAATTGCAATTGAGACCAATTCTCAATTTATAATTAACTAAATGCACCGGCACCAATTAAAGCATCAACATAGACATAAAGGACAAAAGGCAAGAGGCGGATATAAAAGGGTTGCCCTTATAGGAAATCCCAATGTTGGAAAGAGTGTCATATTTGGCTTACTCACAGGAAAATATGCAACAGTATCCAATTATCCTGGAACAACGGTGGAGGTCTCCTATGCCAACATAAGCCTCGATAGTAAGGATTATCTCGTAGTGGACACTCCTGGCATAAATAACCTCATACCCATGAGTGAAGATGAGAAAGTCACGAGAGATATCCTCCTCAATGACAGGCCGTCTGTGGTATTGCAGGTTGGTGATTCAAAAAATCTCAAAAGGACCCTTCTTCTAACTATTCAGTTGGGAGAGATGGGCCTTCCTGTTATCCTCGACCTCAATATGGAGGATGAAGCCAGAGATATAGGAATAACCATAGACCTTAATAAACTAAAGGCATTAATAGGGGCTGAGGTGGTGAGCACTGTGGCGCCTGAAAGAAAGGGGATAAAAGAGTTAAAAGCAGCTATCCTTAAGGAAAACAGTGATGTGCCCCTGATCAATATTCAGTATGACCCACCGATAGAAGAATATATCGGGAACCTTTCTTCTTATTTGCCAGAGGCGAATATTTCAAAGAGGTCTCTTGCGATAATGATACTTTCTGGAGATGAAAGTCTCAGGGGCTGGCTTAATATTAACCTTGAAGTACCTGTCGTCGAGGAACTGGAAAGATTAAGGGACGAGTGTCAGGAAAGGTTTAAAAGGCCCATCGGTGTGATCATAAATGAGACCCGTTTGAAAAGGGCAGGCGAGATAGCAAATATGATTATGAAGAAAACTCCTAAGACAGGCAGCTCTTTTGCATCTACCATAGGAAGGTTTAGCATGCATCCTTTATGGGGAGTACCAATTCTTCTTGCGGTGCTTTTTGGTCTTTATGAATTTGTGGGCGTCTTTGGCGCAGGAACTCTCGTAGGTCTTCTTGAGGAGAAAATATTCGGTGAATACCTTAATCCGATGTTTACAAAGGTTGTAGAGCTGCTCATCCCTTTCCCATTACTTCAGGAGATGTTTATCGGCCAGTACGGTATTATAACGATGGCTATCACCTATGCAATAGGAATAATCTTTCCTATAACCACTACCTTTTTTATAGCCTTTGCGATACTTGAAGACAGCGGATATCTGCCGCGGCTTGCAATTATGTCTAACAGGTTATTCAATCTGATGGGATTAAGCGGCAAGGCTGTTCTGCCCATGGTACTGGGTCTGGGCTGCGGCACAATGGCGGTTATGACAACGAGGATTCTTGAATCAAGGAGGGAGAGGATAATAGCGTCTTTTCTCCTCGCTTTAGCTGTACCCTGCGCTGCACAACTTGGGGTCATAATGGGTATGCTTGGGGCACTTTCTACAAAGGCTATGGCTATATGGTTGCTGAGCGTCCTCGGAGTCCTCCTTTTTTCGGGTTACCTTGCGTCAAAGATCGTGCCTGGAGAAAAAACCGAATTCTTTCTTGAGATTCCGCCTATAAGGAAGCCAACTCTGACTAACATAGCGGTTAAAACATCAGGCAGGGTTATCTGGTATCTCAAAGAGGCAGTACCACTTTTTATTCTTGGGACATTCATCCTCTTTGTCCTGGATAAGCTGGCTCTTCTTGGCCTTATTCAGAGGTTTGCCGCACCTGTTGTTGTGAGCATACTGGGGCTTCCGGAGAAGACGACTGAGGCATTCCTCCTTGGATTCCTGAGAAGAGACTATGGTGCTGCCGGGCTATTTGCTATGTCGAGCAAGGGCCTCCTTACACCCCTTCAGTCTGTGGTGAGCCTTGTGACCATAACCCTCTTCATCCCCTGTCTCGCACATTTCTTCATGATGACAAAGGAAAGAGGTCTTAAGATGGCTCTTGTTATTGTGGCGATAATATTTCCGACTGCAATCTTTTTTGGAGGACTACTGAACTGGATTCTCAAGGTTTTTAATGTGAGTATATAGAAGGATAGGAGGTATCAGATGCTGGAAAATAAGAAACCCTGCAGGACCATAAAGGCCGGGGGAACAGAAAAAAGCCTCTTTGAAGATGAAGTCCTTGAAACAATATGGGAACTGTCAGAAAGCGGAGAAGTAAATCTCTCTGATCTCACAAAGGAAGTTGACAATGAAAAACGAGTTCTCGATATGCAGAAGGACGGATTAATAATAATCAGGGAAGAAAAAGTCTACTTTACAGAAGAAGGACGATACAGGGCAAGGGATATAACAAGACGTCATCTCCTCGCAGAGAGGCTTTTTGCCGATGTCCTGTCTTTAAAAGATTACGAAGAGGATGCGTGCCTTTTTGAACACGCCATAAGTCCTGAAGTGGAAGAGGCTATATGTACCTTCTTAGGACACCCGCCGACATGCCCTCACGGAAGAGCGATCCCGAGAGGAAAATGCTGTAGACTTTATGCTAAAGAGGTAAAGCCTCTTGTAAGGCCACTTACAGATATCGAGGTGGGCACGACCGCAAGGGTAGTATTCATTGCTACTCCTGCCATGGAGAGGCTTACATCTATGGGACTTATGCCGGGGGAAATTATCAAACTCTTGCAGAAAAAACCTTCTTATGTATTAAGCGTGGAGGAGACGACTATCGCTATTGATGAAGAAATAGCGAAGGGTATCTATCTGAAGAAGTGAAAGTATGGAACAGAAGGCATTAAGACAATATCT
>JBFMEC010000071.1:0-11353 GCA_040753575.1 Nitrospirota bacterium | reverse complement strand
CTAAACTCCAAAGGATTGATTTGAAGAGTTAATTTCATAGTAACACGCCAAAAATTTCTCAACATACTAACGACTTGATTTTACATAGAAATTTCGTTTCTGTTAATCTATGACTGTCGAACATAGGGTAAGGAAAGCCACCCAAAGAGATGACGATTTTTGAAAGACTCTATTATCTGGGTTACGTGGCAAAGAGATACCTCGCACTGAGGAACCAAAAAAAACTTTCCTCCAGAGTCATTAGCATTGGCAACATAACAGTGGGGGGGACTGGAAAGACCCCTGCTGCAATTGCCCTGGCAGAAAAATTGAAGAATAATGGTCTCATGCCCTGTATCCTCACTAGAGGATATAAAGGCGCTGCGAGGGGACCATGCCTTGTAAGTAATGGTACGGCATTATTGATGGAGGAACGTCAGGTGGGAGATGAAGCCCTTCTAATGGCAGAGAAATTAAAGGGTATTCCTGTGATTAAAGGGAAGGACAGGTATAAGGCTGGTGTATTCGCCCTTAGCATTTTGCCCCCAACCATACGCCCTGATGTTTTCATATTGGACGATGGTTTCCAGCACTGGAGCCTCTTCAGAGATATAGACATTCTGCTCATAGATAGTACCAATCCCTTCGGACATAGAAGATTGCTTCCCCTTGGTATTCTGAGAGAGCCCTTAGAGGCGATCAGGAGAGCTGACATAATCGTTATAACTCGGACAAATTGCTCGGTGATACCAACCGGGATAAGTGGCAATCTTGAGCCAACGATCAACAATCTGATAAAAGAAATACGAAGGTATAACGAGAGAGGGCAGATATTTTTTGCCAAACACAGTCCATTGAATTTCATGTTTTCAACTGGTGATGTACGACCTCTGGAATGGGCAAAGGAAAAGAGATTTTACGGATTCTGCGGAATAGGGAATCCGGGATCTTTCAAAGAAACACTTTTGACGTTGGGGGTCGAATTGGGAGGATTCAAAACATTCAAAGACCATCACAGATATAATTCGGAAGATATTAAGAATATCATTGACAGCGCAAAAAGCAATAGTGCAAGCTGGATTGTGACAACAGAAAAGGATATAATGAGACTCAAAGATTTTAATCTTCCAGAAAATTTCGTTTCCCTGTGTATAGAATTCAGTGTTGATCAGGGCTTATATGAAAGAATTTTAGAGGTCACACAGAAACTATAAACTCTTTTAGGGAGATCCAGATGGTGAAATACATAAATGTGAGAAGCAAATCGAGAGTTGAATTTATCGATATCACGGGAATGGTCCAGGATGCAGTGAAAGAGGCGGGCGTTAGCGAAGGTGTCTGCTGCCTTTATGTTCCCCACACTACAGCGGGAATTACAATAAACGAAGGTGCAGATCCCAGTGTACAGAGGGACATACAGAATATTCTTAGCAGAATAGCACCTCGGGACATGAATTATTTCCACAGAGAGGGTAATGCCGATGCCCACATTAAATCAACTCTCGTGGGTACACTGGTAAATGTGATCATTGACGAGGGGAAGCTGCTTTTAGGCACCTGGCAATCTATCTTTTTCTGCGAGTTTGATGGACCCAGACACAGAAGGATAGCGGTTAAATTTGTCAGATAAGGTATGCCCGACGATAAAATACCTGATGAATCCCAGTACCTCCGCGATGAGATAAGAAGGCTTAGAAAATCATTATCGGAACTTACTCCCCCCCTGGAAGTGCTCTTAAAACGCCGGGGTTTTAAAATCTATAAAAAGGAACCCTCAGAAGATTTACTCCTGCCGACGGAAGAATTCAGAAGAAGTTTTTACGAGATGATGAAAAAGTATTCTTTCCGCCTGTTCCTCAGGGACGTTATAAAACACCAGAGATTTTTCAGGCTTGAGAGTGTCACACGTTATGCGACCGCCGAAGTTACGAAAGACTATCTTGAATATATGAGAAAGATAGGTCTCGTTGAAAAGGTATCTGATGGCTTCAGACTATCTGTCGTCCCGATAAAGAGTTTCGGCGAAACCCTTGAATGGTTGGTAGCTGAGATATTCAAGGTGGAATTTGCAGCTGAGGCAATATGGGGCATTAAATTTAAAAGGCCCAAGATTGGCGGGGATTACGATCTCATTGCGAAAGTGGATGGGTCAATATTATACATGGAGATAAAATCTTCTCCTCCCAAACAGATATATCAAAATGAAATCGCAGCCTTCTTTGACAGACTTTCTGATCTCCTGCCCGAAATGGGTATTTTTTTCCTTGATACGGAGTTGAGGATGAAGGACAAGATTGTTCCAATGTTTGAGGAGGAATTAAAGGCGAGGCATCCCGGTCCGCCTGATGTTATAAGGATGGAGAAGGAGCTCTTTGAGATAGATGACAGGATTTTCATAATCAACGCAAAGGATAGTATAACTGCCAATATTGAGAAGGTACTAAGCTGGTATTTTAGAAGAAACCAGTAATTCCCTATTTTCGATTAAGGCCTGAACTGGCTCGAGTCCGTAAGGGCTGCCCTGTTCAATGGCTGTCAGAACGGTCCCTCCGCCTGTGAAGAAATAATACTGCGCATTGTCGAGGACTGAAAGATAAAGACCGGGACAAAGGTTCTTAAACTCCAGTAAGGTGTCACCGCCACCGTACATTTTAAGGGCAACCCTATTCTGGTCTATGGTCCTGTCCAGGGCCTCGGATCCAGTTGTAAAATGCGGTGTGTATCCCATGACAGCATTAACGAAAATAGTCCTTGCATTCAGGATACCCTCCTGAACAGCGGGATCTTTAAATGACCCCGGATCTATGTCAAGTATATAACCGTATTTCCTTCCCTCAACAAAATCCTTTATTGATATAGTCCTGTATTTACCTTCTATCCTGCCTTCCATCGTATCAGACTCAACTATATAGGGTAACTCAATGATTTTCTTCTTGATCCTGTCCTTCTCCACGAGGTCCCTGGCAGCGACAACATCTTTTTCAGGGATCCCCTCTATGCTGATCCCATATTTTGCACAAAGAAATGTGCTGTATATGACCCCGCCCAGTATCAGATAATCAACCTTTTCATAGATCGCATAAAGTGGACCTATCTTTGTATCGTATTTCGCTCCCGCCACGACCGCAAGAAAGGGCCTCTGCGGATTCAGAACGGAATTTAGATTAATTATCTCCTGCTGCAATAAGAAACCTGCATAAGAAGGCAGATATCTCGCAATATCATATGTCGAGGTATGTGGTTGCCATGACCCGAAGGCATCATTAATATAGATATCTGCAAGTCCGGCCAGCTGGAGGGCGAACCTTACCCTTGCCTCCCCCTCTGCTTCTTCACCCTGAAACCACCGGGTGTTGGGAAGATATACTCCTCCAATCTTTCTTTCTCTTAAAGATCTGATGGCAAGGTTGATCGAGGTATCGATACCCAGAATTCCGAATTTTGGGTCTATGTCGAATTTTGGGACATGAAAATTTGTATGTAATTTATGGCGAAGATATTCAACGATGGGCTCAACAGATTCCCCCGGTCTACACCTTATTTCAGCAGTCTTTTTATCCCTGGGCCTACCAACATGGGTCATCAGAATCGGTCTACCGCCTCTCTCGACAATGTTGTAAAGTGTACCTAGGGTTCTGTCTATTCTGTAAGGATCTCTAATTTCACCATTCTTGACAACATTGTGGTCGAATCTGACCAGGACTATCTTACCATCCAGGTCAGCATCCTGAATTAAGGGCAGCCTCGGGTCGAGTCCCTGATATTCCACATCAAGTCTCATTCAATATTTATTGCTTCCTCAATGAGCATGACCGGTATCCCATTCCTTATCGGATAGAGGAGCTTGCACCTTCCGCAGATCAGACCGTCCTCCTTTTCCGTCAGATGGATTTCGCCCTTACATTTAGGGCATGCCAGCATCTCAAGAAGCTCCTTGCTTATAGACACATTCTAATCCTTTAATATGACCTTATCATGGCTTCAAAAATAGGTCAAGTTATTTGTTTGTAGTACGCTCAGTGCATCTATGATAAAATATCTTCGTTGGCAAATTTAGAGATAGGTTGCAGCGGTTTCCTCTATGATCACTGGCGGGGAAATTTTTATCCCGAAGATCTTCCCAGAAGCCGCTGGCTTCAGTATTACAGTGAAGAGTTTTCAACGGTGGAGCTCAACGTAACCTTCTACCGGCTCCCTGAAAGAGAAACCTTTGCAAAATGGTATTCATCCACTCCTGAAAATTTTGTCTTTTCCCTTAAAGGAAGCAGGTTTATTACTCACGTTAAAAAGCTAAAGGATTGTGAAGAGCCTGTGGAGGCCTTCTTTTCACGGGCTTCGCTTCTTAGAGAGAAGTTAGGTGTAATCTTGTGGCAGTTTTCTCCAACATTTAAATTAGACCTGGAACGACTAAAAGATTTCCTTGAAGTTCTTAGACCCTACAATACGAAAAATACCTTCGAGTTCAGAAATAGCACATGGATAAACAAGAAGGTCGTCGGTCTATTTAAAAAGGAAAACGCAATGCTTTGTATGGCAGACTGGCCTGATTTTCTTGATGATCTGCCACTGACTGCCGATTTTGTATATATTCGAAGACATGGAGAAGGCGGCAGTTATGCAACATCCTATAGTGGTGAGTCCTTAAAAAAGGATGCACGGCGCATCAAGACATACCTTAAACAGAAAAAGGATGTGTTCATCTATTTCAATAATGATGCCTATGGTTATGCACCAAAGAATGCACGGGAGCTAAAAAATCTAATAGGTAAAAGAATATAATTATTTTGCCCAGTCCATCCTGAGTCTCTTCCGATGAGATATATATTTTTCTGCAGACAGTGCAGCAATGCAACCCTGTGACGCCGCCACAACAACCTGCCTCACCTCGATACACGTAACATCACCGGCTGCAAAAACGCCCGGGATTGATGTCTCCATCATCGGGCTCACCTTAATACATCCATCCTCACCTGTATCGATCATTCCCGTCAGAAATTCTGTTATGGGTTTACTCCCGCAGAGATAAATAAAGACACCTGAAACTTTTAGTTCAACCTCCTTTTTATCAGGATCGATCATCCTAATCTTTTCTACTACATCGTCGCCTTCGATGGCAATGACACTATAGCCGAGGAGTACTTTAAGATTTGAGGCCTTAAACCCGGAATCTTCCAGTTTAAGCTTTTTTGTGGGAGAGATGAGATAGACATTCTCAGCGAACTTCAACAGAATGCCTGTCTCTTTCACAGCCTCGTCAGAATCTCCCACAATGCAGACTGTTTTATTTCTGAAGAAGGGAGCATCACAGATGGCACAATAGCTGACTCCCCTTCCAAGAAATTCAGCCTCCCCTCTCATACTCGGTTTTCTTCCCATAGAGCCTGTAGCAACAATTACGGTCTTTCCACTGTAAGTCTTATCCATAGTGTATATTTCTTTAACATTCCCAGAAAGATTTACCCCCACGACCTGAACTTCAACATATTCAGCTCCAAATCCCAATGCCTGTATTCTCATTATATCGAGAAGTTCCTTCCCTGAAACTGGTCTGGTAAGCCCCGGATAGTTTTCGATCTTAAAAGAAAATGCAAGAGCTCCCGCCGTTGAAGATTTATCGAGTATAACAGTCTTCAGTTTTATCCTTGATGCATAGAGAGCAGCCGTCAGACCGGCAGGTCCGCCGCCGATAATAATTACATCATATACATCCGGTATATCTTGCATTCCAACCTCCTATAGAATACTTTTTAAACTTTATCTTGACGAGCCTTATTTTATCACATATATGAAAGCATAACTGACGCCAATTACCAAGCCACAACTAAGAACGCAGTTTATTTCCACTCAATGATTAAATCTTTAATCTTCAAATTCAGATCACGGAAAATGAAATATTATTTTGGAGTTTTTCAGGGATTCGTATTAAAATAGGATCCCGTGGCTGAAGAAAGACGTAAACATAGAAGAATTCCCATATCATCAACGGTCAGTATCAGAGTTAAAAACAGGGATAATGCCCTCTCTCTCGAAACCCTTGGAGCCAATATTTCCCTCTCAGGGATCGCCGTTTACTCCAACAGCCCCATAGAAAAAGGCGCGGCCATATCGATCAAGATCCATTTCATTTCTTTAGACGGCTCCATCAAGGCCGATTCTATCGAAGGAAAGGTTGTTAATGTTAATCCCCTGGAAGACCTCTATTTTATAAATATCTCCTTCGATGAAGAAGTAAGTCCTTCAAAACAGCCTCTTCTTTATGAATACTTCCAGAGGGGATTAAGTTTCGGGTATTAGTAATACTCTCCGATGATCCCATCTCTATATTACCTTTAATCCATATGATTCAATCAGCTTCAGGTCATCTTCAGGTCTTCTCCCTGAGGTGGTAAGATAATTACCAATAAGCAGTCCATCGGCACCGGCAAGGAAGACAAGGGAATTGAAATCGCCGAGAATCTGCAACCTTCCTCCACAGATTCTGATCTCCTTTTGGGGAAAAATAAACCTATAGAGGCTTATTATCCTTAATGCCTCAAAGGGATGAAGAAGGTCTTTATTGCCTAAAGGCGTACCTTTTATCGGAATTAAAAAATTTATTGGTATAGATTCAACATCAAACCCCTTCAATTTAAAGGCCATGTCAATTCTGTCCTTCCAGGTCTCTCCCATTCCGAAAATTCCGCCGGAACAAAGGGAAAGGCCAATAGATTTCACTGTCTCTAAAGTCCTCAGTTTCTCTGCATAACTGTGAGTGCTACAGATATTTGGGAAAAAATGCTCGGAGGTTTCAAGGTTATGATGATAGCGATCAAGTCCATCTGACTTGAGAAGTGAAAGTTCCTCTTCCCTCAACATTCCAAGACTTGCACAGGGAATAAGGTCGACCTTCCTGATCTCCTGAATTATATCCGCAATAGCGAGGAGGTCCCTCTCCGAAATTTTTCTGCCGCTCGTGACGATAGAAAACCTCTTTGCACCCGATTCTTTCGCCTCCCTTGCCCTCTGAATAAGCACCTCTTTATTTAATAGAGGATAGATCTCTATTTTAGCTTTACTTTTAGAAGACTGGGCGCAGAAATGACAATCTTCAGAACATGCGCCTGACTTTGCATTTACTATTGAACAGAGATTTACAGTATTCCCTCTGAAATGTTCTCTAATCCTGTTTGCCGATACAAAGAGTTCGAAAATGTGAGACCCCGAGACCTCAGAAATATAAAGGGCATCCTCCCTTGAAAGATGGTGTCCCTCTAATACTTTTTCCTCAAGGTATTTAAGCATAGACGAAAAATATTCTTGCAGAAGGTTTTGATGTTGTCAACCTGATCTTTGAGATGCAAAATTGCTGTAGCAGACCAGTCCTGTGATATCCTAAGAGAATCGGACTAAAGCAAAAGCCGGGAAGGAGGAGTTGGTTGACAGATAATATTAAATATTGCAATTTTATCTAAACTCACAGAAAATGGTTTAAACGGCAGGCAAATTAGAGTGGGTAAATTTATTCTCGATACGGACATATGCATCTACTGGTTAAAGCACCATGCCCTATTTTGAAATTATTTCATCGTTTTTTATTCCTTAGATAATCAGCAAAGAGTCCTCTACTGTGTTCGTCGTCATGGCAGTAAATACAGAGATTTTCCCAGTTAGACCCATCAAGGGGATTATTCAGGCGGTTTCCATCCTTATGATGTACTGTTAGGAGATGTCTGTTTTTGTAATCAAACTCCCGTCCGCATTTGGCACAGACGAGGCCATGAATCTTTAAAGATTGCTCCCTGTAACTGCTGGTCGGTCTGCTAACTTCTTTTAACTCTCTGACGATTTCATCAAGAGGTTTGTTAATGACTGGCTTTTTAGGCTGTGGTTTCTTATATCTTGAATAACGGCTTTTTATCATTTTAATTTTTCTTATTTTACCTTACTCTTTTCCATAAAATCATTCTCTCTCTACGAGTTTTAAACAATTATCTTCCTCTCCTTATCCGTTTTTCCTAAGCACAAGGTATGTTTTGAGAAACATCAAAATTAAAGACCAGTCCCTATATTGACCCTTCTAAGTTCATCTTCAAAATGCAAGGTTACAGCCTCTTTAATATTCTTCAATAACTCATCGTATGTCTTACCCTGAGTGAATATATCCTCATTAACACCACGTGCACACCAATACTCGCCGTCAAAATATGTGTCTATCTTTACCAGCATTTATTCCACCTCCTGTCATCATTTGATATTATTTTACTGAATTGTTTAATTAAAATCATTTACTTTCAATTATCTTCCTCTTCTCATCTGTTATCTCCAAGCACAAGGTTTGGCTTAGAAAACATCAAAATTAAAGACCAGACCCTATTTGTCTTACGTGTAATTTAATGCAATCCAGGCGGCTGATAGGAAAAACATTATTATCTTCAAATAAAGAGCTGGAAAACCAAAGGAGTTTGCATTGAGCGATCCTGTCGCACACATAGCACCCACAAGCAATCTGTGTATATCATCTGCCGTGTATATAAAAAGGAATATCGAGATTACCTCGAAGGCAAGACAATACTTCACCATTGTCGATATAAGATAAGTCTTTCTCTCGAGTAAGAGTTGTTCTTCTGTACTGCTGTGTATATTCCAATTTCGGAGTATCTTTATACTTATAGTGTAGGCATAAAAGAGCATAGCCAGAATTATCAGGGATCCGATTGTAAGCGCCAGTATCACAGGATGGAATATCAAATCAGTTCCTTATACCAACAACCCTTCCATCTCTCATTTCAATGAGCATACTAACATAAGGCTTTTCATAAACAAGGGGGTCGTGGGTTGCTATGACTACTGTCTTCCCCTGTTTTCTAATCCCCTCCATTATATACAGGAACTCTTCCGAGAGTTTTGTATCGAGATGGGCTGTAGGCTCATCGGCAAGGACGACGTCAGGTGAATTTATGAGCGCCCTCGCTATTGCAACCCTCTGCTGTTCTCCGCCTGAAAGCCCCCGCACCTCAAAATCCCTGCGGTGCGAAAGGTCGAGGCTCGAAATAATCTCATCCGCCCTTACTTTTAATTTAGAAATTCTGGTGCCTGTAGAATAAAGTGGTAGCATTATGTTTTCGATTACGCTTATCCCGGGTATGAGATTTAGCTGCTGGAATATGAAACCAAATGTCTTCCTCCTTACATCCGTAAGAAATCTCTCAGGGAGGCGCGTAACATCTCTGTCCTCGACGTATATCCTCCCTGACGTTGGTCTTGACATGCAGCCTATAAGAGAAAGCAGCGTTGTCTTTCCAGAACCGCTTGGTCCTTTAAAGACAACGAAATCGCCCCTGCGTATCTCGACAGTCACCCCAACGACTGCATTCACTTCGTCAGGCTTACCTTTATTAAAAACCTTACTAACAGAATCGGCTCTTATCACAATGCTTGTTTTCCACATCAGCCCCGCATTACAGCGTCGGGGTCTGTTATTGAGACCTTCCATGAAGGGATGATGGTTGATACGATATATGGAACAATCGTAATAAACATGAGTGTTGCTATCTGATAAGGATCTACCAATGGTGTAACCCTGTATTCAGGATAAATCACGGACCAACCCTTGAGCGCAGGACCGAGGAGTATAGCACCAGAGAAAAATACATGGAGGTAGGCGAGTATCATACCGATAATAAAAGACGTAGAGGATATTACCATACCTTCCCAGAATTTCATCTCAAGCACATCTGATGTCTCCCATCCGATTGCTTTAAGTATGCCTATTTCTTTTTTTTCTTCAGCGCTAAGGCCCGTCGCTTTGTCCCATGCAAGAATGATAAATGCTATAAGTGCACCCGTGAACATCGTTATGATGAGTCCGCTCCTCCATCCGAAGACCGCATCATATGTACGTATTATCTCGTCCTTGAGTATTGGCCTCGTATCAGAGAATCTTGCCTTTATTTTTCTTGCTATGGTCAGTGCTTCGGTATCGTTATATATATGAACAGACAGGTCTGTGGCAAGATTATCCGGCATGTCGAAGAGTGCCTTTATATCGCTTTTGCTTATCAATATCATATCTGCTGTAAGCAGTGCTGAATCCGCCTCGAATATTCCTACTACCTCAAACTTCATATTACTACCCTTCGACGAGACCATAGAAATCTCACTACCCATGCTCAGGAATTTCGCATCAGCAATCGCTCTGCCTATTATTGCTGTATTTCTTTCATTCTGTCTTATAAACCTCCCATTGACAAGTCTCCCAAAATCTATATTGCCGTCAATACCCATAACTGTATAGTTAGCCTTGGTCTTCGAGTCATAGTAGTATCCCCAATACCTTGGTTCAACCCTCGAAACACCTGATATTTGAGAGATATACCCTTCATAATCCACCGGTATAAGTTCATGCCGGCCTGCCTTCAGGGACTGCACAATAAGCTCGGGCGCACCTTTAAGCACTGTGAATGCCTCCTGTTTTAATGAGTGTGAGAGAAACAATACAGAGGCAATAGTAAATATGACAAGGCTAAATACGATTATTATCCCGATGTTCTTATATTTCCTGCGCAATAGAGAAGAAAGCGTATAGTCGAGAATGTTCCTGTGTTTCTCAAAGCTCATCTATGTCTGACCTCAAACCTCGAATCAATGCCTTCAAAGAGGGGAAAAGCAATTACAGAACCTGAAGGGAAATGTTCGATTGAGGCAGGGCAATCCTGAAATGGGGTAAAGATATCTGCCTGAGAAGGATGCCTCGTATACCGGGCATCTGTTGAGAGCACAAAGTCAGTAAGTTCAAGCATGGACACTATCTTCTTTTTTCCATCGAGATGAGTACTAAAATTCTTTGAGGCAATCATAGAGTGGATATAAAGAGTAGAGGCAGCAATCATCAAAAGGAAAATAGTTATAAAAAACCAGTTGCTCTTGCGCATTTATTTTAAATCTTCAGGCCTTACTTCATTAAAACTGAGGATTCTTTTGCCTTTATGGTCTTTGAGAAACTCCCTTGCCTTTGCCTCTGTCTCAAGGGGTATAAGCTCAGCACCCATAGGACCAAAGACGTCGCTTCCTTTTACAAAATATGCCTTCTTTGCATCTACGGGTTTTGCTGAGTAGTAATCTGTAATATAAGATGCAGGTACAAAAACTTAAAAAGTATCACCTGAGTTTGTAATAATTAATCTCTAGATAGCGTTTAGAATAACTTTGTAATACCTTTTGTGAACCATTTGTGAACCAATTTTAATACTTTTTGGAAAGGTTAACTTATTGATTTATAAGATAAAATCTTGGTCGGGGCGAAAGGATTTGAACCTTCGACTCCACGGTCCCGAACCGTGTGCGCTACCAGGCTGCGCTACGCCCCGAATAAGAAATAATAAGAATCCCTCTTCTT
>JBFMEC010000070.1:0-11401 GCA_040753575.1 Nitrospirota bacterium | reverse complement strand
CCACTTTAATCTTTCTTGTGAGTATGTCAAAGAAAAAGGTACATGTCTTTATCGTCTCTGATGCAACGGGAATTACAGCCGAAATGGTGATAAGTGCTGTTCTGGTACAATTCAAAGAGATAAAACCAGGTGGCCGCTGAGATTGAATGGTGCGAAGAATTTTTCAAACAACATCCACGCTGGAGAATCATGAACGTTTCTAATAAAGCCATTGAAGAAATATCAGCGAGCATACTTAACGCTTATAAAACAGGGGGAAAACCCACTTAAATGACCAAATCCTTCGACATTCGTCTAAGAGAAAGGTCTTATTACCAGTCTCCTGAGGAGGCCCAAAAGTTTGATCGGCGATCTCTTTCTATTTTAAATATCCAGAGATATAAGCATATTTCTTTAGATATTGAAAAATACCTCAGGAAAGGCCTTGTTCTTGATATTGGTTGTGGCACAGCCCGCATGCTCATCGAAATTGCAAAGAATATTCCCGCCCTCAATTTTGTAGGTATAGATGTTTCAGACCCAATGATCAAACTGGGACTCAGAAATATTGAGGCAGAAGGTCTCTCTAAAAGGGTAAAGCTCAAAGTCTGTGCAGCCGAAAACCTTACTCTTTTCCAAGACGAAACCTTTGATCTTATCATGTCCCACGGAAGCCTTTCAGGATGGCTTAATACAGATGAAACTCTGAGTCAAATTTATCGCATTCTAAAGACCGGCAACTTTGCTTACATCTCAGACTGGAACCATAATGCCCCCTTTGGGAGTTTTGCTTCTTATATTCGTAGCTCTTTCCACGACTCTGAATTCCGGGAAAGAATCTCTATGGCCTTCGAGGCATCTTACACATGCCATGAATTTAAAAAGATGATATCTAAAACTTCCTTCGTTTCCTTCGATTTCACAACTGAGGACATCTGGATGACTGCAGTTCTGAAGAAATGGTGTTATTTTTATTTCTGAAAAAGGAGTGAAATGGCGAAGCTGACTCTCCTTCTTGTGAATCGTGAGAACATGGCCTTCATGCATAAGGTTGCTGTATTCAATAAGGGTAAACTCGAACAGGGATGCCTGACCATATCTGTAACAGCCCCCGAAATTGTTGTTAAAAGAGAGTGGGCAGATGAGATATTTAGACTGAATGTTGAAGATGCTGACTCAAAGTGGAGGTCTCTCCTGCTCAATCATTCTGGAAAAGTTAGGAGATTCTCGGATGATGAGATAATTATTGCTGATCAGGAAGGACCCTGACTTCCTTTGAGGTAATCATTTTTAATGTAATGCTTGAATAATATGATTAAAGATAGTCTTACGGTAGGAGGAAGAAATGGACAACTCACCAGAATTCTTGAATATGTGCATGAAGGCTGAAGAGATACAGAAAACATGGGAACCGAGAGATAGTGATTTTTATATTGCCATGAAAAAGTCGCGTAGATTAAGACCAGTCAAAATCAGCATTTTAAATGATTGGGAAACACGGAATCATATTATTGAACATAGAGATCTTTTCATCTGGATCCCCCGCCTGGATCAATTACAGGAGATAGTTGATTGGAAAAACTGGGAATGTCGAATCAGAAAGAAAGATAAATTAGAGATGCATTATATAAGCATTTCCGGAAAACAGAATAGCGGGATCGTCACTGGTAAATCTATGGAACAACTCTGGATCGCCTTTGTGATGAAAGAAAAATATGAGAAGGTTTGGGATTCAAAAAAAGAGGAGTGGATAAGCGCCTCATGAACATAAAACTTTGTAAGACGAACACTGACAAAAAAATCAGACGGATATTAATATCTTGCCTTGAAAGGAGACTTTAAAGAAGTAAGTCCAAAGGAGTTTTATCAGCAACTGAATGATTAAACTGAATGATTAAAAGGACTCCTGTAAAGTTTGCATAGGTAAAGAAAATGAGCGAAAAATGGGTAGAGGTTCTTGTTACTTACGACCGTATTGAGGCTGAGATTGTAAAAGACTTGCTGGAAAGCGGTGGAATCCCCGTGGTCATAAGGTCCGCAAAGGTGAGCCCCTATCCTGTAAACATTGGAAGGATGGGCGAGGTAAAGGTTTTGGTCAGAAAAGAAGATAAAGAAATGGCAGAAAGAATAATAGAGGGAGGCAAAGGCTATGAATCCTTGTTTGAGTGATATACAAAAGGTAATGGAAAATTAAAGGCCTATCAAAAAGCTTCCTTGTTCAGCAAGGGATAATAATCTGCTATACTTTCACTATGAAAAATCAGGAGATTGCAAGAATTTTCAATGATATAGCCGATATTCTTGAAATAAAAGGAGAAAACCCCTTCAGGGTCAGGGCTTACAGGCGCGCCGCAAGAAACATAGAAGGCATTACAAAGGATGTCTCAGAAATTCCTGAGAATGAAATTGTCAAGATTCCAGGCATTGGCCAGGATCTTGCGAACAAGATAAAGGAATATGTTAAGATAGGGAGGCTTCAGTTTTATGAAGACCTCAAGAAAGAGGTACCCACAGGTTTAAGCGTACTTCTCACAGTCCCCAGCCTTGGCCCAAAGACTGCGAAACTCCTCTATGAAAAATTGGGAGTAAAAGATTTAGACGACCTTGAGCGTCTTGCCAGAGAACATAAGCTAAGAGGTCTGCCAGGGATCAAGGAAAAGACTGAAGAAAATATCCTTAAAGGTGTTGAGATGCTGAAAAGGGGGATGGAGAGGCAGCCTTTAGGAAAGGTTTTACCAATCGCCAATGATATTCTCGAACAAATCAAGAAGAAAGCCCCTGTGAAGAAACTGAGTGTCGCCGGAAGCATAAGGAGGTGGAAAGACACTGTCAAAGACATAGATATACTCGCCACATCGGACAATCCCAAAGAGGTTATGTATGTCTTTGTTCACCTTCCTCACGTCAAAGAGATCTTGATGCAGGGGCCAACAAAATCAAGCGTCATAATCCATGAGGGATTGCAGGTTGACCTCCGTGTTGTAGAAGAGGATAGCTTCGGTGCCGCCCTGGCATACTTTACAGGCAGTAAAGCCCATAACATCAGATTAAGAGAGATGGCTGTGAGGGCGGGTCTTAAATTGAATGAATACGGGATATTCAGAGAAAGTGATGATAAGAATTTGGGTGGAAAAGAAGAGGAGAAGGTGTACAGGATTCTGGGCCTTCCCTACATTCCACCCGAACTAAGGGAGGACTCAGGTGAGATCGAAGCGGCTCTGGCTGGAAGGCTTCCAAGGCTTGTGGAGCTTGGCGATATAATGGGTGACATCCATGTTCATAGCAAATGGAGTGACGGAAGTCTCGATTTTGATAGATTGATAGATGAGGCCAAAAAGAAGGGATATAAATACATAGCAATAACTGATCATTCAAAGGGACTCGGAATTGCCAGAGGGCTAAGTCCCGAAAAGGTGCTGGATGAGAAAAAAGAGATTGATGCACTGAACAAAAAATTAAAGGGATTCAGGTTAATTGCGGGTATAGAGGTGGATATAAAGAGTAATGGGCATATGGATCTTCCTGACGATGTTCTCAGGAAACTGGACATTGTCATTGCCTCCATCCATTCGAGGTTCAAACAGCCGAGGGAGGAACTGACAATGAGACTAATCTCTGCCATGAGAAACCCTTATGTCTCCGTTATTGCCCATCCTACGGGAAGATTAATAGGAGAAAGGGATCCCTATGATATTGATATGAGTCAGATTCTCAAGGTGGCTAAAGAGACGGGAACTGCCATGGAGATAAATGCATATCCCCTCAGGCTGGATTTGAATGAAGTGCATTCGAGAATGGCAAAAGAGATGGGAGTGCGCATGGTCATAAGCACGGATGCTCACATGGCCAAACACTTCGACTTCATGGTCTATGGGGTCTCTATAGCGAGGAGGGGTTGGCTCGAAAAGGCAGATATTTTAAATACAATGAGCTATGATTCTCTAATCAGGGTATTGAAAAATAAGTAATGTTTTACCCTCATTACAGGGAAACGCTGACAACTGAAGATATAACACATCTTAAGGTTGTATTTAGTAATTGACATCTTACAACCAACGATTATAAGATGTTGCTATGTCGGAGCCTTCAAAGGGAGCCTTATAAATGAAAAAGGAAATATTAATCTACGGAAAAGATAGGGACGTTCAGAACTTTCTCAGGTCTTTCTTTAAAGAGAATAATAGTTATTCTGCCAGCTTCATTAAAAAAGACAGGAATGTCCTGAAGAGAAAACTCGCAGAGAAAAGACCGGCTGCCCTGATTGTTAGCAGTCCCGATGGGCTAAAACATTTAAACCCTTCAGAGGTAAAATGCCCGATAATAGCCCTTATTTCTACTGATCTGACCCGGGGTATAAGCTCTGTCGTTAAAACAGATGTGGAATGTTATCTTCTCAGCCCCTTTCATAATGAAGATCTTGACCATAAACTTAATGTGGTCATAAACAGGAAGAAGTGGTTTGAGAAACTTTACTATGAAAATAAAGACCTCCAGGCCCTTATAGAGCTTACACACCTTCTTTCATCTACCCTGAAACCAAAGGAGGTGCTTTATCTTATAGTTAAAAAGATATCAGAAATAATAAATGTAACAAGATGTTCTATCATATGCATTGATATTGATGAACCGAGATATGCTAATGTCGTTTCGACCTTTGAAGATCCCAGGATCACAAATATGAAGATCGACCTACACAAATATCCGGAGATAATGAAGGCTCTTTCCCTCAAAGGGCCGGTAATTATAAGGGATGCATTGAGAGATCCGTTGATGAAAGAGGTAAGGGATATGATCGAGCCGATAGGTATTCGTTCGATTGTGGTAATTCCCATTACATTTCATGATGAGGTTATAGGTACATTGTTACTGAGGACATCAAGGAAAAGCCACGTCTTTACTCCCAGAGAAATAAGATTATGTATTGCCTTTGCTAATGCCTCTGCAAAAGCTCTTTATAATGCCTTTCTCTATGATAGACTCGAGAAAGAAAAGACAAGACTCGAGAAGATCTCTTTAACGGATTATCTGACAGGAATTTATAATATCAGATATTTTTACAACAGACTTGAGGAGGAGTTTAGCAGGGCTGAGAGATACAGCATTCCTTTAAGTTGCATGTTGTTCGACATAGATTATTTCAAAAAGATCAATGATACTTACGGCCACAGGGTTGGCGATATCGTACTCAGGGAATTTGCCCAATTTGTTAAAATGCACACGAGAAAATCTGATGTCTTTGCCAGGTATGGGGGAGAGGAATTTATTCTACTCTTACCCCAAACATCAATGAAGGGTGCCATTGCTGAGGCCGATCGACTAAAAAGGGCGATTAAGGAGCACCAATTTAAGGCCCTCAAAGATAAAAGCGGAATTACCGTAAGCATAGGCATAGCCTGCAGTCCCCATGAGAAGATAAGGAACTACGATGACCTTATCACTTATGCCGATAATGCCCTATTCAGAGCTAAAAACAGGGGACGTGATCAGATAGCCACATATCCACCTTCTAAATAATCAATATCCAAATTTCAATAACCAGTTACTAATAAGACGATAAGTAAAATCACACGCTTTTGATGATTCTATGTCATTGCGGCTTGCCCGCCAGACTTAGGGCGGGCTTGTCCGCAATCCTTCTTTAAGAAAGATTCCCGACAAGCGGAATGACATACAACGTGACTCTACTTATGAATTCCATAATAATACCAAAATAATACCAATGACTAAATTCGAAGCTCCAAACCTGTTAGTTTGATTATTGGTTATTGGTGTTTTGATTAGCAAAAAAGAGTCACGCGGTTTAAAATAAACTATGGATATCATAACCTCTCATATTAATGCCGACTTTGATTCTCTCGCCTCTATGATTGGAGCAAAAAAGTTGTATCCCAAGGCAGAAATTGTCTTTCCGGGCTCTCAGGAAAAGAAACTGAGAGATTTTATTGAGGCATTCCACCCTGTAAAGACCAAGCGCGTAAAAGACATTGACCTTTCGAAAATTGCAAGGTTAATCATAGTGGACACTAAAACACCGGGTAGAATCGGGCCATTTGCAGAACTGCTTTCAAAAAAAGGTATCAAGATACATATTTATGACCACCACCCCTTCAGTGAAGAGGACATCAGGGGGGAAGTCGAAAAGATAGAAAATGTGGGGGCCACTGCAACCATCTTTGTAGAGATATTGAAACACAGGAGATTACATCCCACACCCATGGATGCGACGATTCTTGCTCTGGGGATATATGAGGAGACCGGGGGTTTACTCTTTCCTTCAACAACAGAGCGTGACCTTCTTGCAATCGGTTATCTTCTGAAAAGAGGGGCTAATCTTAATATTGTTTCGAGTTTTTTGAAAATGGAATTGAGCATGGAGGAGTTCAACCTCCTGAATGAACTTGTCCAGTTATCAAAGGAGATGGTCATTGAGGGGATAAGGATAAAGGTGGCGAAGGCATCCCGCGAGACCTATTTTGGAGATGCAGCCCACTTTGCTCACAAGATAATGGAAATGGAAGATATTGATGCCGTGGTAATTCTGCTAAGTATGGAAGGAAAGATATTGATGGTAGCAAGAAGCAGGGTTCCAGAGCTTGATGTCGCCAGGCTAATGGAAGAATTCGGCGGCGGAGGTCATCCAACGGCAGCGTCGGCTACTGTAAAAGAGGCTTCCCTGGAAATCGTTGAAGATAAATTGGTCAAGCTCCTTCAGAAATCTGTAAAACCCGGCAAGGTCGCATCTGACATAATGACGCGACCTGTCATCTCTGTCCAGTGGGATGCTACCGTCAAAGAGTCAGAGACGATGATGACACGCTATGGTGTAAATGTATTGCCGATCCTCAAAGAGAATAAATATGTTGGTCTGATTTCCCGCGAGATAGTAGAGAAAGCCCTCTTCCATGGTTTCGGGAAAAAAAGGTTAATAGAATTTGCCACTACTGATGCGATTACTGTAGGTCCTCGTACGCCTATCAGAGAAATAGAGACCTTAATGATAGAGCAGAATCAGAGATTTATGCCTGTTGTGGAGAATGGTAAAATCATTGGTGCGATTACCAGAACTGACCTGCTTCGCACGCTTTATGAAGAATTCCTGAGGAGAAGAAAGATCGAAGAGACAGTTACAAAGGAAAAACCAACCCTGGGAAGAAGTCTGTCTTCCTGGTTGAAAGAAAGGTTTCCCCCTGAGATTTGCAACATCCTTAAACTTTCTGGAAGGGTGGCGGATGAACTGGCTTTTAATGCATATCTCGTGGGTGGTTCAGTGAGAGATCTTCTGAGAGGCGAAGAAAATCTTGATATTGATATTGTCATAGAGGGTGACGGAATCTCCTTTGCCCAAACCCTCGGTGAAAGGCTTAATGCAAAGGTAAGGCCCCATCTGAAGTTTGGCACCGCCCAGGTGATAATAGATAGGCTGAAGATCGATGTAGCAACTGCAAGAACCGAGTATTATGAATCTCCTGCGGCGCTTCCGAAGATTGAGGTATCATCCATGAAAAAGGACCTCTACAGGAGGGACTTTACAATAAATACCCTCGCCATAAAGTTGAATCCGAAAGATTTCGGCCTTCTGATAGACTTTTTTGGAGGACAGAGGGACCTTAGAGAGAAGACAATCAGGGTCCTTCATAATCTCAGTTTCATAGAGGATCCCACAAGGGCATTCAGGGCGGTTAGGTTTTCCGAGAGATTTGGCTTTAAGATCAGTAAACATACAGAAAACCTCCTAAAGTCCGCTATCGAAATGAATCTTTTCAACAGGCTCTCAGGGCCAAGACTTTATGAAGAACTTCTTTTATCATTCCACGAGACCGAACCCGTCAAGACATTGAAAAGACTTTCTGATTTTGGCCTTCTGAAGGTAATACATCCAGAACTTGTATTCACCGAGGAGCTCGAGGCAATTTTTAAATCAATGCATGATACCCTCTCCTGGTTCAATCTTCTTTTTCTTGAAGAAAAGACTGACATCGGAATCTTATATCTAATGGCACTATTATCTGACCTTAAAGAAGAGGATATAAAGGCTGCCATAGAAAGACTGTTACCACCACCCAGGGTGAAGGAGGCTATCATCAAAGGGATCTCTGATGCACGGGATTTGGTAAAAAAGCTACCCCTCGATGATCCCGTGGAATTGTATGACCTTCTTAATAATGTTAGACTTGAAACAATTCTTTTTGCAATGGCTTTAAGTAGAGACAGGCAAAGACAGAGGGCTATATCGAGATATCTGACTGAACTAAGAAAGGTGAGAACTATCCTCAAAGGAGATGATCTTAAAAATATGGGATTGCAGCCGGGACCTGTTTTTTCTCTTATCCTTAAGAAACTGCTGGAGGAAAAGCTAAGGGGTCGTCTGAAATCCCGGGAGGATGAGGAGCAGCTTGTCAGGTCCTTAATAGAGCATACGCATACACAAGATAGAGTCCACCACCAAGAAGCAGAGTGACAGGGGAAATCCTTTTTCTGAATATTAGCTCTCCCAGAACTATAATTGCTGAACTAAGGGCAATAATAGCAGAGAATAGGGCCAATCCGGTAATCTTCCAGGGAGTAAACAGAAGGCCGATAGAAACCGGAAAAGTAGCCTGAAAGACCATTGCACCGGTTATATTTCCTATCGCCAGAGTATCTTTTCCTTTCCATACCCACGTGATACTGTTAAACTTTTCGGGCAATTCTGTTGCGACAGGTGCCAGGAGGAGCGCAAAAAGGAGAGGGCTTATCCCCAATTCCACTGAAACATGTTCAAGACTCTTCACAAATGTATGTGCACCCGCTACCATGATTGCCAGAGCAACTGCCACCTGAAACAGTGCAAGGACAAGGTGAGGTTTCTGTGAACTCACCAACCCTAATCTTCTGAGAATCCTCAAGAGGTACATCACTTCGGAATGATCAATGTCTGCGCTCTCACCTCTGAATGTCAGATAGGCATAAAGTATGTAGCCGGCAATGAGAATTATGGCTATAGGTGTGGAAAAGGACTCTCCTGCTACAATCGGCATCAAAACTGCCATAGAGTACATGGGCAAAAAGAAGATGAAATCCCTCTTGGTGGAATGGGTCTCAACATTAATCTCGAACTTTCGCCTCCTCCCTATATAGGAAATTATTATGGTAATTCCAACAAGAAAAAAAGCCAGCGTAGACAGCATGAATGGTGCACCGAGTATAGCCCCAACCCCGATGTCCTTTGCAGCTTCTCCGCCATAAAAGAATATTGCTACTATTGGGAGTATTGTCTCGGGTAAAGCAGTTCCAACAGCTGCAAGGAGACTTCCAACGACAGCCTGAGAAAGAGATAATCTTCTTCCGAGATTTTCTATTCCATTAGTGAAGACTTCTGCAGCCAGGAATATCATTAAGAGCCCAGTCAGAAGGTAGATAACCTCACCGAACATCAGTGTATAATTAGAACCGGACAGATAGAAGATTTTAGCAGGGCATCGGTCACACTTCCTAGGATCGTTTCCTTTATTAACCCCAGTCCTCGTGAGCCCATAATTATCAAATCGATATCCTTTTCGGATGAGAAGGAGACAATATTTTTATGGGGGTCCCCTTCGCTGATTATCCCCTTCTCTTTAATTTGTGAATCACGAAGAAATTCTTCAAGTTTACCCTTTGCCTCTTCTAACAAATCCCTCATCGCCTCATCTTTATTCATCCACGTTGCCATCTTCCCTTTAATTACATGGCTCGGTAAAACATGCACAACATAAAGTTCTGAAGAAAAGATATCTCTTAATTTTCCTGCGACCTCCAGGGCCTTTTTGGATGTATCGGAGAAATCGGTGGGACACAGAATCTTTTTGATTTTAACTGAACCAATCCTTGAGGCCGATGCCTTTTCTCCTCTTGTCACAAGCATTGGCATCCGTAGCCCCTTAATCAACCTTTCCGAACTGCTTCTTCTAAGGGGATGTGACCTGAAGCCCAGGACAAGCAGATCCGCCTTAAGTCTTTCCACTGCTGACTCAAAGGATTCACGAAGCCTTCCAACTATAACCTCAGTTTCGGTCTTAATCCCTGAATCCCTTAATCTATTTGCCCATAAGACAAGCTTTTCCTCGGCACCCCTTTTTTCTTCCTTCATATACGGGGCGAGATAGGCTGGTGGAGTTACGAGATAATCAATTACATAGAGAAGCTTTAAAGATGCACCCGTTTCTTTGGCAAAAAATGACGCATAGGAAAGTACTATCTCCGTATCTGATCCAAGATCGATGCCAGCAAGTATTCGGTAGATTTTCATTACAGAGAGATGAATGATAATTCTTTGATGTTATCTTACAGAGAATCTATTTTTTAAGAGTTTTTCCGATCCTTCTCTCGATCGATTTTACCTTCTCCTCAATCCTGTTGGGCCTGTCCTTTCGATCATCAATCGTAATAGTTGTGAGGGCCCTTTCCCCTCTCTTCATCATAGTATTATGACATTTCCTTATGAGTTTCATTACCTCATTCCAATCACCTTCGATAACCGTGCCCATGGGATTGACCTTATAAGGAAGTCCGCCTGCATCGACTATCTTTAATACCTCGGCAA
The DNA here is from genome assembly GCA_040753575.1 of Nitrospirota bacterium. Lineage (GTDB taxonomy): Bacteria > Nitrospirota > Thermodesulfovibrionia > Thermodesulfovibrionales > SM23-35 > JBFMEC01. Next base: position 861 of record JBFMEC010000070.1, on the reverse strand, counting down.
GCTGGTCGCCAATGCTACTGCCAACACCTATTGGAATGATGCTGAATTCTACAAGCATAAACCCTCCTTTCTTTCTGAAAAAATTTAATAATTTACTGTGATTTCTATCATATTTTCTTCCCCATGTCAATCAGAATCAGAAAATCTAATCTTCGAAGGTCTCTATCTATTTTCAGAAATTAAAAGAAAAGGGCAAGCACAGCTTGCCCTTAATTGATCTTTAAGAATGAAAAAAATTCACATCATTTTACTGCGTCTTTAAGTACTTTGCCAGATGTAAATTTCGGTATCTTGGCAGCAGGAATCGTTATTGTCTCGCCGGTCCTCGGGTTACGACCCTTTCTGGATTTCCGCCTGACTACTGAGAAGGTACCGAATCCAACAAGGGTGACTTTCTGTCCTTTCTTTAAAGCGGATTTTACGGAATTAAGTGTTGTATCAAGCGCTTTTGATGCATCAGCCTTACTCAATCCAGCACCCGAGGCGATCTTGTCGATCAGTTCTGCCTTTGTCATCTAACCTCCCCCCTTTCATTTATAGAATTATATAATTCGCTTTTAAATTAACTTGTCATAACAGTATCAGGAAGAAATCCTTTTGTCAAGCCAAAAATTACATATTGTTACGTAAAAATCATTTATGGACATATGGGAAACTATTTGTGCACATATTATTAGGTAAAGTTCTTGCTCCTTGTTGTGTCATTCCTGCGGAGGCAGGAATCCAGTGCCTTCACAAGTAATATCATATAAATCATTCCATTCAGGATTATTCTTCTCTATAAGTCTTAGTTTCCACTGCCGTTTCCATGCCTTTATCCCTGCCTTCGCAGGGACAGGTTTGTTTTTCTCTACTAATAGC
>JBFMEC010000069.1:0-11497 GCA_040753575.1 Nitrospirota bacterium | reverse complement strand
TGCCACTTGTACATGCTTAACACCCCTTTTTCTTTCCTCCTTCCTTATTTCCAGAAAGGAGATTATAGGGTTTAGGGGGGTCAATTTTAAATGACGATCAGGGGTCAATTCTATTTTACGATCTACAATTGATATTACATATTTTACCCGACAGTTAGGATAATCATACTTAGTATTATTGTAGTAAGTAAAGGTTTCTGAAGTTGACATTAATCACACTTTCATATATGTTAATGGCATGGCAGCTAAACTAGGTCAGCTCCTTTTAGCCGCTAATGTTATCACAGAGGAGCAACTGAAGCAGGCCATAAGTCTTCAGAAAAGAGAAGGTGGAAGGTTAGGAACAGGCCTCGTTAAACTAGGATATGTGACGGAAGAAAAACTCATTACCTTCCTCAGCCTTCAATATGGCGTTCCTTCCATAAACCTGCTCGATTATAAGATTGATCCTTCAGTCCCAAAGTTCATACCTGCAGATATTGCAAGAAAATATCTCATAATGCCTGTTGCGAGAGTTGGCTCTACCCTGACGATTGCCATGGCTGATCCATCTAATGTCTTTGCGATAGATGATGTGAAGTTCATGACAGGATACAATATTGAAGTTGTTGTCTCTACTGAAACTTCAATATTTCATGCCATATCAACTTACTATGGTGGCGGTAGTGAAGCCCTTGTAACAGCAAAAAGGACATCCAATTCCGAGGTGCTTCATGCAAAGGACTATACGATCTCAGATACAGAAGAAGAGGAGATAGAAGAGAAGGGTGTATTAATTGATGAAGGAAGCACGGTAGATGTTGAGGAATTTGACAGCTTGATTGGCAGGGCACTGGACGATGTTGAAGTAATAGAAGAAAGGGAAGAGGCCGAGTTTGTAAAGGATGTTGCAAGACCGATAGTAAAGCTTGTCAATGGTATCCTCATAAATGCCATAAAGGCCGGAGCAAGCGATCTCCATGTAGAACCATATGAAAACTCATTAAGGGTTAGACAGAGGGTCGATGGTATGATGTACACGGTTATGAACTTGCCTGCAAAGATAAAGGCAGCAGTAGCCTCAAGGCTTAAGATAATGGCAAACCTCGATATTGCAGAGAGAAGACTTCCCCAGGATGGGAGAATAAAATTAAAATTTGGTAAGAAAAGAGAGATAGATTTTCGTGTTTCCACCGTTCCCTGCCTTTTTGGCGAAAGAACCGTTTTGAGACTCCTCGATAAATCGAATCTCCAGATAGACCTTACAAAGCTTGGCTTTGAGGAAGAGGCATTGCAAAAATTCATGGATGCCCTGGATAAGCCCTATGGGATGATCCTTGTTACCGGTCCCACGGGTAGCGGAAAGACAACAACTCTTTATTCTGCTTTGAATTTTCTCAACAAGGTGGGAATTAATATATCCACCGCCGAAGACCCGGTGGAGTACAACTTTTTAGGAATAAATCAGGTGCAGGTAAAGGAGGAAATAGGCCTGACCTTTGCTGCAGCCCTGAGAGCTTTCTTAAGACAGGATCCTGATGTTATCATGGTCGGGGAGATTCGTGACTTTGAGACTGCCGAGATTGCTGTGAAGGCAGCCCTGACGGGTCATCTCGTCCTGAGTACCCTTCACACAAACGACGCACCCAGCACTATAAGCAGGCTATTAAATATGGGAATAGAGCCCTTTCTTGTATCCGCATCGGTTATTCTTATCGCCTCCCAGAGGCTTGCAAGAAAGGTATGCCAGGAATGCAGAGAAAAGGAAAGCTTCCCTGTCAGCGCCTTGGTAAGATTAGGCTTTTCCGAAGAGGAAGCGAAGAGGGTAACGTGCTACCGGGGCAAGGGTTGTCCTGCCTGTAATGGTTCAGGATATAGAGGAAGGATTGCACTCTTCGAGGTTATGCCCTTAATGGATGAAATTAAGGATATGATTCTTGAGGGTGCCTCAGCCGAAGAGTTAAAGAGGACAGCCATAAAACTCGGTATGAAGACCCTGAGAATGAGCGGGCTCACCAAAGTTAAGGAGGGTATTACCTCCATGGAGGAAATTGTGAGGGTTACCTTTGGAGACTGAGCATGCAAAAAATCTAATTTGGGTTTTGCGGGTTGGCTATGGTATCTAAATTAGGTCATCATCTAATGGCTTCTAATATTATCTCTCAGGAGCAGATGAGGGAGGCCATGAATCTCCAGAAAAGAGAAGGTGGAAGGTTAGGGACTACCCTCGTGAAGCTGGGCTATTTGACGGAAGAGGGACTCGTGGCATTCCTCAGCAAGCAATATAATGTCCCATCAATAAGCCTGTCTGATTATAAGATTGATCCATCGGTATTAAAGTTCATACCAGTGGATATTGCCAAAAAATATGTAATCATGCCTGTTAATAGGGTTGGCTCTACCCTGACGATCGCCATGGCCGATCCATCTAATGTCTTTGCGATAGATGATGTGAAATTCATAACAGGGTATAATGTTGAAGTTGTTGTTTCCACTGAGACCTCAATATTGCATGCCATATCAACCTACTATGGTGGAAGTGAAGCCCTAATTCTTAAAGGAAAGGAACCCGCTCCACAGGTGCTTCACACAAAGGATTATGCAGTCTCGGATTTAGAAGAAGATCTGGAAGAGAGCGCTGTGTCGCTATCTGAAGGGCCTACTGTGGATATTGATGAATTTGACAGAATAGTGGGAGACGCATTGGATAGCATCGAGGCCGTTACTGAAAGGGAAGATACATTAGTGAGAGAAGTTGAAGAACCAGTAGTGAAGCTTGTTAATGGTATTCTCATCAACGCGATAAATATCGGGGCAAGCGACATACATATAGAACCGTACGAAAGGACGCTGAGAGTAAGGTACAGGGTCGACGGTGTATTGTTTAATGCGATGAATCTGCCCATAAAGATAAAAAATTCTGTAACATCGAGACTGAAGATAATGTCAAAGCTTGATATTGCAGAAAGAAGACTTCCCCAGGATGGGAGAATAAAACTCAGGCTCGGCAGAAAAAAAGAGATCGATTTCCGTGTCTCCGTTCTGCCCTGTCTTTTTGGGGAGAAGACTGTCCTCAGGATCCTTGATAAAGCAAGCCTTCAGGTTGACCTAACAAGGCTCGGCTTTGAAGAGGAGGCATTACAGAAATTTATGGATGTCTTGAAGAAACCTTACGGGATGATCCTCGTCACGGGTCCTACGGGAAGTGGAAAGACGACAACCCTTTATTCTGCCCTGAATTATCTTAACAAGCCCGGTATCAACATAATGACCACCGAAGATCCTGTGGAGTACAACTTTTTAGGAATAAATCAGCTACAGGTAAAAGAGGAAATAGGCCTGACCTTTGCATCGGCCTTGAGGTCCTTTCTGAGACAAAGCCCTGACATCATAATGGTTGGAGAGATTCGAGATTTCGAGACAGCAGAGATTGCCGTTAAAGCAGCCCTGACAGGTCATCTTGTCCTGAGTACCCTTCATACAAATGACGCACCGAGCAGCATAAGCAGATTATTAAACATGGGCATTGAACCCTTTCTTCTGTCAGCATCTGTCATCCTTATCATGGCCCAGAGGCTTACAAGAAAAATATGTCTTGAATGTAAGGAGGAGGAAAAATATCCTGTTCAGGCCCTGCAGAGGATGGGTTTTTCAGAAGAAGAGGCGAAGACCGCAAAATTTTATATGGGTAAAGGCTGCCCCGCCTGTAATGGTTCCGGATATAAAGGAAGGATAGCAGTTTTCGAGGTTATGCCTGTAGGGGCCGAGATTAAAGAGATGATACTCGAAGGTGCTTCGGCTAATGAGCTGAAGAAGGCCGCTATAAAACTTGGCATGAAGACCCTGAGAATGGGTGGACTAACCAAAGTAAAAGAAGGCATTACCTCTATAGAAGAGGTGATGAGGGTAACTTTTGGAGATTAACCAAGAAGGAGGAAAAATAAATGGCAAATCTTTATGACCTGTTAAGGATGGTGATAGAAAAGGGGGCTTCTGACCTTCACATAACAACTGGGAATCCACCGAGATTACGGATAGATGGAAAACTCATGCCTATTGATCATTCCTCTCTCTCCCCTGAAGATACAAAGGCACTTTGCTACAGCATACTTACGGACGCTCAAAAACATAAATATGAAGAAAATAATGAACTTGATCTATCCTTTAGTGTAAAGGGTTTAAGCAGATTCAGGGCGAACATCTTCATGCAGAGGGGAGCTGTGGCTGGTGCTTTCCGGGCAATCCCCTTTGAGATCAGAGGTTTTAAAGAGCTTGGCCTGCCTGAGATTGTTAATGAACTTGTTAAAAAGCCAAGAGGTCTAATCCTCGTGACAGGACCAACGGGAACTGGAAAAACTACAACACTTGCAGCCATGGTTGACAAGATAAACTCAGAAAGATATGACCATATAATAACGATAGAAGACCCGATAGAATATCTTCATCAGCACAAGAAATGTCTTATAAATCAAAGAGAGGTGAACGCGGATACCGCCTCATTTCACGCAGCTCTGAGATATGTTCTCAGACAGGATCCCGACATCGTCCTGATAGGAGAGATGCGCGATCTTGAGACCATACAGGCTGCCCTTACTGTCTCCGAGACCGGACATTTGACTCTGGCCACATTGCACACAAATTCGGCAGCCGAAACAATAAACCGTATAATCGATGTCTTCCCACCTCATCAGCAGGAACAGATAAGGGTTCAACTTTCCTTTGTCTTGGAGGGAATACTCTCCCAGCAGCTTATTGCCAAGAAATCCGGGGTTGGCAGAGTTCTTGCCGCTGAATTATTGGTGCCGAATCCAGCCATTAGAAACCTGATAAGAGAAGACAAGATCCATCAGATCTATGGAATGATGCAGACAGGCCAGGCAAAATTTGGCATGCAAACTATGAATCAATCACTATATGACCTCTATACTAAAGGATTCATATCCTATGAAGATGCTGTAGGAAGATCACTTATACCTGAGGAGTTAATAAAAATGATCCAGAGGATTGAGACAGTAGCCTCTGGTCGAGGGAGGAGATAAAGATGCCCATTATATTCCAATGGTCCGGTAAGTCGGCCGTAGGAACTATCGAATCAGGGGAGCTAACTGCGGCAACAAAAGAAGAGGTAATTGCCCAACTGAAGAGAAGAAATATTGTTCCCACTGTTATAACCGAGAAACAGAAGAAGGCAGGTCTTTTTGATCGTCTCGGAAGGATAAGGGACAAGGACATTGTCATTTTTACCAGGCAGTTTGGCACAATGATTGACGCAGGTCTTCCTTTGGTCCAAACTCTGGAGATATTATCCACGCAGGTTGAGAGCAAAGCCCTATCCAAGACATTGGAGCAGGTCAAGATCGACGTTGAATCAGGTTCAACATATGCCGATGCCCTTAAAAAACATCCCCGTGTATTTAGCGAGTTATATGTAAATATGGTCGCTGCTGGAGAAGCCGGGGGTGTCCTCGATACCGTTCTCAACAGATTGGCGACTTACATAGAAAAGGCGATGAAGCTGAAGAAAAAGGTTAAGGGCGCAATGGTTTATCCGGCCATAGTCACGACTGTAGCCATTTTGGTGATTACCATAATTATGCTTTTTGTTATTCCCACATTCTCAAGGATGTTTGCCCAGCTCGGCGGAACTCTCCCACTTCCGACAAGGATCGTAATCGGCACCAGTAAATTCCTCTCCGGCATAGGCGGTCTCATGGTGCTCGGTGCAATAATTGCCTTAGTTGCTTTCATTATTCAGTTTCGAAGGACAGAAAAAGGCAAGAAGATAACCGACGCAATATTACTGAAACTTCCCATCTTCGGTGTGCTCCTCAACAAGGTTGCCGTGGCAAAATTCACCAGGACTCTGGGAACCCTTATAAGCAGTGGTGTACCTATCTTGGATGGTCTTGACATAACGGCAAAGACATCCGGTAATAAGATTGTTGAAGAGGCAATTATAGATGTCAGAAAGGCGGTGGTAGCCGGGAAAACTCTTGCAGAGCCTGTAACAAAGTCGCCCGTATTTCCACCGATGGTCTCACATATGATCGCTGTTGGTGAATCGACAGGAGCTCTCGATTCAATGCTAGGTAAGATCGCCGATTTTTACGAGGATGAAGTGGATGCAGCCGTATCAAATCTCACTGCAATGATGGAACCTATACTTATGGTTTTTCTGGGATCTACAGTCGGCTTCATAGTTGTTTCGATGTATCTTCCGATATTCAAACTTATTACTCTCATTAAATGAGGAAATGTTAAGAGATGCAGCAACCCTAAAAATAAGAATTAAGGCCCTGATAGCTTTCAGGGCTGTATTAATTACTCTTCTCCTGGGCTCTGCATTCCTTTTCAGCGCAGGCTATAAAAAATTCCCCCATATCCATGCGCTTTCCTATCTGATCATCTGCCTCTATGCACTTACCATTTTATATTCCCTTTTGCTTGAAAGGATTAAGAACCTCCTTGCCTTTGCTTACACCCAGTTGATGCTCGATATATTTTTTGCAACCATCCTTGTAGGTATTACGGGCGGCATGGGAAGCTGGTTTTCCTTCACTTACATACTTTCCATAATATCCTCAAGTATAATTTTAAACAAAAGGGCCGGTTATATTACCGCGACTCTCAGCAGTATTCTTTACGGGACTCTCGTAAATCTTCAATTTTACAGCTTACTGGCCATAACCAGTGATAGCGTCATAATTGAGAATACAGGTTATCCTTACAATATATTTGTTCATATCATCTTTTTCTATCTCACCGCTTATCTCAGTGGTTATCTATCATCAAGACTGGAAAAGACAACTCAAAAGCTCGAAGAAAAAGACTCAAATCTGAGAGACCTCGAACTCTTCAACAAGGAAGTTATTGAAAGCCTGCCGAGTGGTCTCTTTACGACTGATATTTCAGGAGCTGTTGTAATCTTTAACCGCGCCGCAGAAAGGATAATGGGAATTAAAAAAGAAAATATAATAGGTCAGAGAATAGACTCGGTTTTGACCTTTTTTAAGTTCCCCTTTGATAATGGGCGCAGGGAAAAAACTATTACGGTTAACGGCATCAAAAAGATTATCGGATTCAGTATCTCGTCACTAAGTGACATAAGCGGCAGTAATAGAGGCTTTATAGGCATATTTCAGGATCTTACAAAGCTTAAGCAGCTTGAGGCAGAAATGAAACAAAAGGAGAAATGGGCAGCCATTGGAGAACTTTCATCGAATATAGCCCATGAGATCAGAAATCCTCTTGCCTCTTTAAAAGGTTCTGTAGAGATGCTGAGAGAAAATGAAATCCCTCAGAACCAAAAAAATAGATTGATGGAGATTGCCCTGAACGAGATGGAGCGTCTTGATCACATCATAACGGATTTTCTTACATACTCACGCCCTACCCCGCCAGAATTCAGCAGGTTTGATATACATAACATTCTTGATGAGACAATAGAACTCCTTAAAAATGTAGAACAGAATAGAGGCAACGTTTTTATAAAGAAAGATTACAGCGGTAAGCTTGAAGTGAATGCGGATCCACAGAAAATGCGTCAAGTCTTCTGGAATCTGGGTATAAATGCATTAGACGCAATGCCGGAAGGAGGGGAACTCATAGTCAATACCAGGGACACTCAAAATGCCGTGGAGATAACTTTTAGGGATTTTGGTGTCGGGATAAATAAAAAGGATAGTGAAAAAATTTTCTATCCCTTTTTTACTACAAAAGAACATGGTACCGGTCTGGGATTGTCAATAGCCTACAGGATAATCGAAGAACACGAAGGCAGGATAAATGTCGATAGCAGTCCTGGCGCTGGTACCACCTTTGAGGTTATACTACCGAAAACAGATGGAAAATCATAAAGGCAAGATCCTTATAGTGGAAGATGAAAAAAATATGCGGGAAGTTCTAAAGATACTTCTTGAAGGGGAAAACTATGAGGTTATGTCTGCCTCCGATGGACTTGAAGGATTATCTTACATCAAAAATGATATCTTTGATCTCGTTATTACTGATATAAAGATGCCCAAGGTAGATGGATTTGAGCTATTGAAAAAGGTTAAGGAGATATCACCTGACACCCTCGTAATAATGATAACCGCTTTTGGTACAACTGAGATAGCCATCGAAGCGATGAAATTAGGAGCCTACGATTACATAAACAAACCCTTTAAGATAGATGAGATAAGACTCATCGTAAAAAAGGCTATAGAGAAAAAGAGGCTGAGGGAAGAGCTTTTACTCTTAAGGGAGAAAGTAAAGACATCATATGCACTTGAAAACATCATCGGGAAGTGCCCTAAAATGCAGGAATTGTTTAAATTGATACCGAGAGTAGCTCTTAGTAACTCAAACGTGTTAGTCATAGGAGAAAGCGGTTCCGGAAAAGAATTAGTAGCTAATGCTCTTCATAACCTGAGCCATAGAAGAGAGAAAAATTTTGTCACGATAAACTGTGCAACCTTTTCGGAGGGATTGCTTGAGTCCGAACTCTTTGGCCACATAAAGGGCTCCTTCACGGGTGCCCTGTATAACAAACAGGGACTCTTTGAGATAGCAGACGGCGGTAGTATATTTCTCGATGAGATTGCTGAGATGCCCATTAACCTCCAGGCAAAGTTGCTTAGAGTCCTCGAGGACGGCACATTCAGACGAGTAGGTGGAACAACTGACATAAGGGTTGATGTGAGAGTCATATCAGCAACCAATAAGGATATAAAGGAGGAAATAGCCCATGGCAGGTTCAGAGAAGACTTGTATTACAGACTGAATGTAGTCCCTATTCGCATACCCTCCCTCAGAGATAGAAGAGAGGATATACCATTACTTATAGACCATTTTTTGAGAAAATCATCAAACTACCCGAGAAGGTTTACTCCCGAAGCTATGAGGATGTTGATGGATTATCCCTGGAAAGGAAACGTTAGAGAGCTTGAAAATGTGATTGAACGTATCATTCTTCTTACAGACAAAGAAGAGACAACACCTGCAGACCTTCCGTCTGAAATAACCGAGGCTACCGGTGATATAAAATCTATTCCCGAATTCGCGCCTGAAGGTCTCGATATTGACAGGATCATAAGTGATATTGAGAAAAATTATCTGCTCAAGGCACTTGAAATGACGGGGGGTGTTAAGACAGAGGCGGCAAAGCTTCTGAATCTATCTTTCCGATCCTTTCGTCACAGGCTTTACAAATACGGAATACAATAATAAAAGCTCAAATTCCAAAAGAGAATCAGTTCTATCTCTTGATCCTTTGAGAGTTGGTATAAACGTTCAGGCGATCTCCTCTCACAAAACCCACAAGTGTAACGCCAGTTTTTTCAGCTATCTTAATGGCAAGGTCTGTAGGTGCAGCCCTGCTTGCCAGGATTGGAATACTCCATCGTGAACATTTTGAAACTATCTCTGAAGAGAGGCGGCCGCTTACTAATATTAATTTTCCAGCAAATGGTATTTTTTTGAGAATGGAATATCCTATTACCTTATCAACAGCATTATGTCTGCCTATATCCTCCGCAAAGACAAGAATTTCCCTGCCATCTGAAAGTGCAGCGCTGTGAACACCCCCTGTTAACCTGAATATTTCTGATTTCAGATGAAACTCCTTGAATAAGATTTTAAGAGTCCCTGAATATACAGAAAAGTCATCTTTTATCGCTCCAGAAACTCTTTTTGGGGTGAATGTTATTCCACCGATACATCCTGAGGTGATTACCATGCCCTCTGTCACGACATCACCCTCAACAGGGATATCGACCATAATATCCTCATTGTATTCTATATTTATCTTTTCTGCACAAAATTCACCCTTGATTATTCCTTCTGTAAGAAAAAAACCAATAACCAGTTCTTTTATCATTGAAGGTGTGCAATATAGGCTTATAAACTCTTTCCCATTAATTGAGACTCTGAGTTTTTTTTCTACGGCAACAAAGTCTTCCATCTCCTCGAAGGATGCATTATTTTTTCTTACTATCTTTCTCTTTAAATATGGATTCATGGCGATCAGCAGAGAGAAATACTTAAAAGCTTTTTTATCTATTATATCAATCTTCCCGTAGAAATTACACTGAAAGTTTGTTAGAGTATTGTAATTACAGGGCATCGTTCAGAAATCATAATTAGAATGAAAGGTAGACCTATTAAGATTCTGAGTACTCTCTTAATATCCTTAACGGCTTTTCTTTTAATTCTGGCTGAGACTAATGCAATAGAGACAAAGGTTTTTCGGGTAAGCGATGGCAGAACTATCAGCTTTAAAAAGATGATAGATGATCTTAAAAAAGTGAACCTTGTGTTTCTGGGCGAAACCCACGACAGACAATCTCATCATGTAATACAGCTTAATATTATAAAGGCATTGAACGCCTCCAAAATCCCTCTTGCTGTTGGTCTCGAGATGTTTACAGTTGAAAGTCAAAGAGATCTGGACGAGTGGGTGGCCGGAACACTACCCCTGGAGAATTTCATAAAAATATATTATAAAAATTGGGGTTTTCCATGGCCTCTTTACAGGGATATTTTTCTTTACATTAGAGATAATAAGATTTCAGCCATTGGACTCAATATACCTATAGAAATCTCGCAAAAGGTAGCCACATCCGGATTTTCCTCCTTGACAAAGAAGGAGCGTGAAAAATTGCCACCTGAAGTTGGTTGCGCTGTGGATGAGAAGTACATGAGTTTTATACGACGGGCATACGCGATGCACGGGAATATGAACAAAGAATTTCTTTATTTCTGTGAAGCCCAGTTACTATGGGACCAGGTGATGGCCCGGAACCTTATTGAATTTTTAAAGAAGAACCCTGAAAAAACTGTTGTTGTCTTGACAGGAAATGGTCACGCCTGGAAAAGGGGTATCCCGGAACATGTGAAAAACCTGTCTTCCAAAACAAGTTACAGAGTTATACTTCCGGAAATACTTCACCAGATAGACCCGGGAAATATTTCAATTGAGGATACCGATTATATTTTTTTACAAGAATAATTCCTGGTAGAACTGCCTAACTTTTTCAGATCGAGGCTTGACTTTAAAGAAGAGGGATTCTTATTATTTCTTATTCGGGGCGTAGCGCAGCCTGGTAGCGCACACGGTTCGGGACCGTGGAGTCGAAGGTTCAAATCCTTTCGCCCCGACCAGATTCATCCACCGATACTCGACATGGGTCTTCTGTAATCTTTTTTATCCTTAATCTGAATTCTTCGTTCGTCCTTACCCATCCTGACATGATGTCCTTTGGGCTTTACCTCGATGGAAAGCTTGATAAGACGCTCTATCTCTTCATCAGGAGCCCCGCTCCGGAGGGCTGGTTTCAAATCTATCTCCGTCTCCGATAAAAGACAGGGCCGTAACTTTCCATCGGCCGTTAATCTTAGACGGTTGCATTCTCCACAAAAACGATGGCTGATCGGGCTTATGAAGCCCACAATTCCTGGTGCGCCATCAAATCTGAAATATTTTGCAGGTCCCGATTTCTTCATCTTCACAGGTTTAAGCAGACCTAAACGTTCGACT
>JBFMEC010000068.1:0-11650 GCA_040753575.1 Nitrospirota bacterium | reverse complement strand
CTTCAGACTTTTTTCATAGGTTGAGGCAACTTTAATAAGCATGCTATCAAGCTGACCCGTCTCCTCCCCAACCTTGATCATGGATATGGCAAGTGCTGGAAAAACATTTGAATCGGCCAGAGGAATAGCCACTCCTTTTACTTCCTTTGCACCCTTAAGTACGGCATCAATGGCAGAAGCTATTACCTTATTGCTTATAACATCCTTTGCATTGTTTAACGCCTGAAGTAGAGGCACTCCGCTTTTTAGGAGTGTGCCGAAGGTTCTACAAAATCTTGCTGTCTCAAGCTTTCTTATTACATCCCCAAGCAACCTTAGTTTGAAAGCATCCCATCTGAATCTACCAGCCTCTGATTTTATGTATTTCTTGAAAATAATCCATCCACCTAACAGGAATAATAAGATTACCCACCAGTAAGATTTAAGGCCATTGCTAAAAGTAAGGACGATCTGTGTAGGAAGTGGCAATGAACTCCCAAGTTCAGCGAAGATCATTGAAAATTTTGGGAGTACATAAGTCAAAAGTACAATTACCGATATTCCGCCTGTTAAGACAAGAATTGCCGGATATATCAGTGCAGAAAATACATGCTCCTTCAATTCCTTTGCCGATTCAAGAAATTCATTCAATTTCTCGAGTACCACATCCAGGACTCCACCAGCCTCCCCCGCCCTTATCATGTTTATGTAAAGCCTGGGAAAAATTCTGGGATGGTTTGCGAGGGCATCAGAAAAAGAGCTGCCCTCCCTTATGGATTTAAGAATAGACTGAACTATATTTTTCATCTCGCGGCTTTCAGAAATCCCTGAGAGTATATTCAGGCTTCTGTCAAGGGGCAGTCCTGCATTTAAAAGGGCTGCCAGTTCTGTTGTGAACGTTAAAAGGTCACTCTTTGACGATCTTAGGGTGAATCTCTTTTTTACGCTTTCCTTTGGGGTAGTTAACTTCAGGGGAATTACACCCGTGCCTCTCAGCCTTTCGATGGCAGTCTTCTCGTCAACCGCATCGATAACCCCCTCCAGAATTGAGCCATCCAATGTCGTTACGCGGTAAGAAAAAGTGGCCACCTATGCCTCCTGCGTAACCCTTAATATCTCACCGAGAGTCGTCACACCGGACTTTACCTTTTCTGCACCATCCTCAAGCAGGGTTCTCATGCCGCGCTGTCTCGCCACTTCTCTTATCTGGTTTGAATCAGCATTTTTCAGGATGAGTCTGCGTATTTCATCATCGACTAGAAGCAATTCGAATATTCCCGTCCTGCCATAATAGCCGGTATATGCACATTTCTCGCATCTTCTGCCTTTATGAAGGGTGGCATCACTGCCTATACCGAGGATGGTCAATTCCGCTTTATCGGCGATAGACAGGTCAATCTCCTTGCAGGCCTGACAGATAATCCTCAGAAGCCTCTGGGCGAGAATTCCTCTTATGGTGGAAGAAAGAAGAAAATTCTCAACCCCCATGTCAAGAAGCCTTGTTATCGCGCTGGGAGCATCATTCGTATGCAATGTTGAAAATACGAGATGCCCTGTAAGGGCGGATTGTATGGCTATCTCTGCTGTCTCTAAGTCCCTAATTTCTCCTATCATTATGATATCGGGATCCTGTCTTACGATGTGTCTCAGCGTATTAGCGAAATTCAATCCTATCTGTGGTTTCACCTGTATCTGGTTTACCCCTTTAAGCTGGTACTCAACAGGATCCTCAACGGTAATTATCTTCTTGTCGGGTGAATTTATCTTGTCCAGTGCACCATAAAGAGTTGTCGTCTTTCCACTTCCCGTGGGTCCTGTAACGAGTATAATTCCATTTGGCTTCTTGATAAGCTGATCGAAAAGAGAGAGTGTCCTTTCTGAAAATCCCAATAGATCAAGGTCTATGACGATGCCTTCCTTATCGAGTAGCCTCATCACAACACTTTCACCATAAAGGACAGGAATCGTTGATACCCTGATATCTATTTCCCTTTCGTCAACCTTCAGTCTGATACGACCATCCTGGGGTAATCTCCTTTCAGCTATGTTTAGTTTTGCCATTATCTTTATTCTTGATACAATTGCAGCCTGAAGCCTTTTGGGAGCAGACTCAATGTCGTGCAGCACACCGTCTATTCGGTACCTCACCTTTAATTCATCCTCGAATGGTTCTATGTGTATATCACTTGCCCTGCTTTCAACAGCTCTTGTTATTAGAAGGTTAACAAGTTTTATTATAGGTGCCTCTGAGGCCAGATCCTTCAGATATCCTATATCCTCTTCTTCCTCTTTAAGAAATTCAAAACCCTTTTCACCTATATCTTCTATTATCCTATTAATGTTCTGGGACTCCTGACCGTAGAATCTCGCTATATATTCCTCCAGAGCTTTGCTGGCACAGGCATATACTATGACATCTGCCGATGTCGCCACTTTTAACGCATCAATGGTTGCTTTATCTTCATGGTTTGCCATTGCTACCTTCAATATATTGTTCTTAAGCTCTAAAGGAATGACCCTGTTTTCTCGAATGAACCGGGATGATATCCCTTCAAGGACAAAGGGGACTTTAGGCAGGTCCTCTGCATCTAAATAAAGTATTTCTTTATTCAAATCCTAAACTCCTATAAAAATTATACCACAAAAATTAAACCCAATAACCAAATCCCACATTCCAGATAATTACCAATAACCAAATTACAATAATCAAACAACATGAAATAACTAATTACCGAATTCCAAGTTTTAACCCTATTTGGTTAATTGGTGCTTGATTATTGGAATTTATTTGATCATTGGTGCTTGGAATTTGCTCAGTGATTATTCTAATAGGCCCCTTCCATCTTTAGAACAACCCGCATCGTCTTGAATATTATCGCTATGTCAAGCCACAAAGACCAGTTCATTATATACCAGGAATCAAGCTTCACTCTCGATTTATAATCTGTGTTGCTTCGCCCTGAGACCTGCCATAGTCCTGTAATGCCGGGTTTTGCACTACAGATTACCTGTAGATTATCCTCAATTTCGACCTTCTCCCTGGGCAGATAAGGTCTAGGGCCCACGAGGCTCATCTCTCCTTTGATAACATTGAATATTTGCGGAAGTTCGTCCAGAGAGGTCCTCCTTAGAAAAGTGCCTACTTTTGTGATCCTTGGATCATCTTTTAATTTCCAGCTCTTTTCCCATTCAGCGCGCATCTCTTCGCTTTTTTCCAGCATCTCCTTCAATTTTTCTTCTGCATCCCTCTGCATCGTCCTGAATTTATAACACCTGAAGGCCCTCCCTCTCTTACCAATCCTGTCATGGGCATAAATAGCAGGACCCGGGGTTTCTAATCTTACAACTATTCCAATAATTCCGATAATTGCCAGAAGCAGAGGCATCAAAAATATGCTCACGGCAATATCAAAAACCCTTTTCATAAACCTGTTTGTCACTGATTTCAGATTATTTCTAATATTCATCAAAAATATCTCTTCCTTAAAGAGATGAAGGAGATCAGTGTTCAGAAGTGAAATACCTCTGAGGTCTGGTATTACAACGGTGTTCGTTGCACTATTCTGAACACTGGCTGTAAGGGCTGATAATCTTTCAGGAGGAAGAGAAGGCATTGCAATAACAACTGTTTTTATGCCAAGTTCATTTATAAACCTCGGAAAGTGTCTGATACTGCCAAAAACCTTCTTACCATTGATTATCTCCCCCTTTTTCACATCATCCAGAAAACCAACAACATCATATCCCATATGTCTTTCTCTCTCCAGGCCATTCATCACTAACTTTCCTGCTGTTCCTGCTCCGAGTATCAACACTTTTTCTCTCCATAGTCCTATCCTATAAAGAATTTTCTTACCCCAGAGCCGAAAAATCGGAAAGACAAATATCGAGGAGGTCCATAATCCCAGTAGCACAAGTCGCGACACCCTTTCACTCATCCTGCCTAATGTGACAATGGCCAATACTGTTATGCCCGCGAGCGAAAGAGATTTCACCAAATACCTTGTTTCGTCCCAGAAGGGGAGATTTTTCTCGTAAAGAGATTCATAGAAAATAAAAAATAAAAATATGGCAGGTATCCAGAGGAGTGAAATATAATGCATGTATGAAAAAGCTGGCAGATGGGGAAGGAAGGTCTTTATGACCTCTGTCCTCAGTATCCATGCTAAGAATAGAGAGATATAAAAAGCAAACAAATCAATAAGGAGAAGGTATAAAACCCAACTAACCCTTTTTATCAACCAGGCTATCTCCCTCATCCCGCTATCAAACCAATCCTGTATCCTGAATATTTCGCCACATAGTCCAAAAAAATATAAGGAATCCAGAGGTACTTACGTTCAACAACAAGAAATCTCACCTGTTTTTTGATAAATCTTATCCCCTCATCTTCTGCCCGGGCGTATTTGAGTATCCAGGCATTATTCTTCAAGGAAGAACCGATATTGTAATAACGTCTAAACTGCTGAAAGGGCGAATAGTTATGAGAATGAATTACCACTGCATCAGGAACATATGCTATTTTGTAACCACTCAGGATCAGTTTTGCAGCCATAATCATATCCTCATTGGCCCTCACATCGGGAAACATTCCGGATTTTAAAAATAGGTCCTTTTTTATGGCTGAACAGACATTACTGAAAAAAAATGTCTTTATCCCATAATGTTGGATGTCATCAAGCCCTTTTACCATCCCTGAATCGGGATAATTAAAATGCCTTAAAAATACCTCCAAAGGAGATGCGTCTGACTTCGGTATCTGCCTTCCATAAGTTGCTGCGATATCAGCCGCCTGCAACGGCTCTGTTAAGTTTCCCAAAAGCTTATTATCAACTGGCAAAGCGTCCTGTGTCATAAAAACAAGAACATCGCCTTCTGCCTCGATGGCTGCCATATTTCTTGTCTTTCCGTGATTGAAATTATAGTTCGATATAATGATTGATTTCACTCCAAAGTTTCTCGAAATATCTATAGTATTATCCTGCGATGAAGAGTCTATTATCACTATCTCCGACGGCCTTGCATCCTGATCGTAAAGCCTGGAAAGCAGGTTTTCTAAATATCTGCCTGCGTTCAGTGTCGGTATTATGACAGAAATCTTCATGGGATTATATTCTATCACAGAGAGGTCACGGCAAAAGGCAAGCAATTTTTAAAAAAGAAGATTTCTCAAGGGAAAATTTCAGTGGGTTCTCTTTTTTGATTGCCTATAAATCCTTAACATCTCTTGAGCATGACTTTCAAGAGAGAATCTTTCTGCCAGTCTCCTTGCCTCAAAACCCATCTTCTTATTTCTCTCTCTCTCCATAAGATGTTCGATTTTTTCAGCGATTGCCTCGATATTCTCGGGTCTATCTATGATAAATCCCTGTAAACCCTCCTGAATTATTTCAGCGGCACCACTTAGTTTCGTTGTTATAACCGGAAGACCGCTTGCAAGGGCCTCGAGATGAACATTGCCAAAGGGTTCGTAGATTGTTGGAAAAACAAATATGTCGGAAGCTGCATAATATCTTTGAACCTCCTCCTGAGGTCCGCAAAAAATCACCTTCTGCCTCTTTATTAAATTTTTGAATCTCCTCTCGGAACCTCTGCCGACTATAAGAATAGTTAAAGGTCGGGAGATTCCCTCAACGGCCTTCAACAGATATTCAACCCCCTTTCTTTCAAAACCCGAACCTACAAATAATATAACGATGTCATCATCTGTTATTGAATATAATTTTCTGACTTCTTTTCTGTAGATCTCCCTGTTTTTAGGGTTAAACCTCTCAAGGTCGACACCGTTGTAAACCACCTCTATATCCTTTTCACTGACATAATAATTATCCGTAATATTCTTTTTTACAAGTTCTGATATGGCAACCACTTTTTTAAATCTATGACCATTGAATATCATTCTTTCCAATATAAGAATTGTCCAGTGATAAGGATTTAGGATAATCGAAAGCTTTCCAGAAAATCCTTCCCTCTTCCACCTTTGCCTCAGCCATTCGATATGGCATCCATCTCCTGCACGATATACATCCTGAAAAAGGGTCTTATCATGACTCTGTATGACATCAAAGTCCTCTCTCTGTCTTTTCAGAATAATAAAAGAGAAGATGGCAAAGGTGAGGTCTCTTAAAAAGGAATTGAATGTCAAGGCGGGCACTTTATGAAAGAAAATATTTTCAATTCCCCTGTTTACCTGCCATTTCATTGCAAAAATGTGTATCTCGTGTCCTTCTTTACTGAGCCTTTTCATAAAGTTCTGGGAAAAGCTTTCCGAGCCACCATGGTAAATGTATTTTTTTCGCACGATTCCGATTTTCATAAGCTATTTTTTAAGTCAGCAGGCGATTTGCAGTAAAAAGAGCCCTGTGTTTTCTGTACTTTTTACGAAGCCTATTTATAACCTTTCTCTTAAATAGATCCTCAATATCCAATATGAGTTTCTCCCTTCGGGTCATTTTTTTTGCTTTCAACCCATATTTTAGATCATAACCGAGACGTAGAAGCAGATCACCCGCTATGCTCTCAAAGATCTCGATCTGCCGGGGTTTTAATTCTCTTTCCCATGCATTTATCCGCCCTGCCTCAGGTCTCTGTCCTATTAGGGAATGTTGTCTTATGGTATACGGAGGAACCTTAAAGCCTATGCCTTCGACCATCCGGGGCTGATATTCAATCTTCAAGAAAGAGCTAAGTCCTTTCATTGTCTCTTCTGGTTCTTGAACCAGATCTTCATATCTAACACGTCTCACTCTTTCCATACCCCCCAATTCTACAATAAGGCCAAGTGACACCCTCCTAACCCATGAATGGGCAGCCCTATCAATTGAGTTCGCTCCCCAATCTAAGGGCATAATTGAAGCTGCCACCGCCCTTCCATCTCTAACAATATGTATCATTTTTGATTCAGGAAAGAGTGAAAAAAGGATATCAGCATATTTTATATTCTGCGGTGTGTGATCAACCCAGATACCAGGATCTGGCTTCCCTCTGTTCCTGGCATAGGCCCTCACAATCCACTTTATGAGTTCCTGATATGTTCTTACCTCGTCCTCTGGAATTGATCCTATTTCAAGACCCCAGATCCTAAATCTCCAGTGGCTCTTAATCATGCTCATTACCATTCTAATATCAATTTTTTCTTTATCCGGGGTGGCAAGACGGTTGAAAACATCAGTTTTAAAAGGCGATTCCGGTGTACAGATACATGTACTATGAACGCCAATCATCGCTCCCAACAGAGTAGTTCCACTTCTTGGATGTCCTCCTATGAAAAGGGGAAGCATGAAATTCTACTCCTCAAAAAAAATCTGCCATCTTACTTTTAGGTCGCAAATTTAATTTCATTAAGAAAGACATTTTTCGAAACTCCCTTATATTATCCCTCTCTTTTTAAGATAAATTAAGATTTGCTCAACCGCCTCACCTACAGAGATTTTATCCGTTTCAAGTATAATTTCTGGATTGTCCGGCGCCTCATAGGGATCAGATATCCCGGTAAAGTTTTGAATCTCCCTTCTACTGGCCTTCCTGTAAAGTCCCTTGGGGTCTCTCGACTTACATACAGTCAAATCACATTTCAGATAGACTTCAATGAAATCTCCTTCATTAAATAATTGTCTAAATTTCAATCTGTCAGATCTGTAAGGTGATGCAAAGGCAGCTATTGTGATTATCCCGGCATCAATAAATAGCTTGGAGACCTCTCCGGCCCTTCGCAGATTTTCACTTCTATCAGAGGCTGAAAAGCCGAGGTCTTTATTCAATCCCTTTCTAACACTATCACCGTCCAACACATATGCTCTCACGTTTTGTTGAAACAACCTGTATTCTAATTCATGCGCAATAGTTGATTTACCGGAAGCCGGTAGCCCCGTAATTAATATAAGAGAGGACCTGTGTTTATTCATTTTCCATCGGTCTTCTTTTTTCACTTTTCCGACAGGCATTTAATATTCTCCATCCTCCGATTTAATATTTTTTGAGGCAACGGCAATACCCAAGACTATCGAAAGCCCTGTGAAACTTACAAGTTCAAAAAGAGAATGGATAAGGTAATTTCCAACTATTACAGAAAGAGTTGCGATGAGCACATAGGATTTGAAGAGCCTTGTATCTCTGGCCCTGGCATTCCTCCAGCAGGATATAGCCCCGTATACTAATAAGCTAAGATATGATATTAAGCCCACAAGTCCCTGGGTGAAGGCAATCATAAGAAATGTATTGTGAGCACCTCGCTTTGGTGGTCGATAATCCGTATGAAGGTAAGGTTCTTCTCTTCTGATCATCTTGGGTCCAAATCCCCAGCCGAATAAAGGTCTGCTCTTAATGGCCTCTATGGCAGGAATCCAAACCTCAAGCCGCTGTTTAATACTCTCACGAGTTATCAATCTCTGTTTTACTGCCGGTGATGTCACAAGCATAAGAGTGCTAACAATCACCAGAAAACACAGAAAATAGACTGATTGTCTTTTAAGATCTATCTTTCTTCCCCTTGTTAAAAAGAGGAGCCAGATAATAGTCATGGAAACAAGAGCCGCATATCCACCTCGTGAAGTGCTGAGGATTAATCCAAGAATGGATAAAATAATGAGAATTCCCAGCAATATTTTAAAGGATCTTCTCCTTAAAAATATAAAAATCACAAAAACAAAAGGGAGAGATGAATTTATGTACCGTGCAAATTGATTATGCCATAGATGGAGAAACGTAATATCTGGTTTAAACTCGATGATATGTTTATTAAAGTAACTATAATACCCTGCAAGGATAAGTATCGCTACTGAAAAGGTGAAGGCGATGGCAAGTCCTTTAAGTTTTCCTTCGGAATTAAAACTTGTGGACAGGACTGGAAAAAGGACTAACCCTTTTAAGAAAACTCCCCTCATGGCATTCAGAGAGAAGAACGGATCAACCGAAGTAAAGACCGAAAGAAAACATGCGCTGACATAAATTAAAAATAATACTACTATCGGCTCCTTCCACAGATCCGTAAGTCGCCTCCATCTCAAGGAAAAAAGCCATAAAATAAAACTTCCATAAAGTAAAATATTCTTGATTCCCTCACCTTTTGTGAAGAACATAATCACAATATAAGCAAAGATGCCGTATTGGACTGCTACATCCATAATCTTAAACATCCTGCTGGATTTCGGGGTCGATGATTCAACTCTCATCATATCCAAGGTCCTTGGAAATTAGAAACTTTTCAGAATCATCCTCCCCACATATAATACAATTTATATATTCCATCTCTTTTTCCTTAAGATATCTTCAATAAGGTTTGTGTAAAGTTCAGCGGTATTTTCAATATCAAAAGAAAAAAATGCTCTCTCTCTCGCAGCCCTGCCGAGGGCTTCGGTTAAAGATCTCTTTTGCAATAGTGTTTCGATAGATGCAGCGATAGCATCACTATCTTCGGCTGGAATGACAATTCCAACTTTTTTGGAATCCAATACCTCTCTAATTGGTGCAATATCTGTTGCCACTACGGCCTTGCCCGCTGCCATGGCTTCAATGAGCGAATTGCACAACCCTTCCCAGAGAGAGGGCAAGACAAAAATATCCATGGCTGCAAGCAATGCCGGGATGTCTCTCCGCGTTCCTAAAAATAAAACATTATCTGATATGTTAAGAATCTTTGAGTAACCTTTCAGTTCCTCCTTCAAGGGGCCATCACCAACTATTAAAAGAACAATTCGGGGAAATTTTGTCTTTATTTTTGATATAGCCTCAAGAAGATATTTCTGTCCTTTCTGTACAGTGAGTCTCCCGACCGTTCCGATAATAGGAGCGTCCAGGGAGATGGCAAGTTCCGATCTTATTAGATTTCCATTGCCATTTAAAAATCTTTCTTTCTCTATACCGTTGTAAATGACCGTTACCTTGTCTTCAGAAAGGCCGTCAAATCTTAGAATATCGTCCTTAACTGCTTCTGACACGGCAACAATTTTATCGGTGAATCTGGCGAGATACCTGTTAATAATCCTCCTGTGGATTTTCTTATCTATGGTATAAACATTATGGACAGAGGCAATGATGCAGGGGACGCGGGCCATAGACGCCGCAAGCCTTCCATATAAATTTGCATGATACTGATGAGTTCTAACTATTTTTATGTTCCTATGCTTTATCAAACTGTATATATCTTTAACTATTGTCCAATCAAATCGATGTTTGAGTTTGTTTTGACACACTACTTCAATTCCCGCATCCTCTATTTCTCTTCCCAGATCTCCTTTATCAGAAAGTGAACATACAAGCGGAAAGAACCTTTCTCTATCATACTTTTTTAGTACCATTAAAAGCTGATTTTCTACTCCGCCAACTGACAGTTTTGGGATTACGTGCAGGACATTTATGGGTTGCATTTTGGATTATTTAAAGAGAGATAAAGGCTTCTCATTTTATTTATATAATTCTTGATATTAAAGATTTCTTCTGCTCTTAACCGTCCGTTCTTTTCAATCTTCTGCCTCAATTTATTGTCGAGAAGCAGTCTGAGAATTCCTTCAGCTATCTCTTCTTCATTCCGGGGATTAACAAGAAGTCCGCTTGTTTCGTGTTCTATAATCTCGGGAGTCCCTCCAACTCTTGTGGCTATTGCAGCCTTAGCGCTTGCAAGAGATTCCAGCAGGCTCCTACTACACCTTTCTTCCAGTGAAGGCAGAACAACAACATCAAGACTACTGAGAGCTTCTCTTATATCTGAAAGGACACCGGTAAAATAGACATCCTTTTCTAAGGATAATTCTTTTATCAAATTCTTGATCTCCAGAAAATAAGCTTCATCGGTATTTTTATATCCACCGATAATTATCAATTTACTTCTACCATAATCTTTCTTTACGATTGACAATGCCCTGACGAGATACTCCAGGCCTTTTCTTCTTGTGATTAATCCAACATAGCCTATAAGTCTTTCATTAAAATCTATATTGAACATATTAAACAGTAATTTACTCTCAAACGGTCTAAAAGTATCGACATCGACGCCATTATAAATAACTTCTACATTCCCGTTCATTTCACTGCCCAATAATTTTTCTCTTGTATCTTTGTCAACAAATAAAATCTTTGAAGAGAGCAACCTCAGCCAGAATTTTAGTCTTCTGCTTCTCGAGATTAGCGGATTCTCCCTCACAACCCAGACAATGGGAATTCTTCGCAGAAAGCCAGCGATACCTGCGTATTTGCAAAAGGGTGTAAGTGTATTAAGGTGAAGCAGGTCCACCTTTTCAGATTTTAGGATTTTCAAAAAAGTCTGAATATATCTCAGTCCGAGAAAGCCTCTCTCTTTTACTATGTAACTCTTGACACCTAATCTTATTAAATCTTCAACGATCGGTCCTTCTTCCTTCGTTGTGAAGA
Organism: Nitrospirota bacterium; assembly: GCA_040753575.1. Taxonomy (GTDB): domain Bacteria; phylum Nitrospirota; class Thermodesulfovibrionia; order Thermodesulfovibrionales; family SM23-35; genus JBFMEC01. The sequence continues at coordinate 307 of JBFMEC010000068.1, read as the reverse complement.
TTGATATAAAACCTATGCCTAGTCTGGTCATTAAATTGAAACAGCTTATAGGAGCGCCCGTTAAAGATGACGTGTGATTGACAAAAAGGATTCTCATTGCCTTGCCTTCAGAATTTCGAGTATTTCTTTTGATCGAATATCGTAGGTATGTTCTTTTATAACACGTCGGTATGCTGCTTCTGCTATCTCAACCCGTTCGTCCCGATGCCTGAGGTAATATTCAATGAGCTTCTTTAGCTCATCAGTCGTCTCGAAACATATGATCTCCTCATTAATCTTGAATACTCTTTCCATATCACCTTTATAA
>JBFMEC010000067.1:0-11984 GCA_040753575.1 Nitrospirota bacterium | reverse complement strand
AGAAACAGTGTGCGGTCTTCTTCATCCTTAAAGATAGGTTTTCGTGCATTCCCGCGTGAGGTCACGTGATATAAGGCTCCGTCATATTCTATCCGCAGTGGTCTTGCCATGCAGTATTTATATCATATAATTGCCCTGAATAGCAAGATTAAAGACCTGACCCATGACCCCCATGACCCCCATGACCCCAGACTCCTTGAATAGACCCTTTCTTATAATTTTTCTTGTTCCAGGTCAAAGTGAGATGCTATGACCTCAAAATCGCTATCGAGGTGTAAAAGTTTGGCTCTTTTATAAGATGCAGAGGCGATGAACAGATCTGTTGTAGGAACTATTTTGCCTTTTCTATCAAGCCTGAAACCCCATTCTGCAGCTCTTTCAATGACTGCACTGTCTGTGGGTATTTGTGGAAGAGAAAAGAGTGAATCACGGAGTGTTTGAAAACTCCTCTCGTCTTTAGCACCTCTGAGTATTTCAACGATTACTACACCACAGGTGACTGCCTCATCTCTCTGTAAGATTTCCTTGACCCTTTCTTTGATTTTTTTGGACCCATCTGGACGAAAATACTCTATCCATGCAGAGCTATCTATAAGGAACATCCCTTTTCCTTCTTTTAAGAAATTCCTGCAATGTAAAAGAAAGTTCGATCTTTCCCTCAAGGTCGATCAGTCTCTTTGCCTTTCTCCTTCTAACGAACTCTTTAAGTGCTTTCTCTACAGCCTCCTTTTTTGTTCTTGCTCCCGATAATGTCTTGACCTCGTCGAGCAAATCTTCATTTATAGATAATGTAGTTCTCATTAATGCCTCCAAAAGCATATTTTTATAGCATATTAACTTATGCTTATTATTGCTGTCAATTAAAACATAAAAAGTTATAGCAAATATAAAATTCCTCAAAAGCCTTTAAAACTTGAAATATGATTTCTCTATTCTGCCCTTCTCATCAAATATAACCTTTGCAACAAAATGATCTCCTGCAATAAAGGAATAAGAAAGTTCCCTCCATATAACAGTGATCCTATCTGAATCCCTCTTCACTTCCGCATAGGGATACCTTGCAAAATATAAGAAATTCTTAATGACCCTCGTATCCTTAGATTTTTCAATATAAGGGTCTCCCTGTTCCATCGAATATATCTCCTGTACGCATATTCTTCTTGTGAAGAGGTCTGCGAAACCAACTTTTATCTCTTTACCGGACTGAGTGATAAACCACCATCGCAGAAAATCATTTGGTAGAGGACACATTCGAAAAGTGTTAGCCTCGAGCCTGCCCTTCAAAAAATCTCCTGATTTAACGCGAAGATAATATCTGCCTCCCATATAGGCAATTAAAAGAATGATTGTTATAGATGCTACAGCGGCAGCTCTTTTCTTGTTGGCCCTGGTTAGAATGACGGAGAGGAGAAGACCCATGGTGATATACGGGTCAAGGATAAATATCAGATCAAGGGAATACTGCTGCCAGTCAAGGGGAGAAAGAATTCTTGTGCCGTATTGATTTGTAAGGTCCATAAAGAGATGAGCGGCATAACCGAGGAAAGCTATAAAGTAATAATAAAAAAAGCCTTTCCTGTAACCAAATAAAAGTCCTATTATTATCGGCACAATAAGTAAGGCAAGAAAGCCGTGGGTAATCCCCCTATGATATCTGAGAAATACATCCATTCCCCAGAACCTCGTTATATAGTCAAAATCAGGAGCGATTGATGAGAGAAGCAAAACCCAGAGAGTTGCCTTTCTCTTGAAACCAAGATTATTAATCGTGAGTCCTGCAAGTCCATGGGTAAGCGGATCCATTTTCAAAAATCCCTGAAAGTTTTGAAATTATATCACCAAAGGCTCAACATAGCCAATCACTCTGATTTTTAAGGCCTCAAGGTCTTCTCGTCATCTCATCAACACCGAATTAAACCTAATCCTGTCAAAGGCACTAGTCGAGAGGGTTGCCGGTACGGAATCATTTACTGAAACTGAATTTTCTCACATAGGCCTTCCTCATCTCCTCTGCGATAAGTAATCCCACACTGAAAGGTATGAGAATCAGCCACATGTCAGGGCTCAGAGGAGCAGTCCCAAAGATCCTATTCCCCAAAGGAAGATAAATGATAATTATAGAAAGTATTATCTCAGCGAGAATACCAAGAAGAATTAATTTATTTGAGAAAAATCCGGGCCTGAAGATAGATTCTCGAGATGAACGACAGGCGAAGACATTTCCAATCTGCATGATCACAATACCCAAAAAGGTAGCAGAGGACGCCTCATGAACCAAAGGATGGTCTATCGGCAGATCCAAGCCCCAATGCCATCCAGCTCTGTAAAGCACATAAAAATAGACAAAGAGGACACCGATGGAGCTTAAAAGACCGAGAAACACGTAACTCCGCAATAGGAGTGATTTGTCTATAAGTCTTCTTGTCTGATTTCCCTTTTTTGACATTAAAGAAAGATTTTTCATGACTCCCGCCTCAGGCGGCTCAACACCAAGTGCGAGGGCAGGAATAGTCTCGGTGCCGAGATCAATGGCAAGTATCTGCATTACCGTTAGAGGAAGAGGGATTTTAAACAGGGAAAACAGGATATATGGTACCGCCTCGGGCGTTAAGTGGGCAAAGATATAGGTAATAAACTTTCTTATATTCTCAAAAACAGTCCTTCCTTCCTCAACGGCATTGACAATAGTGGCAAAATTATCATCCAGGAGAACCATATCTGCTGCTTCCTTCGCTACATCTGTTCCTGTTATTCCCATGGCGATACCGATGTCAGCTTTTTTTAGAGCAGGCGCATCATTCACACCATCTCCCGTCACCGCAACCCTTTCTCCTTCATCTTTCAAGATAGATACAATCCGCATCTTATGTCTTGGTGTCATTCTCGCAAAGATAACCTCTTCAGATGAAAGAACTTCTCTTAAAAACCCATCGGGCTTAACATCTAATTCAGATCCTTCGACAAGTATGGGATTTTCTTTTACAAATCCTATCTGTTTTGCAATGGCAACGGCAGTCCTGCTTGCATCTCCCGTAATCATGATTACCTTAATGCCAGCGTCCTGGCACTTTTTAATAGCCTCCGGAACCTCCGGTCTCGGAGGGTCTTCGAGTCCCATAAGACCGACAAAGGTTAAATCAGATTCGATCAATGAATCCACAGGGCATTCCGGGAGAGGTAAGAGCTTCTCTTTACGGGCAAAGGCAAAGGCTATGACCCTCAGCCCTTCATCCATCATAGAATGATAAGACTTCATAAGTGTTTCCTTTCTCTCATCATTCAGTACTTTGCTTTCATTATTTTCGAGTATTCCCGAACATAGCGGCAGGACTGTTTCCAGGGCTCCCTTTGTGAATATAAATGTTTCTCCTTTAATCACATTTACGGTGGTCATCCTTTTCCTATCAGAATCGAAGGGTATCTCAAAAATCCTCTGCGCGTCTATGCCACCATATGTCTCTCTGGCCTTCTTTAAGATTGCGATTTCTGTTGGATCTCCTCTATATTTACCTTCTTCGAAAACGGCGTTATTACAAAGATAGGCTATCTTCATAAGCCATTCATGAGAACTGTAATCCCCTCTCCCCCCTTTTAATAAAGGGAGGATTTTTCCATCTGAAAATGTCCATACCTTTTCAACCTCCATCCTGTTCTGCGTAAGCGTACCTGTCTTATCAGTGCATATTACCGTTACTGAACCGAGTGTCTCCACCGATGTCAGTGTCTTTATGAGGGCCTTCTTTTTGGCCATCCTCTGGCTTCCCATTGCTAACGAGAGAGTGACCGTTGGCAGAAGCCCTTCAGGGACGTTGGCAATGGTAATCCCGATAGCAAAGAGAAGATTATGAAGAAAGCTCCTTCCAGCGAAGGTTCCCGCGGCAAAAAAGAAAATTCCCGTTGTTAGCGCAATCACAGCGATTATCCTTGTCACTTTGATTATTTCCTTTTGAAGAGGACTCAGGCCCGGCTCGACGGCGCTCGTCAAATGGGTAATCTTGCCAAACTCCGTGGACATACCCGTCGCAAAGACTACCGCTCTACCGGAACCGCTGACCACAAGTGTACCTGCAAAGACTAGATTGGGACTTTCGAGATAGTCACCTTCAAAGGGTCCATGACCCCGGGGTTTTGATTCCGATTCGCCCGTAAGGGGAGCATTATTCACCATCAAGCGATTTCCCTCTATGAGCCTTGCATCGGCGGGAATCTTGTCACCCTCACTCAAAAGAATAACATCTCCAGGAACCACCTCTCTTGAAGGAATCCCCAGGACGGAACCTTCCCTTAGAACCTTGACATTAAAAGGTAGTAGCTTTTTCAGGGCTTCAACAGCCTTTTCAGCCCGGTACTCCTGTATAAACGTAAAGATAGCATTAATAAAAATAACCCCGACTATCGCTATACCCAGGGAAAGCATACCCTCCCCCGGATGAAGATATTCCGATAAGAGGGACAGGGCAGCGGCAATCCAGAGGAGCACAGCTAAGAAATGAGTGAATTGGGAAATAAATTCAAGATATAAAGGTCTCTTTCTTATTTCCTTTATCTCATTTGGTCCGTATTCATGAATTCGTCTTCCTGCATCCTCTTCAGTCAAACCCTTTTCGGAGGTAAGAAGACTCTTGAGAACCTCTTCTTTTGAAAGATTCTGGATTCTCATTGATGTTCATGTCTGGGTCTGAAGATTACAAGATTACAGGGTGTTTCTCTCAGGACATCCTCCATTGGATTCCCTCTGATCAAGCTGCTTAAGAGGCTTCTCTCACTTGCTCCCATGACCACCAGGTCATCTCTTCTCAAGGCCGCCTCTATAGTTATCGCCCTCGCAATGCGACCATGTCCTGTCCTTTTCTCATGGATGATCTCGTATTTATTAAGAAGTTCTATAAACCTTTCCATATCTTTAGGGATATGTTCCTCCCTCTGGGCAGCTTTCAAATATATTTCACCGTGGAAGAAACTTTTAATGGGACTGGTAGTATGAAAGAGTGTCACCGCCGAATCAAAAGCCTGTGCGAGTTTAGCAACGAAGAAGGCCCTCTCTTCGATACCGGTCATATGACCTCTCAGGGGAACAAGAATTCTCTTAGGGTGCATCTTTCCCATGCGAACCACTCTCACCATAGCGACGGAACATGGCAGCTTCACAATGAATTCACGGGCCAGGGTTTTTACAAAAAATCGTTTTGTAATATCTTCTCTCCTTGTTGCCGTAAATAGAATATCGATATTATTTTCCTTCACCATCCCTGTTATCTTTTTAAAGGGATCCCCTCTTTCAATGACGCTCTCAACCTCAACATTTGAGCTTTTGGCCTCAATGAAAAGCCCATCAAGGGATGATTTTACATGTCTTAATATATTCCTGTTTATTTTCTCCTCTGCCACAAATACGAGAAAAAGCCGTGCCTCACATGATCTGGAAAGTGCAATGGCATATCTTGCTGCCATCTCAGAATTTGTAAATTCATTTACGGCTGCGAGAATCTTCTTATACATGAATTAATTATAGCGGCGCCCTTTTCAAATGACAATAAATTGATTTCAGCCTACTATTTGACTTACTCTGAAATTAGTCATTATAATTTGAAGATTTTCCTGATCCCGATGAAAGACATCAATGAACTGATAGCGCAGAGAATCAAGAAACTTGAGGCATTGCGGCAGATGGGCATTGAGCCCTATGATAGTCCTTTCTATGCGGAAAACCATACATCGGACCTTTTGAATAAATATCACAACATTTCAAAAGAAGACCTGGAGATGAACCCTGTTTCATGTTCTCTTGCAGGCAGGATTATCTCCATGAGAGATTTTGGTAAGGCTGCCTTCGCCCATATTATGGATGAATCGGGAAAGATCCAGATCTATTTCAAAAAGGATTTCCTCGGTGACAGATACAATGTCCTTAAAAATCTCGACATTGGCGACATAATCGGCATAACAGGACAACTGTTCCGGACAAGAACGAAGGAGCTCACAGTGGAGGTTGAAAATTTTTCGCTTCTGACAAAATCACTGAGACCCCTTCCTGAGAAATGGCATGGCCTTAAAGACATCGAGACCAGATATAGACAGAGGTACGTGGACCTGATAGTAAACCCTCAGGTGAGGGAAACCTTTGCGAAAAGAACTGCTATCATTAAGGCTATCAGAGAGTATCTCGAATCGAGGGGCTTTGTCGAGGTTGAGACACCCATGATGCAACAAATACCCGGTGGAGCGACGGCAAAGCCTTTTAAGACACATCATATAGCCCTCGGCATAGACCTTTACCTAAGGATTGCACCGGAGCTTTATCTGAAGCGGCTGCTCGTTGGTGGTTATGAACGCATTTATGAACTTAACAAAAATTTCAGGAATGAAGGCATCTCAATAAAACATAACCCCGAATTCATGATGCTTGAATTCTATATCGCCTACAGGGATTATTATTTTCTCATGTCCTTTACTGAAGAATTAATCACCTCCGTTGCAAGTAAGACTATCGGTACATTGAAGATACCCTATGGAGATATTACTATCGATCTTACACCACCCTGGCTGAGGATTCCGATGCTCGATGCATTAATTCAAAAAGGGGTTCCACCGGAGATATTCAAGGACAGAGATAAAGCGAAGGCCTGGGCAGAAGGTAATAAGATAGAAATAAAAGAAGATGCCTCTCTCGGAAAAATCCTTGACGAAATCTTTAAGGAAGTAGTGGAGCCAGAACTTATACAGCCAACTTTCATAATGGATTATCCCTTGGAACTCTCACCTCTGGCAAAGAAAAAAAGGGACAATCCAGAACTTACCGAAAGGTTTGAGCTCTATATTGCGTCACGGGAGATTGCCAACGCCTTTTCAGAGCTGACTGATCCCATAGACCAATACGAGAGATTCTTGAAACAGGTTGAGGAGAGAAAAGAGGGTGACGAAGAAGCAAGCTGGATCGACGAGGACTTTATCAGAGCGCTTGAATATGGAATGCCCCCCGCTGCCGGTGAGGGCATCGGAATAGACAGACTTGCAATGATATTTACCAATTCGGAGTCCATAAGGGATGTCATTCTCTTCCCCCAGTTGAAACCAGAACAATAGTGAACTATCAGCTCTTTATAGCCCTGCGCCACCTCAAAGCAAAGAAAAGATTTAAGGGCATCTCGATAAATTCAGCTATCTCCGTTGGTGGAGTCGCCGTGGGCGTAATGGCACTTCTCGTCGTTCTTTCTGTAATGAGCGGTTTCCATGAGGATCTCCAGAATAAAATACTTGGAGTGAATGCCCATGTGATTGTCCTGAGTTATACCGGAACAATGTCCGGCTATGAAGAAATAATCCGAAAGATAAAAGGTGAGGAAGACATCGTCTCATCGGCCCCCTTTATAATGGGCCAGGCGATGGTGTCGTATGGTAAAAAGGCCCATGGCGTTTTCCTGAAAGGAATAGACCCGGAAAGGGAGGTGAAGACGACGGAGATATTCAAATACATTAAGGAAGGAAATGTAAGAGATCTATCAGCTAAGGATAAAATTCCCGGCGTCGTTCTTGGAAAGGAGCTTGCAAACCTTCTCGGCGTGTTTAAGGGTGATATGGTCAATATAATATCCCCTCTCGGAGAAATAGGACCTCTGGGAATTCTCCCGAAGGTAAGACAGTTCAGAGTTGCAGCGATATTCGAGGTGGGGATGTTTGAATATGACACAAACCTTGTACTTACAGACATAAGATCGGCGCAGGAATTCTTTGGTATGGGAGATGATGTAACCGGTATAGAGTTGAGACTAGATGATATTTATAAAGCACCTCCTGTCAGAGAAATGTTAAATAAGAAACTGGGATTCCCTTTCTACGCGAAGGACTGGATGCAGATGAACAGGAATCTCTTTTCAGCGCTAAAGTTAGAGAAATTTGCGATGTTCATAATACTGATCCTCATAATCCTTGTGGCGTCTTTCAATATCGTTAGTACCCTGATCATGAACGTAATCGAAAGAAGGGGAGAGATAGCAATCCTTAAGGCCATGGGAGCAACAAACAAAGGTATCATGAGTATCTTCATGCTCCAGGGTCTTCTTATCGGACTTTTTGGTACCATCATCGGGGTTGTTGGCGGATATATACTGAGTTACATTTTAAATACATACCAGATTATTAAACTTCCCGCCGATGTTTACTATTTGAGTCATCTTCCTGTCAGAATGAAATTTTTTGACTTCATAACCGTTTCTCTTTCAGCCGTAATCATAAGTTTTCTTGCTACTATCTATCCTGCCTGGCAGGCAGCAAGGCTTAATCCCGTGGAACCATTAAGATATGAGTAAATGGAGAGAAATGGTAAATTCGAAATTTTAAATGCTAAACAATATCTAAATATTAAATTCAAATGTCAAAGCGCAAAATATCCCCCTAAGTCCCCCCTTACCAAGGAGGATTAAGAGGGGTTGGTTTTTGTAATTTGGATTTGTTTAGGATTTAGATATTAGGTTTTAGAATTTTTAATGTTTAATTATTGATAATGAGAGTATATCCAAACAATTTATGCCATGATTGAAATACAGAACCTGAAAAAGTCTTTTATTATGAAGGCCGGCGAACTTCTGGTATTGAAAGGCATCAACCTGGCAATCTATGAAGGGGAGATGATCGCCATAGTAGGTGCTTCAGGAGTAGGGAAAAGCACATTCCTCCATATCCTCGGTACACTGGATAGTCCAACTTCTGGCAAGATTTTTTATAATGGAATTGATATATTCTCCCTCGATGAAAATTCTCTCGCCTCCTTCAGGAACAGAACAGTAGGTTTCGTTTTTCAGTTTCATCACCTGCTGCCCGAATTCACTGCCCTTGAGAATGTGATGATGCCGGGTTTCATAGGCATGGGTTCCAAAAGGTTACGTTATGAAGAGATAGTGGAGAAAGCTGAAAGGCTTCTCGACGAAATGGGTTTACCGGGAAGAAAAAATCATAGGCCCGGAGAACTCTCCGGAGGGGAACAGCAACGCATTGCCGTTGCAAGGGCTCTAATACTTGAACCTGAAGTCGTTCTTGCCGATGAACCTACAGGAAATCTTGATACAGCGACAGGGAATGAAATCTTTGACCTTTTGATTAGATTAAATAGAGAAAAGGGGATCACCTTTGTCATCGTAACTCATAATGAGTCCCTATCGAGACACTGCCACAGGATTTTAAAAATGGTGGATGGTAAACTTGTTGACAATTGATTGGCATTTAAAGATAATAATTAACCCTTAAAGGGAAAATAATTTTAATTACAATTTTGACAAATAAAATTATTTTTATTAAATTATTTTTATATTTTCTTGGTCAATTGCAGGGATTTGATCCCTTTTAGAATACGGGTATGGTGTGATAGGTTGAAAATTCATCGCACTGCCGGAAAGAAAGGAGGTTTGTTATGCCAAAGCCAGTAATAGACTGGGACTTGTGTGAAGGCTGTGCCACATGCCAGGAGCTCTGCCCCGATGTATTCGAAGTAAGAGATGATGGTAAAGCCTATGTTATCGGGCCTGATAAGTGCAATACCTGTAATTGTCAGGAGGCTGTCGATACCTGCCCTACTCAGGCAATAACTTTGGCTGACTGAAACAAACGAGAGGGTGGAGAAAGACCCAACAAACTTCACCCTCTGCGCATATTATATTTTTGTTTTGATTATCTCATAAACCTTTCTAACAGACAAACTTTTCATGCACTTCATATCTTTGCAGGATCTTTTGAAACAAGGTGCGCAGGAAAGATCTTCTCTAATTACCACATGTCCTTCACCATAAGGACCCGTTCTAACCGGATCGGTCGGTCCGAAAAGGGCGAAAACAGAGATACCAAGGGCCGCAGCAATATGCATCGGCCCTGAGTCATTGCTCACGACAAAGCGGGCACCTTTCATCACCTCAATCAATTCTTTCAGGTTCGTCCTGCCAGCAAGCGATATAGCTTTACCCTTTGAGTTAGCAACGATTTCCCTGGCCACATTCATATCGCTCCTGCTTCCCACAACAACGGTTTTTAAGGGCAACAATGATGAGAGACTGCCAAAATTCTCCGGTGGCCACATCTTTGTTTTCCATCTTGCACCAGGTACAATGGCAGCATATTGAGAAGGTAGAGAATGAGTTGATAGGGGATTAAAATTAAAGGGCAAAGGGAAACGTACATCCCCTAAAGAGCAACCTAAAAAGTCCGCAATTTTCAAATACCTATCAACAGCGTGGATATCTTTTCCGGCTTTGACTTTATGGGTATAAAAAAACCCACTTCCCTCCCTTGACTCCGCAAAGCCAACTCTCAGAGGAGCACCTGTGGCAGCTGTGATGACACCGCTTCTGAGAAGGCCCTGTAGATCGACCACAAGGTCGTATTTTTCTTTTCTCAACTCTTTAAACAGTTCTCTAAGTTCATTTAATGTCTCTTTCGCATTTATAATTTTTTTCCATGCGTCCTTATTTATAATCCACAATCTCTCTACCATCGGATGACCGGTCAGAAGATCCTCCAATCCCCCGGCAATGACCCAGTGAATTTTTGCTTCTGAAAATTTCTCTCTTAGGGCATACAAAAAGGGCAGGCTATGGACAACGTCTCCGAGAGAACTGGGTTTTACTATGAGTATCTTCCTGACAGGTTTATTTATTTCAATACCTATCACTACTATCCCTCATAATAAAATCAACTGCTTCTTTAAGCCCTTCGGCTATGTGATCTGCATTAATTGATTCTCTTGCCTCACCAGTCTTTACCAGTATTCCCTTAGCACCGACAGACTTTGCTAGAAGCATATCCGTTTCCTTATCTCCAACCATATAAGATCTCTTAAAGTCAACCTTATGGCTAATTCTTGCCCTTAAGAGCATTTCCGGTTCCGGCTTTCTACAAGGGCAGTGTTCTTCAGGACTATGAGGACAGTAATAAAAATCGTCAAATCCATATTCCCTGACAAACTTATTATTAATTTCCTTCACAAATTCTTCATCAACAATTCCTTTGGCGACGCCAGATTGATTGGTGACTCCGATGATCTTGAAACCTTTCTCTTTGAGACTCTTCACATAGTTAATATCTTCAAATATATGCAGGTCTTCATATCTTCTAAGGTATCCCGCGTCCCTGCACAGAGTTCCGTCTCTGTCAAAAAATACAGCGGGCATGTCTGGTAACATCCTCTTAATACTGTGATAGACATCATCGGGGGTTATAGCATACATACATCTCATGTCATTGGTCTTGCAAGTGCGATCAAAACAGGGACTACAGGAAAGACCGGAAGTTAACACCGCATTACCACTGCCCGCAGGACCTGTCAGGGCGGGGTCGGTAGAACCGAAGATCGCCACCAGGGGTGTCCTAACGGCATAGGCAATGTGCATTGGTCCTGAATCATTGGTAACAAAAACGTCACACTCTGAAATTAATGAAATAAGTTCTCGAAGGGATGTTCTTCCTGCAAGAAGGAGTTTATTTTCGGGAATATTTTTATCTATCTCCTCGGCGATGTCTACTTCGTTCTTTCCAGCGAAGATCACCACACTTCCCTTAGTATCTTTTATAAACCAGTTAGAAATTTCAGAAAATCTTTCGGGAAACCATCTTTTGGCTGACCCATAAGTTGCACCTGGATTTATTCCCAGGATTGGCCTTCCGAGACCTTTTAATATTTCTCTTCCAGACAATCTTTCATCGAGGGACAGATAAATATAGGGTTCCGAGTACTCCACTTCTATACCTGTTTGACTGAGCAGGTTCAGATAATAGTTAATCTGATGTATCTGTTTCTCGTTGTCCGGTACAGGTATTGACTTTGTAAGTAAGAATTCCCTTCCATCCCTGTCGTAGCCTATCCTCTCTTTAATCCCGGCCAAAGACGCTATTAGAGCCGCCTCAAAGGCGTTCTGAAGCAATATAACCCCACAAAAGTCTTTTTTCTTTAAGATTCTTGATAATCTAAGCTTGCCAATGAATCCTGTGAATTCATTGCCGTA
>JBFMEC010000066.1:0-11994 GCA_040753575.1 Nitrospirota bacterium | reverse complement strand
AAGCAGTTTTTTCCTTTTATCATCCTCTACATGAGCTTCCGCATCACGCATCATCTTCTTTATCTCCTCCTCCATGAGACCACTCGAGGCGGTTATTCTGATAGACTGTTCCTTACCGGTACCAAGGTCTTTGGCGGAGACATGCAGTATGCCATTTGCGTCGATATCAAAGGTTACTTCTATCTGTGGAACTCCCCTTGGTGCGGGAGGGATACCTATGAGTTCAAAATTCCCGAGCAATTTATTATCTGCAGCCATCTCCCTTTCACCTTGATATACCTTAATTGTAACCGCCGTTTGATTATCTGTTGCAGTAGAGAATATCTGGCTTCTCTTTGTAGGAATGGTGGTATTTCTCTCTATTATTTTTGTGAAAATTCCACCCAATGTCTCAATGCCTAAAGAAAGGGGTGTAACATCGAGTAAGAGAACTTCTTTTACCTCTCCCTTAAGAACAGCAGCCTGTATGGCAGCGCCCACTGCAACCACCTCATCAGGATTTACTGTCTTGTTAGGTTCTTTTTCGAAAAAGCTCTGTACCGTCTGTTGTACTTTCGGAGTTCTTGTCTGGCCCCCCACAAGAAGTACCTCATCTATATTCGCCGGGGAAAGATTAGCATCTGCCAGGGCAGCCTTACAGGGACCTATTGTCTCTTCGACAAGGTTTCCAACAAGTTGCTCAAACTTTGACCTCGAGAGTTTCATGAGCAGATGTTTGGGTCCTGTTGCATCGGCTGTTATGAAAGGAAGGTTGATCTCTGTCTCCATCGCTGTAGAAAGCTCTATCTTTGCCCTCTCGGCAGCCTCTTTTAGTCTTTGTAATGCCATCCTGTCCTTTCTGAGATCTATGCCTTGATCTTTCTTGAACTCTTCAACCATCCAGTCCATGATCCGGAGGTCAAAGTCATCACCACCTAAATAGGTATTTCCGTTTGTGGACTTAACCTCTATAACGCCTTCTCCGATTTCCAGGATAGATATATCAAATGTTCCGCCACCGAGGTCATAGACAGCAATCCTTTCCTCCTTCTTCTTATCCATGCCATATGCAAGAGAGGCTGCTGTTGGCTCATTTATGATCCTCAGTACGTTCAAACCCGCTATTCTTCCAGCATCTTTAGTAGCCTGTCTCTGGCTGTCATCAAAATAGGCGGGCACGGTGATAACGGCATCTGTTATCGATTCTCCAAGATAGTCTTCGGCAGCCTGTTTGAGTTTTTGAAGGATCATGGCTGAGATTTCCGGTGGGGAGTAACGTTTACCTCTTATCTCCACATGGGCATCACCATTGGGTGCCTCAGCAATCTTATAGGGTAGCCTTTTTCTTGCTTCCTGAACCTCGGGAGAATTATATTTCCTTCCCATAAGTCTTTTTATAGAGAAGACCGTATTTTCGGGATTCGTTATCGCCTGTCTTCTCGCTATCTGTCCCGCAAGTCTTTCGCCTTTTTCTGTGAAGGCCACGACGGACGGCGTTGTCCTACTTCCTTCCTGATTTGGAATGACAACTGGCTCACCAGCTTGAACGACAGCTACTACGGAGAACGTGGTTCCAAGATCAATTCCGACTGCCTTTGCCATTTAAGAATCCTCCTTTATATTTTTAATTTCTTCCTCTTCTCTCTTTTCTTCCTCTTTAATTTCAACGGGCCCTTTCGACACTGCCACGAGGGATGCGCGCAATACTTTGTCTCCAAACATGTATCCTTTTCTGAATTCTTCAACTACTATATTTTCTTCAACATCTTCTCGTTCATAAAGAGTCAAAGCATGATGTATCAAGGGATCAAAAGGTTTGCCCACTGCCTCTATAGGAGTTAGTCCAAATTTTTCGAGCGTTCTTAATAGTTCTCTCAATGTATTCTCCACACCCTGTATCAGTCCTCTGGAATTCTCATCTGCAGGATGTTTCAAGGCCATCTCTAAATTGTCAATTACCGGAAGAAGTTCGCGGACAAGACTTTCATTGCTGTACTTCACCAATTCTTGTTTATCTTTATTGACTCTTTTCTTATAATTTTCGAATTCGGCATAAAGTCTAAGATATTTATCATTTAAATCCTTAATTCCAGCAATCAATCGGTCTTTTTCTTCTTGAGATATTTCACTTATCTCAAAGCTCTTTATTTCAGATTCCTCTTCATTGACTTTATCCTCGGTGATTTTATTTTCTTCCATGGAGCCCCCTATTTTTCTGCCAGTATCTTTGTTAGGAATTTTGCCGTAGTATCAACTATCGAAATGGCTTTAGAATAGTTCATCCTTGTAGGTCCTATAATTCCCACAACACCGATTGGCCGGTTGTCTTCCTTACAGGTGGAGACTACCAGACTGAATTTCTTCATCTCATCCATCAAAATTTCCGAGCCTATTATTATCTGAACACCATCAAAATCTGAGAGCCTGTCCAGCAGTTTTATTATAGTATGTTTCTCCTCTATAGCCTTTGAAAGTTCCTTTATCTTTTTAAGATCAGCAAAATCAGGCAGATCGAGTACCTCTGAGAGACCTGATACAAAAAGGTCACCATAAAAAGAGAATGTTTCTCTACATATCCTGATAGCCCTTAATATAAGTCTATCACAGATAATCTTTTCTTTCGACATCTCTTTTATAACCTTCTGACGTATTTCATCAAAGGTATGTCCGGAAAATTCGGAATTAAGGTAAGCAGCCATCTTATTCAGATCCTTCTGGTTAATTTCGGAATCAATGGAAACAACCCTGTTCTTAATTAGCCCCTCATCCGTAAATATTATTGCAGCAATTTTGTCAGTTCTGTACTTGAATAATTCGATCCTGTTCAGAGTTATCCTGTTTGACTTTGGAGCCATGGCAACTCCGAGATAGTGAGAAAATGTAGAAATCGTTCTTGTTGTCTCACTGAAGAGCATGTCTATGTTGTCTCTTAAGGCCTCGAGTCTATTACCTATTTCCCTGAAGAATTCCATGTTTAGATAATTCATCTCGGCCAAAAGAGAATCAACATAGAATCTATATCCCCTGTCGGTTGGTACCCTGCCTGCCGATGTGTGAGGTTGGATGAGAAAGCCCATCTCCACCAGGTCGGCCATTATGTTCCTTATGGTAGCGGGAGAAAGCCCGAAGGGATAGACTTTTGAGACAGTTCTAGACCCCACGGGATCAGGAACTTCTATATAACTCTGAACCACCGCGCAAAGGATTTTTTTTGCTCTTTCATCCAATGTCTGCATCTTTAGCACTCTAAAGCATAGAGTGCTAATAATTTATCAATTAAATACATAATGTGTCAAGATAGTTAAAATGGTAGGAACTTTGGTAATTTGAACCCTTTTTTACCTTTGATCACCTTGAGCATTTTCTTTATTTCGATGTACTGCTTTATAACCCTGTTGACGTCTGCCACGGTTGTGCCACTTCCCAGGGCTATTCTTTTACGCCTTCTTCCATTAATTATATTGTGATTCCTTCTTTCACCTTCTGTCATTGAGTTTATTATAGCTTCTATCTTGATAATCTCTTTCTCATCGACATCAAGATTTCTGATCCTATTGAAGCCCGGTATCATATTAAGTATATTTTCTAATGGACCCATGCTGCGGAGTTTCTTTAGCTGATCTCTTAGGTCGTTAAACGTAAAGGACTCATCCATTATGGCCTTCTGGAGTTTTTCGGCTTCTTTCTGATCAAAGGATTTCTGTGCCTTCTCTATGAGGCTGAGGACGTCGCCCATGCCGAGTATCCGTGAGGCGATCCTCTCAGGATGAAAGGGTTCAAGCATCTCGATCTTTTCTCCGACACCGATAAATTTTATTGGCTTTCCGGTTATAGCCCTGATCGATAGTGCTGCACCACCTCTCGCATCACCGTCCATCTTTGTAAGTATGATTCCATCAAGGCCTACCTGTTCATCAAAATTTCTCGCAATATTTACCGCATCCTGACCTGTCATCGCATCAGCAACAAGAATGACTTCCTCTGGCGAGATACTTTCTTTAATCTTTCTTAATTCGGCCATTAAGGAGTCATCAATGTGTAACCTTCCGGCAGTATCAAGGATTATTATGTCCCTAACATCAACCTTTGCTTTTCTCACTGACTCTTTGCACAGAGTAACAGGGTCATTTATCTCTCTTGAATAAAAGACAGGCACATCTATTTGTGTGCCCAGTGTAATGAGCTGATCAATCGCGGCTGGTCTCTGAAGGTCTGCTGCCACGAGCATTGGCCTTCTGCCTTCTTTCTTGAAGAGCCTCGCCAATTTGGCTGCGGTTGTGGTTTTACCAGAACCATGTAACCCGACCATCATTATGATCGTAGGCGGATTAGGGGATAGCTGTATCCTACTATTAGTATCTCCAAGCAGATGGCAGAGTTCCCCATTGACTATCTTTATGACCTGTTGTCCCGGTGTCAGGCTCTCAAGGACTTCTTTCCCGATAGCTTTTTCCCTAATCTTCTGGATAAAGTCCTTTACAACCTTGAAGTTGACATCGGCCTCTAAAAGGGCAAGCCTTATCTCTTTAAGGGCAATTTCAACGTCCTCTTCTTTCAGAAGGCCTTTACCCTTTAATCTCTTGAATATAGATTCTAATTTTTCACTAAGTCCTTCAAACATACAAAACTAATTAGGCTCGGATCACTTAAAATTGGTTGGAGACAGCGATTCTTCGACAATCAGGCGCTCAGAAGGGAATCTATTTTCGCCTTCAACTGTTGTTTTGGAACGGCACCTACTATCTGGTCAAGCTGACGGCCATCCCTAAAAAACATTAGAGTAGGTATTCCCATAATTTTGTATCTCGTTGCAATTTCAGGGTTTTCGTCTGTGTTAAGTCTCATAAACTTTATTTTTCCAGCGTACTCCTTGGCCAACTCCTCAACCGTTGGTGCTATTATTCTGCAGGGTCCGCACCAGGCAGCCCAAAAATCAACCATAACCAGCCCTTGAGCATTTACCACCTCGCTCTCCCACGAAGATGAAGTAACTTCAAGTATCCCTTCTGCCATTGAGTTCCTCCTATTATCCCAGCATTTGCTGGGATAAATATTTTTATCATTATATTTTCAATAACGATCCATTGTCAAATATTCCCATGAAGAACTTTGAAGTAATTGACACTCTTAAGTTTTTTCTGTTATTTTTTATGATGAAAAGATGCTTGTTTCTTTGCATCTTGCTTTTTTCTTTCTGCAAAGCTTCTTATGGTTTCGATATATCCGGTTTACAACCTATTGCACCATATGGAGTTTTTTCGACCTTCAGTGCTGACAGTCTTTTAAAGGGTAAGATCGCAGTTTCTCCAGGTGCTGAAATATCGAAGGAACCGGATTTTTACAGGTTTCTCCTGAAGACCGCCTATGGCATTACAAATAACATTGAGCTTGAAATGACAGTACCCTACATATACAACTGGGCTAACTCTGTGGATGGCTTCGAAGACGTTGCCTTCGGTCTCAAACACAGGTTTTTTGAAGAAGGTAAATACGGGCCCTCTATAGCTTATATGTTGAACGCCTCTTTACCATCAGGACGCGATGATTTCAGCACGGATGGCCGTTTTGGAGCAGGCCTTATTCTGAGCAAGCGAGTGGGTCCAGTTAACGGACATGTTAATCTGTTTTATGAAAAACCAGGAACTGGAAAGCTGGAGGATGAGATATCCTTTGTGACGGGACTGGACTTTGCGGCAGCGCATAATTTCAAGATTCTTGCGGAACTATTGTGCAAAAAAAGTCATTTTTCCAAGGAAATTGATCAGGTGGAAGGAAGAATTGGTTACAGGATAAAGACTACTGATATAATATATACTACGGTAGGTGCTGGATTTGATTTTAAAAAGAGAAACCCCGAGTACAGGATAATTTTTTCCATTTCCTTTGTACCGCCACCAAAAAAGAAGAAGATCAAAAAGATCTATGAGGAGGAATAGCTGAGTCATGTTTGATATCGGAATGCCGGAGCTTATAGTAATATTTATTGTTGCCCTCCTTGTTTTTGGACCGAAGAGGCTTCCCGAGTTAGGCCGGGCACTTGGCAAAGGGCTCGCCGAGATAAAAAGGTCATTGCAGGATATAAAGGAACAGGTGGAGACAGAATTTGAAGAGGCCACCTCTGATATCCAATCTGATATTCAAGAGGCAAAAAGGTCCTTAGAGGATGTAAAGAAAGAGATAGAGACTGAAGTAAAAGAGGCTACATCCGACATTCACGAGGTGAAGAGTTCATTAATGGATCTGGAGGAACAGACAGAGACCGAATTTAAGAGGATGAAGGATGAAACTGATATTCATGAGGAAAAGAAGGAATCGTAAATGAAAGACGTTAAAATGCCTATAATAGAGCATCTTGCGGACTTAAGGAAAAGGATCACTATATCTCTTATAGCGCTTTTAATAGCCTTTGTGGTAGCCTTCATCTATTCTGAAGATATTTTTAGGCTCTTGACCTTTCCTTTGAGATATCATGTTTCATTCAGTTTCTCCTCACCCTTCGTTCTGCTGATTGAAAAAAATGTTAAAAACAATCCACCCCTTGTCTTTCTTGCCCCTACTGAGGCCTTCTGGATGCACATGAAAATTTCGATGATAGCGGGTTTCGTAGTATCCCTTCCTGTAATTTTCTCTCAACTCTGGATGTTCGTATCGCCGGGTTTGAAAGAAAAGGAGAAAAAATATGTGATCCCCTTTGTCCTGATTGCAACGATCTTTTTTGCCATTGGTGTTGTCTACTGTTTTTTTTTCGTTCTTCCCTTTGCGATGGGTTTCCTTCTCACCTACAAGACAGAATCTTTAACTCCCATGCTTTCAGTAGGTAAATATGTTGATTTTTGTCTCAAGTTTATTCTGGCCTTTGGATTAATCTTTGAACTTCCGATCGCTATAATCTTTTCTACGCGCATGGGCATAGTGAGCACAAGGACACTGGCAAAAAACAGAAAATATGCCTATTTAATAGCCTTTGTTGCGGCTGCTATCCTCACTCCAACACCTGATGCGTTCAACCAGACCCTAATGGCTGTTCCAATGATAGTTCTATATGAGGTAGGCGTATTTGTATCAAGAATTTTTATAAGAAAGAAGGCTGCTACATAATGCCCACTATAAGAGGGAAAAGTGTTAAGGCGATTACATATGATATAGCAGAAGGATATATAGCAGTTAATCCAATATTTCTGAAATCACTTGATGATGATTCTATTAAGGCGCTCTATCAGGAAGCAAGGAAGACTCAATCAGAGATAAGAGCCGAGAAATTTCCCCATAAGGACATACAGGCTATCAGATGGAGGAATACAAGGCTCCAGAGACTTCATGCGGCCTCAATAATAATGAAGAACTTCGCCAGGGAGAGGAAAATAATGCTTATTTAAGGTTTGACACCCCTTTAGGCACTGTGATAATTTTATGCATGGATTTTTCTGAAGAGACCAAGGCAGTAAAAGATATCCTTCAGAATCTCATCAAAGCCAAAAAAACCCTGAAGATGTATCCCCAAAACAATCCAGTTTATCTTAAAACATTAGAGGACTCTTACGAAAAATTTCGAAGTTTTTTTGAATATAAAGATGATCTCACCTTAAAGATCAAACAGAATACTATCTCCTACGATTCAGAGCAGGTATACTCCAATCCTGAAAGAGAAGATAACCTGGCGCTTCTTTTCTTTAAGGACGGCTTGAGAGAACTCACATTCAAGAAAGGCTTGAAAAAAGAAGAACTGGAGGAATTTCTGAGAATCATTTCACTCGATTTTGACAGGGAGATTCTGGATGACGATATAGTTACTCTCTTATGGGAAAAGGACTTCCAGAATATCCATCATGTTGTCGATGAGGCCTCTCTTTTTGATGATGAGTACTATGAGACCAAGGCTGAAAGCGCTGTGAAGGAAAGGAGCACCGAGATTGATGAGCTGGTGAAAGCATCGGAAGATGAATTGGCGGGAGATGAGATAAAGGAAATAGCCTTAATGCAGCTGACCGAAAAAGATCTTCAGATGCTGGTAAATGAAATCGAGAAGGATTCATCAGACAAGATAGAGAAACTCGTTGACTTTCTCTTCGAAATCTTCAATAACGCCGAAGGAAAAGATGAATTCGAAGATTCTGTCATCTTTATGAAGGATGTCATCAGGTTTTCTATGAAACTGGGAGATTTAGACTCCGTGTTAAATATAATGACCATGGCAAAGGATATACTTGAAAACCCGGCTTCTACGGAGGAGATGAGAAAATATATAAATAGAGCCCTTGTATATGCGGGAACGGAAGAGATTTTAAATCTTCTTGCAGAATTTCTTGACAGCGGCGCCGAGGTTGATAAAGAAGTCTTTAATAAGTATATAGAATTTCTTGATAAAAATGTGATATCGCAATTTATAAAGATTCTCGCTGAGCTAAAAACTATGAATGCCAGAAAATTAGTTATCGATGCACTTGTCTTGATCGGGGGTAAGGATATCCAGATGATAGCAAGGGGCCTTAATGATCATAGATGGTACGTTGTGAGGAATATAATCTATATCCTGAGAAAGATCGGCGACAAAAGTGCCGTTGAGCATCTTTTAAAGGCTGTCAAGCATAGTGATATAAGAGTCAGAAAAGAGGCGATAAGGGCTTTAGGTGAGTTAGGCAGGCGCGAAGTATTGCTTACCCTCAGGGAGTGTCTTGACGATCCAGATATTCAGGTCAGGATTGCATCGGCGCGGGCCCTTGGCAATAATGGTTCAGAGGCTGCAAAAAAGATTCTTCTTGAAAAGATTTCTGACAAGATGTTTATGAAAAAAGATTTTGCAGAGAAGAAAAGATTCTTCGAAGTCCTTTCCCGGTGGAGGGATGATGACCTCTTTGACTTTCTGATCAAGACATTGAAGAAAAGATCCTTTTTTAATAAAAGCAAAAACTATGAAAATAAGGCGTGCGCTGCTTACTGTCTCGGTCTTATAGGTAACAAGGAAGCTCTTCCTATTCTTGAAAAAGAGAAAAACTCCAATAATAAACTTCTCAGTGAACACGCTTATCTCACCATTAAAAGATTAGAAAGTGGCCAGTAAAGAAGACAGGGAAATCCACAAAAGCGCCAGGGATATAATTAGTCAGCTGTCAATAGTTTTGAGGACTGCCAATATCCACGACCTCGGTAATATTGCCGTTAAAACAGCCATCGATAAATTCTTGTCTCTTATTAACCCATTAATAGAATCAGAAAGAAGCATCCTCCTTGAGCTTATAGGCGAGTTCTTTTATATGAATGGTACAAGGGTTCGCTATTCCCTCGAATATCTTCTCAATTTTGGCTTTCTTGTCTGGGAGTTCAAAAAAAGAGAGATAGGGAGTGTTATTTTTAAGAGCATTGTCAGCCCGGCAGATATTGACCTATTTCTGAAGGCATTCATAGTTTCAGGCTCTTCAAAAGATCCCTATGAAACGATGTTTGAAGAGATGGCGGAATCAAAGAGTATAGGTATAGACAAGTTAAAGAAGATAAAAGAGGAAGAGCAAGTAGATACAAGAGATATGATTAAGAAGACCTATTTTAATGCGGTCTCTTATATTAGGGAGTTAACTAACAAGATCAAATTGGGAGAAAAGGTTAACATCAAAAAGGCAAAGAGGATTGTCGAAACCATAGTCGAGCAATTATTAGAGGGCGAGCAATTTCTACTGGCAATGACAGCAATAAAGGACTATGATGAATACACATATCATCATTCTGTTAATGTAAGTATCCTATCCATCGCCCTTGGCCAGAGACTGGGTTTGAGCAGAAAGATGCTTACGGAGATCGGTCTGGCAGCTCTATTTCATGATATAGGAAAGATAGAAATCCCCAATGAGGTTCTGAATAAACCGACTAACTTTAACGATGATGAATGGAAAATTATAAGAAGGCATCCTGTATGGGGTCTAAGGGCGATCCTGAGGTTAAGAGGTTTTGACAGCACTGCCATAAGGGCTGCCATTGTTGCCTTTGAACATCATATTTACTGCGATCATTCCGGATATCCAAAGACCAAAAAATACCTGGATATTGACCTGTATTCAAGGATTGTGACCATAGCTGATCAATATGACGCTATGACATCTTCAAGGGTTTACTCAAGAATTCCGATAGCACCAGATAAGGCACTGAGTATCATGATGGAAAGGACAGGCACTCAACTGGATCCATTATTTTTCAAATTTTTCATAAATCTCGTTGGAATCTATCCTGTTGGAACACTGGTGATGCTGGATACGAAAGAATTTGGACTCGTCTATGAATGTAATATAGTGTTTTCAGAAAGGCCGAAGGTTTTGATCATAGTTGATAAAGATGGTAAAAAGGTTCAAGGTCCTATTGTAAATCTTGCTGAGAAAGATGGGAATGACCGATATCTGAGGTCAATAGTGAAGACCCTGGATCTGAACAAATATAAAATAAATCTCGCGGAATATCTGCTTTAATCGCTCTATCTGTCGAGGGTTAGTGATTCGGCATCACGAACAATCTTTTTTGTAAGGCTTGTCAGGATATTTCTTGGACCTACTTCGATAAATCTCCTCACTCCAGAATGCCACATTTTTCTGATTACATCCATCCAGATTACTCTCTTAGAAAACTGTTCAATCAGGATATCTTTAAGCTTCCCTGATGAGGTGATAATTTCTCCAGAAGTATGGTCAACAACAGGAATTTTGGGGATTCTTAACTCGATATCACTGAGTGATTTTTTCATAATATCCGAAACGCCTTTTAATATTGGAGTATGCAAAGGGTGTCTTATTGTTAATCTTTTTATCTTTAGCGGACCTTCCTTAATAATACTTTTCTCGAAAGATTCAAGTGATTCAACGAGACCCGAGACCACAACTTGAGATGAAGAATTGATATTCGATATGTAAAGATCTTTAAATCTTTTACAAAGGCGATCAACTATAACTTTATTGATTCCATTAACAGCAGTCATGCCAAAGCTTTGCTTGCCAGCAACATCCATAATAGCCCAGTGAGCAGTTCTGATAAGGTAAAGACCTGTCTGAAAGTTTATACTCCCTGAGGCAAAAAGAGCTGAATAGAAACCGAGGCTATGTCCGGCGAGAAGGCTAAAATCATACTTTCTCCTTGACTTCTCCCAGAGGGATGTGCTGGCGGCATATATACCAAGCTGAACACCAATTTCTGATGACGTCTGAGCTTCTTGTCTCAGGTGTTCCAGAAATTCAGCCTTTACCGTTGAGAGCATCCCTTCCTTTTCAGATCCTATTCCCGGAAATAACGCACCTGTCGATTTCAAGTAAGGGAATCCTGTGGTCTCTTCGAGGATTTTCATTTAGAATTTTCAGAATTTTTTTATGTCGAATTAGTGATGATCAGTTGTTCTTTCAGACATTTTGGCAGATAAAATAATCTTCTATGTGTTTCTTCGTCATAGAATTGAAGATTTTTAAGGCCTCTCTCTTTTAATATTTTTACCAGTTTGTTTGAAGCAGTATTTTCCGGGCTGTATTTCAACGAGCCTACAGCAAATGACCATAAAGAACTGAAACCTGGTATATACTCATAGTAGAATTCAGCAATCGGAAAAACTTCAGCGATGGTCCTGAAAATGCGAAAGGAAATACCCTTATCTGGAATATAGTGTACTTCCGTTGCATGGGTAACGAAAATCCCGTCGGACAACAACCTTCTTCTAATAGAAGAATAAAACTTTTTCGTATAGAGTGATTGAGCGGGGCCTTTTTCAACGGGGTCACTGACATCACTAATTATAATGTCGAACCTGGATCTGGTTTCTCTTATATATTCTTCAGCATCAGCAAATATTATCTGAACCCGTTTATCATAGAAGGAGTCTCTGTGCCATTTTCCGAGGTGATTCTTGCATAGATTAACGAATTCTTCATCAATATCCACCATCACGACTTTTTTGACATTTGGATGTTTAAGGACCTCTCTTAATGTCGCACCCTCACCACCTCCAAGGATCAATATTTTTTGTGGATCCGGATGTGTAATCATAGCAGGATG
>JBFMEC010000065.1:0-12414 GCA_040753575.1 Nitrospirota bacterium | reverse complement strand
GAACAATTGGAGAACAAGTAACGGATGAAGTGATAAGACGATATATAGATAAGCATAGTTTTTCATATGAACAACCAAGATTCTGGGAATCTTAAAGAAGCCCCGACTTTAGTCGGGGAGCTTCACTGCTTCTTCTCGAAACTCCTTCGTGTACCGTCCTTGCGGTATACCCTTCATCTTGACACCTCCGTCTTTGGTCTATTTTATCTGACTTTGGTGTCCACTTTTTCCATCTTATATCAGTAGGAAGTATGATCGTTAATCTTGACTGAAAAAATAATCCCTTTACTGATAAACCATGGAGGCTATCTTCACGGTCATATCCCCAAGCATATTGGTGTAACTTCCCATCTCGTTGTCATACCAGCCGTAAATGACAGCCTGGGTAACGGATATATCTATTCCGTTCGGATTTCGGGTGGCAAAGGACTCTGCCGGCAATCTGGCGAGTTTATTAAGATCGAGGGTAACATTAGCAGTTCTTGTATGGGTCTCATGTCCCTCAATGATAGCAGCAGGGCCGAAGAAGCCGATTATGTCCGCGGAGACATTCTGCTCCTCCGTATATCCAATGTAGCCTCTCTTTTCCCTCTTTGCTGCTTCACGATAGATATTGTTGATAAGGTTTCGATTGATGGTGGGAATCTCCGTTTCTTCATATAGGGCGACCACAAGGATGATTAAAGATCCGGTAGTGATCGGGACACGCACTGATTCTGCAATAAAGCCGATCCTGTTCATTTCAGGTATTACTAATCCGAGAGTCTTAGCAGCTCCTGTGGTAGTGAGGATGATATTATTCATGATGCTTCTGTTCTTTCTTAAGTCAGTAGCTCCTGATTTTGGTAATCTGTCCAATACTTCCTGTGTGCCCGTTGCAGCATGGACTGTAGACATAGAGGCGCTCAGTATCTTTTTGGGACCAAAGTAATCCAGGAGGGGCTTAATCATATAGGCCAGACAGGTGGTCGTACAGGATGCCCCTGAGATGATATGATGTCTGGTATGATTATAGACTTCATCATTGATTCCCATCACTATGGTTATTCCGTCCTCGGGCATAGAACGGCCCTTCTCCTTTATCTTGAAAGGCGCTGAAACAATGACCTTTTCAGCCCCCGCCTCCAGATGCCCGCGGACTGAGCCATCCTTTGCATCTGGTGGTAGGGTGGGATCAGTGAATTTGCCGGTAGACTCGACAACGATTCTCACACCGTATTTATCCCAGGGTATATTCTTAGGATTTCGACTTTCCCTCAGGATGGTTATGGGAATACCGTCTATCAACATGGTGCCATTATCTTCATCAAGATTTTCAACTACCCTTTTTGACTTGTATCCATAAAGGTATCGATGCAAAGGCCCATAGGTAGAATCCTTTTCAATATAAAGGGCAATGTCCTCGAGCCTGGTTCCGGCCTTCCTGCCAATATTTACAATGATCTCTGAAAAATATTTCCTGCCAATGTGGTGCCAGAGGGTCAATTTGCCAATCCTTCCCAGACCATTTATACCGAGGATAGGCTTGTTTTCGGAAAATATTTGTGTCCTTGCATCGCTCATAATTCTTACACCTCTTTCATAGCTTTCTTATTACTTCTACCTTTATTTCCTTTACGGGATGCCTTCCCAGGTAAACCGAACCATTTCGCCCATCAATACTGAGGAAGTCACCGGCTTTAACCAACCTGTTGTTAAGCTTGCACTTCTTTTCGAGTTCCCACACCAGTAATTTATTGCAACCCACCACACAGGTCTTTCCGAGTCGATTGGCAATTATGGAGGCATGAGAAGTCGATCCACCGAGTGCAGTGAGCAATCCATCTGCAGCGGAGATATGCCTGATATCATCGGGGACCGTGTCTGACCTGATTAAAATTAGCGGTACTCTCTGGTCTTTTTCCCTGAACTTCTGAATATCATTCAAATCAAAGACGACTCTGCCACTAAGGGCCCCACCTCCAACACCGATCCCGCTTGTGAGATAGCTGGAGGAGAGTTCATTCGACGGAATAAAGGCCATGAAACTTTCTCTTCTGGTGATGGCCATATCTCTTGCCTGCAGGATATAGAGGTTATCTTTGTTTTTTCCTTCGAAGGTGAATTCTATCTCCTGAGCCCCCCATCTTTCCTTGTAAATCAAATCCTTGCTCATCTTTAACAATGTGTTGTATATTTCCGGAAAGCTATCTTCTAAAGAGACATCGGAATTTCTATCTTCCTGATATTTTTGTTCATTCGATATGGGCAGGGTCTTTACCAGACCTGAAACTATGTCCTCCCCCTGCGCTCCAATAGTGAAGTCACCCCAGAGCATAACTCTATCTCTGGAATCATGGGGATTGCGTGTAAAAAGAACTCCCGTTCCGGAATCGGTATCCAGATTGCCATAGACCATCGCTTGAACAATTACGGCGGTACCCCAGTTTTCGGAAATACCCAGTATTTCCCTGTAGGCCTGGGCCTTTTTAGAAAACCAGGAGCGAAATACCTGAGTTACGGCGATATCAAGCTGAATTTTAGGGTCATCGATTATTTCTATTCCATGAGACCTCACGGCATCCCTGTAAGCAAAGGCCACTTCTTTCATCTGCTCCGGCGTGAACTGAATTTTCCTGGCAACCCTGTATTTGTCTTTGAAGGAATTAATAATACCGTCAAACTTGTCTCTTTCCATGCCGTAGGACATTCCCCAACATTGCAGGAACCGTCTATAGCAATCCCAGACAAACCATGGCCTGGATGTCTGTTCAATCAAGCCGCTGACAATTGATTCGTTAATTCCCACGTTCAAGAAAGAGTTCATCATGCCGGGCATTGAGATGGCCCCACCACTCCTGACAGAAACGATCAAGGGATTTTCAGGATCGCCGAACCTTCTGCCTGTATGTTTTTCAAGTCTGCTGATCTCTTCTCTAATACCTTTCTCGAGATGTTCCTGTGCATACCTAAATCTATTAATGGCCTCCTCGCAGCGAAATACCTCGGTAGTTATAATGAAACCGGGGGGAACTGATATTCCCGATGAGGCCAGTCTGGTGAGGTTATATCCTTTATTGCCAAGGTGAATCCTGTCGTCAGTAATCTTGTTGGGAGCATGGATACTGGATAGGGCCTTTTTTGGATCGTAACTCATCAGTAAGTCGAGATTCTGGACATCCAGGTCTTCTCCCTGTTCAAATAATGTCTTTAATATCTTGCTTATGAAATTATCCAACTGTTGAAGTCCGAAGGACGTAGCTACAATTTCTCTCAAAAACTGCTCTGACAACTTGTTAATGAATTCGAACTCATTATGTTTCATATGAGGTTCCAGATATTTGGGAAGTACATTCCCCGTGCCTATCTGGATAATAATCTGCTTGAGGTTATTTTTATGGATACCGGTATAGTAGGTGTTAAGAATATCCTGTACCGCCTCTGAAAATCCTCTGAATATGTCAATGTACTGAGAAAAGGAAAATCTCCTTACCTCCAGTGCCACAGATAAGAGTTCCAGTGTGTTTTCAAATCTTTTCGATGATATTCCATCCAGCTGTAAGGCATTGAAGAATAGTTTCGCATATTTCTCGATCTGGAAAAGGGTGGCCCTCGTAATGAATTTTAGATTAAAGGAATCTATCAGTTCCTCGAAAAGTATATTGGCCAGATTTTCAAGACGGAAGGTCAAAGAAAGGGCATCAAATTTTCTCTCGTGATAACTTCCATACATAGAAGGGATGCCTGCGGCAATATGTCTCTTCCGAAAGATATCCTCCACGGCCTCATATCTTTCCGCTGAGAGGATTACGTCTTTCAGGAGCTGGAGATAATCAAGAATTCCTTCAATACGCTGATAGAGGTTTCCTTTCTCCAATATGTTGATTAATTGATCAGTCTTTGGCAGCCCTAAATTCCCTGCATGTTTTAATTGGTCTTTTATGTTCTGGGCGTCCAGATCATATTTTTGGTTGAGAAGTTGATAAAATCTTATCGCCAGATAGGCTCTTTGTTTTTCCTTTTCGGAGACATCCCGAACGTCCTTTGTCAACAGATGAATTTCCTCTTCTTCCAGATCGATAAGATCCCTCAACTTAGAAAATCCCCTATCTTTAAAGATAGAATTGAAGATAAGGCTAATCTCGTCTATATTCGGACCTGACGGATTAATCTGCCCGTAAATATCTTCAGGCAAAAACCTCCCAAGGCGGTTTTTATCCTTTGTTAACCAGAAATCTATTACTCCCTCCATGAAGTCCACCACACGGGCACTGCTTTCAACGTGGCTCTGCTTGCGCAGAAAGTGAATCAGGGGATCGGCCCTCCCGGTAATCTCGTCGATTTCAGTAGAAACATCTCGCAAGGTTCCTTCAGCTCCGATCTCGCTGAAGTAAACAGGGAATAGCTTGGCCAGTTGCTTAACCAGATGATAAACCGGTCTTATATCGCTGTCCAGAAGTTTTGTTATGTCCTTTTGAAAGACGTCTGTATCGCTTATGTATACTCCAGCCAATCTGAGATTGATAATTAAGGCTGAAATCAATGATTTTGACCATTTCGGATTATTCTCTATTAACTCAAGCCAGAGCCGGATGTTTCTTAAATGAGCCTGATTAGATTTAACCTGCCATTCATTTGTTACACCCTCTATCTTTGGATACTGGAATCCAAGAGAAATTATCTTCTCCAGATACCATTCAACAAGATCACTAATACCTGAATTAAATATCTCATTGCCGATACCCTGGATACAGCTCAAAGATGTTTCAGGGTAGCTGATAAGACTTTTTCTCAATACGTCAAGCGTTTCCGGGAGAAGGATCTTTATCTGCTCTGGCTCCTCCATTTTAATAAGGGAAGAGAGCGCGCGGCTAAGCTCTCTGAGAGTGCTTTCATGAATACCGGAAAGTCCTTCGGTCTCCAAAATCTTGAGCAGGTATGTTCTCTTTAGCTTAAGACCTTTCTGCACACCGCCTAGTTGTGTCAGCTTTCCAATGAGATCATTGTAGAATCTTACGAGTTGTGTGTAGCTAGGCAGTTTCAGGAGTTCCCCCAAACGCGAACATTGGTCTTTGCATTCTTTGAGGCTATTCAGTTGAATTTTTAAATCCCTCAAATTTCTGTGGGATAGAGGATAAAACAACCTTTCCAGCTCATCTTTTTCGCCGTCTTTTAGATCATCCGTCAAATGTTTGAGCCAGGTGACAGGGTCATCCTCCTTCAGCCAATATTCATAGGTCGTTAAAAGGGATCTGAAAAGAAGGTTATTGAGTCTTTCGAGATCAAAATCTTTGGGAATCCTTTCTAATATAATTTGTCCAAGTTTTTTAAGCTGATGAGGGTTGGTGATAAGAAAGAGAAATTGTCTATCTTTTAACCCGTGAAGCCTGGCAAAACAGTCCTGCAACATGGGTTCATATTTAGAAAGATCATTATCGCCATCAATCAGGATTTTTTCAAGGTAAAACAAGAGGCTGTCAATGGCCGCCTGCTGTACCGGAAGATGGGGGAAATTTATAGCATCTAAAAAAACATTTACAATAATTCCGATCGCTTCCATGCCCTTTTCGTGATGATCATGGAGATAGAAATTCTTAAGGGCATAGGACCGCATCTCCTTAATGATGAACCCCCAATTTTTTGGATGCCTATTTAATTCGTCCAGCAGTGGTTCTGCAGAACTCAGAAGACCCGGATAGTCCTTGACTACTTCCCGTAGGACCTCATATTTCAAGGGAATATCTACCTGAGTGGCCATTTCAATGCCCTTTCAAATTTATTATATACCTAAAATCCGCTGTAAACAAGGCTTTCTAAAGGCAAAGGCTGAGGCTAAGATTCTTAACTTTGACCGTAACAATGACGGAAAT
The DNA here is from genome assembly GCA_040753575.1 of Nitrospirota bacterium. Lineage (GTDB taxonomy): Bacteria > Nitrospirota > Thermodesulfovibrionia > Thermodesulfovibrionales > SM23-35 > JBFMEC01. Next base: position 6,565 of record JBFMEC010000065.1, on the reverse strand, counting down.
CGAGAGATAGATTAATTACGTAGGATGTCAATGATAAATGATATATGATATGATAGAAAAGATTCCACAAGGATGAGGTATCTTAGGTGAAAGTCTGTGAGATCTTTTCAAGCATACAGGGAGAATCAAGTTTTGCAGGCCTACCATGTACATTTGTAAGGTTGGCAGGGTGTAACCTCCGGTGTTCCTATTGCGATACCATATACGCATATAATGAGGGTACTGATTTCACGGAAGATGAAATTATAAGCAGAGTAAAGCGTTCTCGCATAGGGCTTGTTGAACTCACTGGCGGGGAACCGCTTCTTCAGAAAGAAGTCTTTCCTCTCATTAAAAGACTACTTGATTACGGGTACAGGGTGTTAGTGGAGACTAATGGATCCATCAGTACGGCAGAAATCGACAGGAGAGCTCTGGTGATACTTGACATAAAGACACCGGGCAGCGGGATGTGCAGTAAAATGGACTTTTCAAACCTCTATAATATTAAAGATACTGATGAAACAAAGTTTGTAATTACTGATAGAAAGGATTATGAGTGGTCAAAGGCTCTAATTTCCCGTTACAAATTGAGGAAGAGATGCCATATTCTTATGTCTCCGGCATATGGGATTCTTCAGGCAGGAGACCTCGCAAAGTGGGTACTGAAGGACAGGCTCAATGTGAGGCTGAACCTGCAACTTCACAAATATATTTATGGCTCTGGCAATAAGGGAGTATAAAAGAGGGTCAGCTCCCGGAATTGGCCCCAAACAATACCGGAAGTTCCTCTTTCATTTCAATCCCTGATTTTCTTAGCAATGTCTTAAGGTCAGATTTTATAAATTCCAAATAGTATTTGCCTTCATAAAGTTTAACCAAGTGATAAATCAAAAATCTTCTAACTTTGTTCTCAGGCAAAGCATAATCAATAATCACTACCATTCCCTTTGGCTTAGTAACCCTGACCATCTCTTTCAATGCCTTTTCTCTTATAGTCAAAGGCATATCATAGCCCCTTTTTGCAAAGGCAAAAGCTTGCTTTCCTGTTCCAGTACCGACATCCAGTATTCTCGAACCCTTTCTTGCATTAGTAAAATTTACTACTTTATCTCTGACCCTTGAGATGGGTAGAGTCGCAATGTCATAAAAAGGAGCTAATATATCGAAGACCTTTTTTATGAGCGCATAATATTCTTTTTCTTCATCCATAGGTTTACCTATCATCTTCTGATATCTAAGTACATTTTACAATCAATTGAATAAAGTTCCCTTGTTTTTAGGTTTTCCATATTTCTTCCTCGATAAATTAATCATCTCTTCTTTGTGGTTAAAAAGAGATAAAATACGGTCGGCGCTCATTATCCACTTTAGAGGAATGTACCATCTGCTGGGCGTATGGGGTCAAATCTTTACGCTTCTGTCTCGGAATAATAATTTGCCATTGACTTTCTTTTTGTGATATTGATTACTAAAAAATCAAAATATGGGGCATAAAATATTGACAGACAAGGCTTTTAATGCTATCATTTTACATGAAATTCGTCCAGTTTATGGTCGGGTTTGTTCTCATCTTTTGTACTTCTGCCTTTGCAACTGTCTATAAATACATAGATGAGAGCGGTGTTGTTTGCTATACAGACGCTCCCTTTGACAAAAAAGGAGCAACTAAAGAAAAAAACATACCTGATACAGACCGAGACGAATCCCGAGAAATCACTTCTAAGAACGATACCGATTACCACAACATTGTTCATAGAAAGGCAACAGAATACAATATAGATCCTTCACTCATAAAAGCTGTGATAAAAACGGAATCCAATTGGAACTGCAGGGCTATTTCAAGGAAAGGTGCCATGGGCCTTATGCAGCTCATGCCAGCCACGGCAGGTGAGATGAATGTCCGCGATCCCTTTGATCCGGAAGAGAATATCGATGGTGGAACAAGGTATCTAAAGTATCTGCTTGAACGTTTTGACGGAGATCTGACGCTCGCCCTTGCGGCTTACAATGCCGGCCCGAAGGCAGTTGAGAAGTTCGGTTATATTCCGCCTATTACAGAGACCAGACAGTATGTTAGCAAAGTCCTTTCATTATATAATGGCAATCAATCTGTTCCTTTAAAATCTATGGATAAACCGAAAGAGAAAAAACCTGAACCCATTTATAAAGTTGTCTTAGAAGATGGTACTATCCTTTTTACCAATTCTTCCCTTCTATTAAAAAATGCTGTTAGGTTTTAGATGCCCTTCGATGTTGACGCTCTCCGTGAAGAGATTCTGAAGTTAAAGCTGCAGAGAAGGGCGATAATACTATCTCATAATTACCAGAGGGATGAGGTTCAGGAAATCGCCGATTTTGTTGGAGATTCCCTTGAGCTTTCAAGGACGGCGGCTACCATTGATTGTGATGTAATAGTTTTTGCTGGTGTCAGTTTTATGGCCGAAAGTGCCTCAATCCTTTCACCTGACAAAACAGTTCTTCTTACGGAGATTGATGCAGACTGCCCGATGGCCGACATGATCCATGTGGATTCACCAAGGTGGGAGAGAAAAAGCTTTCCGGGATATAAAGAGCCTCCGCCTTACATATATCCGACTGATTTCACTTTAAGAGACATGAAGGAACAGTACCCTAGTGTGCCTGTCGTGGCTTATGTCAATACAACTGCCGACGTTAAGGCAGAGAGTTACATATGCTGTACTTCAGCGAATGTTGTTAAGGTTATTGAATCATTATCAGAAGAAAGAGTGATATGTATTCCCGACAGAAATCTTTCACTCTGGGCAGCAAGAAATACGAAAAAGGAGGTTATCGCCTGGGATGGCTATTGCCACGTCCATGACAGGGTAAGAGCGGAGGATGTTAAAAAGGCTAAGGCAGAACATCCTGGAGCGCTTCTGATGGCTCATCCTGAATGCAGGCCTGAGGTATTAGAGTTGGCAGATCATGTAACGAGTACCTCGGGAATGTTAAGATATGCAAAGGAATCCCCGGCAAAGGAGTTCATCGTAGGTACTGAAATAGGATTAATGTTCCGGCTGAAGAAGGAGAACCCCGATAAATTTTTTTATCCTTTAAGGAAAGATATGATATGTCCAAATATGAAAAAAACAACGCTTAAGAGTGTACACAGGGCGTTAAAGGAAAACGACTACATTATAAAGGTTCCAGAAGATATAAGGCTTCCGGCCAAGAAAGCGCTGGACAGAATGCTTGAGATCAGGTAAGAGTTCGTGGATATTTTTTTAAAGATTGCCGAAAGGCGGGTCTTAGAAGCCATCGAAAACGGAGAGTTTGATGACCTTGAAGGTAAAGGAAAGCCTATCAAGTTTGAAGATGAAACATGGATTCCTGAGGATTTAAGGATTGCCTATAGGATGTTGAAAAATGCCGGCTGTATCCCTCCCGAGCTTGAGGTGAGGAAAGAGATAGTGAACCTGTCTTCATTGATGAATACAATTGACGATGACAAAGAGAGGCTCAAGAAACTCAGAGAATTGAATTTTAAACTCCTGAAGCTTAATATGATGCGTAAGAAACCATTAGATCTCGATGATTTTCCTGCCTACAGGGATAAAATAATAGACAAATATATCGATTCTGGATAATTTTCTAACCTCTCTGGAGGACTTTAAAATAGATCTTTAAAAATTCCTTTTATCTCTTTCAGTATCTCCTTATGGATAAAAGGATTGCCTGCGACTATATGTCCGGTAGATAGATAATAGGGGCCTCCATTAAAATCAGTTACGATTCCTCCAGCCTCTTTTATAAGGAGACCCCCAGCAGCCATATCCCATGGACTGAGAGCGAGCTCGAAAAATCCATCACACCTGCCGCAGGCAACATAGGCGAGATCAAGAGCAGCAGAACCTGCTCTCCTCAGATCGCTAACCTTGAGAAATAGATTTTTGAAGACTCTTAGATAGGGATCAATCAATTCTTTTTCCCGAAAGGGAAAACCTGTTGTAATAAGACTGTTCTTCACCATACAAATTGGTGATACCTTTATGGGATTACCATTTAAGAGTGCTCCTTTCCCCTTCTCTACCGTAAAAAGTTCATTTCTCAAAGGATCGAGGATAACACCCAAGATTATTTCTTTTTTATATTCGAGTGCGATGGATATGGAAAAAACAGGATACCCATGAATATAATTTGTTGTACCATCGAGGGGGTCTATTATCCAGCGATATTTTTCTGTTTCTGCCTCTTTAAGAGACTCTTCTGTAAGAAAGGAGTGATCAGGAAAGCATTCCTTTATTGCCTTTATGACCGTGTCTTCGGAATCCCTGTCGACCCGCGTAACAAAGTCCGATGTCTGCTTCAGAGCGATGTCTTTTCTCGAGATTTTGCCAAGATTGTTGACTATGATCTGTCCTGCAAGTTTTGCAGCCTGGATGGCCACAGGGAGGAGTTTATCTTCCATTTGAGAGGGTACTACCTGATTTGGAAATTCAGAACTAAAATGCCCTACCTCTTTTAACTTCCTCTTCCTTGAAGAATTTTTTATATAATACTTCCCATTCGGGACTACCTTCGGCTATCTTCTTCGAATAGGACTGAATTTTTTTCCTGACGACCTGATCAATCTCCTCACCTATCTTCAGTTCTGACACTATAGTTCTTCTGATCTCGCGTCTGATCTTGCCTTCCTCTTCAAGCAATTCAATAAGTTTCTTATCCACGAACCCTTTAAGTACCACATGACTAAGATGAGAAATTTTATCTTCCGAGAGCATCATAGAATCAGGTTCCTTTCCTTTACGAGTTTCTGTTTCGTCAATTCAAAAAGCTTTCTATAATCCAGACGACCTTGTTCTATCTCGGATGCGTGGGCCTTTAGGAATTCTCTGACCTCTTCGTTAATTCTGTCTTCCACAGTAAGTTCATAGAGAAGAAGTTCTTCTGTTTTTGAGATTAATTTATCGATTGGTACGGTGGGCTTTACGAGTTCCTTTGAAATGATATTATCCACTATCCTTTTAGCCATGAGAGGAACCCAGGATTTTGGGATCCTCATATCATTTTTCGGCGAAAGCAAGCAAAGCTATATTTCTAGCCCGGTTTATAGATTCGGTTAACTCTCTCTGATGCTTTGCGCAGGTGCCGGTCATCCTCCGGGGAAGAATCTTCCCTCTTTCTGTAATGTAATTTTTTAAGATCTTGATATCCTTATAATCTATGTACTCTACTTTTTCAGCACAGAATCTGCAGAATTTTCTTCTCTGAAATCTTTTTTGTTGCAAGCTTTGCTCCCTTCGTTTTTCTCTTAGAATGGTTCTAAGTCGGTGATTTCTTCAGGCGGAATAACATCCCCTTCTACCGACTGTTCCTCGGTACCTACCTTTCTTGAAAGGAATCTTACAGACTGGGCAATTACTTCGAACTTGCTTCTCTGCTGTCCATTTGATTCCCATCTTCTTTCTTGGAGTCTGCCTTCCACCAGTACGGCGCTCCCTTTATTAAGATATTTGCTGCATGACTCCGCCTGTTTCCCGAAAACCACGTTGTCTATAAATATTGTTTCCTGCTTTAACTCGTCTGCCTGTTTGTACCTGTGATTAACCGCTAACCTGAAGGAGGCCACCGGTGTCCCCTGAGGTGTATACCTGAGTTCCGGGTCTTTTGTAAGATTGCCTATGAGTATTATCTTGTTATACATTTAGACCTCACTTTTTTGTTCTGCTGGTTCTAAGACTGTTCCAGCCTTTTCAAGATTGTGCACCTGCTTCGCACTAAGTTTTATGATCATATATTTTATTATTGCGTCAAAGACTTTATAGAAATCTTCTAATTTCTTAATTGTTGAAGGGATTGCCTTATATAAAAAAAGAACGTAAAAACCCTTTTTATGTTTCTTAATCTCATAGGCAAGTTTTTTCTTTCCCCATACATTTACCTTGAGTATCTCTCCACCCTGGCTTGCTATCAGGTCTTTTATCTTTGTAATGGTTGCTTCGATTTCCTCGTCATTAAGAACCGCATTAAGGATCACTATATTTTCATAAACATTCATTAAAATTTCTCCTTGCGATATATTATTAATGCCTTTTTTCTCTTCTTAAAATCAACAAAATTTATAACATAGTAGAGTGAGTAAAATCAACCGGCTGACTTTTCGTGTAAGCATCTTCGACTCCGTAGTTAAAAATTATTTCAATCAGGAGAAATGCTATTACGAAATCTCAGGGTCATGAGGCTCGGATTAGGGAATGTCCACAAAGGGGCGAATTTGCGCTGTTTGAGGCTGAGTTTGCAAACCCGTCCTGACGACAGGTCAGGATTCGAATGCCCGATCCTTAGACTGGTCAGATTTAGTTTGCTGAGCGGAGGGTATTCTCCAGGCTATACTGCCGCGGAATTGACAAAATTAATCAGGATAAGTTATTCTTCATCACTTTATCTGTTCTTTGAAAAGCCTAAAAGGTGCGTAGCATACCTTCAAGTTTTTTGATTTCATATGAGAGTTTGATCCTGGCTCAGAACGAACGCTGGCGGCGTGCCTAACACATGCAAGTCGGACGGATCAGTGCTTCGCACTGGAAATTCCAACGACCAAGCACCAATAATCAAACAATAA
>JBFMEC010000064.1:0-12776 GCA_040753575.1 Nitrospirota bacterium | reverse complement strand
CGTGAAGAGGCCGATCCTTTCGGAAAGGGATTCGCTGCTTCCACTGTTAAGGCATGCCGATAATAATTTTGAATACTGATTTTTACATTGAAATCTTTTTATCCTCCTTCCACTCTACTTAGAGTGTTTGTACTCTTATAACGGTTCAGCCCCTTCAATCTTGCAATACTCAGCGGGGAAATATTTCCTCTGAAAATACAGAGCCACATTGACCAGGCCGATCAAAACAGGCACCTCCACGAGAGGCCCTATGACAGTTGCAAAGGCTGCACCGGAATTGATCCCGAATACCGCTACTGCAACGGCAATGGCGAGCTCAAAATCATTAGAGGCAGCGGTGAAACTCAGGGTGGCGGATTTCGGATAATCTGCACCTATTTTCTTTGCTAAATAGAAAGTAATAAGGAACATGAAAACGAAATATATAAAGAGGGGGATAGCAACCCTCAACACATCCACGGGAAGTTTGACAATGTATTCTCCTTTGAGAGAGAACATGACGAGAATGGTGAAAAGGAGTGCAATTAGCGTTATCGGGCTTATCCTGGGTATGAATTTTTCGTGATACCATTTCTTTCCCTTCGCCTTGACGAGTGTGAAACGTGTGATTACACCTCCGAGGAAAGGGATACCAAGGTATATAAATACACTTTTTGCTATTTCGCCTATAGTGACGTGCACGACTGCTCCATGGAGACCAAGCATTGGCGGCAGCTTCGTCACATAAATCCAGGCATAGATTGAATAGGTAAGCACCTGGAACAGGGCATTGAAAGCAACAAGGCCGGCGACATAATCAGGGTCTCCGCAGGCAAGGTCATTCCATACAAGTACCATCGCTATGCAGCGGGCAAGCCCGACAAGGATCACTCCAACCATATAATCGGGGTATGAATGGAGAAAGATGATCGCCAGAAGAAACATGATAATTGGACCGACAATCCAGTTCTGAATAAGGCTTACCGCAAGTATCCTGTAATTGCTGAAAACCTTCGGCAGTTCTTCGTAACGCACTTTGGCAAGCGGAGGATACATCATCAGAATCAAGCCGATGGCTATGGGGATATTTGTTGTTCCTGCCTGGAAGATATTCCAGAAATTGGTGATTTTCGGGTAGAGATATCCTGAAATCACTCCTGCAGCCATAGCGAGGAATATCCACAGGGTGAGAAAACGGTCAAGAAATGATAGTCTGTTAACTACCTCGGCCATGCTGCACCGAATTCCCGCACAAACCCCTCTGCCATCTGTGAGCGGCATGAATTCCCTGTGCATAAGAACATGACCTTTGTCATATCTACCTTCCACAGCAAACAGTTCTACTGGACATGGAAACAACGTTTGCTTTTTGATGTTTAATTTTCAGGAAATCCTTTAGTCTTTTGGTATCCTCAGATACCGTTTCAGCAGAAATCCTCTCCAGCGTTGACAGGAGTAAAAACCTTTTGAAGATATCCGAATCATCTATGCTGTAATGAACCCATTTCCCCTGTTTTCTGTCTTTGATCAGTCTGACTTCTTTTAGAACTCCAAGATGAAAAGATACCTTTGGCTGAATCATGTCGAGGGCCGCAACGATGTCGCATACGCACAACTCACCGTTTTCAAGAAGTTTAAGTATCCGCAGACGTGTTTCATCACACAATGCCTTAAAGATGTTGAGAATATTTTCCATTGCCCTATCCTTTCAGACAGTTTCCCGCTTAATCAGTTCTTTGACCTTCTCAAGGGTTGGAAGCGGCCTTCCTGCATGCTTAAGTTTCCCGTTGATCACCAGCCCCGGCGTTGACATGGTGTATTTCATAATCTCGAACATATCCGTGACCTTTTCAACCTTTGCGCCAATCCCCAACTCTTTAACTGCCTTTACTGTGATCTCTTCCAATATTTGGCAGTTATAACACCCCGGACCTAATACCTTTATTTCCATAAACTTGCCTCCTACAAAATTGCATTAAATAAATAGCCAACGGCTATTATGGTTGCCGTCATGATCCCGACGAATACACATAGCAATGGTATTTTTAAGACCTTCCTCAGGATTATCATCTCAGGAAGTGACAGAGCAGTCACAGCCATCATGAATGCGAGCACTGTGCCCATGCTTACTCCCTTTTCCATCAGAGCATAGACTACTGGAATGACTCCGGCAGCATTGGAATAAAGAGGCACTCCAAGCAACACTGCCACGGGCACTGCGAAGATATTCCCCTTTCCTGCATAATGTGTAAGAAAGTCCTCCGGAACATACCCGTGTATGAATCCGCCAATGCCTATTGCAATGAGGATGTATAACCATACCCTTTTCAGTATATCCTTGGTGTTGTCCCTGGCATATTGGAGTCTGTCTTTGAAGCTCTGCTTGGCTATTTCATATTGACCTCCATTGTGGAATGCATAGACATATTCTTCTACCCACTTTCCCAATTTGAGTTTCCCGATAACAAACCCTCCAATTATAGCGACAAGAAGTCCTGCGCCGATATAGACCACTGTAACCTTCCAGCCGAAAAGCCCAAAAAGCAAAACAACGGCAACCTCGTTCACCATGGGAGAAGAGATAAGAAATGGAAAAGTGACGCCAAGAGGAACTCCTGCTTCCACAAATCCAATGAACAGTGGCAATGCAGAGCAAGAGCAAAAGGGCGTAACAATTCCAAGAAGCGCTGCGAGAATATTACCTATAAACTCTTTTTTATGAGAAAGAATACGTTTGGTTTTCTCCGGAGGGAAATGACTTCTGATTATTGATATTACAAATATGATGATTGATAGTAACAGAAATATCTTTATTGTGTCATAAATAAAGAAATCTATTGCATTTGCAAAATATGTGCCATCTTCTAATCCTAAGAGATTATATGTAATATATTTTGAAAAATTCTTTAGCATTATGATTCCTTTTTAATATTATATAAAAAAATATTTATATATTCAAGAGAATAAAAAAGATCATTGTTTGATGGCTTTTCCGCAGGACGCCTAATAGATAATAAATTTAAATGGAGAATTAAAATATGGAAACAAAAATAGAAGAGGAATTTTGATCATCGCTTTTTTATTTAATCTTGCTACACACAGGGCAGTCTGGGTCTTTGTAGGCTCTGTAGTTTTTGAATTCAACCCTGTATCCATCCCAGACCATGAGTTTTCCCTTCAGATTCTCTCCGACACCTGAAAAATATTTTATAACCTCCAATGCCTGGAGCGAACCAATAACACCCGGCGTCGCACCCACAACAGGGAATGTCTCGGAGGGTGGAGCCTCGGGATATATGCACCTGAGACAGGGCGTCTCTGGAGGCTTGATGAAACTGATCCTTCCTTCCATGCCCCATATACTACCAAAGACAAAGGGGATATCCTTTCTGATAGCGGCTTCATTGAGAATATACCTGGTGGGAAAATTATCCATGCAGTCCACTATAATGGCGGAGTCTCCAACAAGGGTATCGACATTTTCGCTCACTATCTTTTCGGCAAGGGCAACAACATTAATGTCGGGATTGAGTTCTTCGAGAGTCCTTTTAGCGGAGGCTGCCTTATTTGTTCCTATGCGATTGTGGTTATGAAGTATTTGTCTATTAAGATTGCTCCAGTCAAGAACGTCAAAATCACATATCCTGATATTGCCGATACCGGCAACAGCGAGATATATGGAGACAGGTGAGCCGAGACCTCCGGCACCTGCAATGAAAACGGTGGATTCTTTAAGCCTTTTTTGTGTTTCTATACCCCAGCCCTCCATTATCATCTGGCGGTTATAGCGATTCAACTCTTCCCGGGAAAACATGAACATCTCCCATCAAAAAACTTATTTAGATTATTATAAAACATGTCCATGTATTCCTGTCATTCAATGATGCATGATACAGTAACTCATTGTTAATTGTAGGCGTACAGTATGAATTTGCTTAAAGAAAAAATCATTGGAAAGATCAAGAGAGAAGGGCCTATCACCTTTGAGACCTTTATGGAAATGGCACTTTATGAACCTGATCTTGGCTATTATAAGTCAGAAAAGACAGTGATCGGGAGGGCAGGGGACTTTTACACAAGCCAGCATCTTCACGCGGTCTTTGGCATAATGGTCGGAAAACAGGTGGAAGAGATGTCCATGATAATGGAAGGTCTGTCGGGAACAGGCGACTTTCACTTTGTTGAGATCGGTGCAGGTGAGGGTCATATGTACAAGGATGTTCTCGATTATTTGAAAGGAAGGGAATGTTATAAATCCTTAACTTACATAATAGTGGAACCCAATCTTTTTATGAAGCGAAGGCAGCAGACAGTTCTTGGGGGTTTTCGAGATAAAGTTGAATGGGTTTCCTCATTGAACGAACTGGATGGTATAAGGGGATGCATTTTTTCCAATGAGCTTCTCGATTCATTCCCCGTTCATATGGTGGAAATGGATGATCAATTAAAAGAAATTTATGTCAGCGTAGAAAATGATAACATTTTAGAAATAAAAAGGAATTCAAGCACAGCCGCTCTTGCTGACTATCTGAAAGAATTTTCCATAGAGCTAACAAGGGGATACAGGACCGAGATTAACCTCAGAATAAGGGACTGGCTGAGGTCTGTCAATGAAGTGTTGTTAGAGGGATTCCTTTTTACAATAGATTATGGCTATCCTGCCCGGGACTATTACAGTGAAGACAGAAGTAAAGGAACGCTCCTCTGTTATCATAAACATCAGGTCAACGAGAATCCCTATATCAATATTGGCGAACAGGACATAACGGCCCACGTTAATTTTTCATCCATAAAAAAATGGGGAGAAGACCTAAGATTTAAAACCCTCGGATATTGTCAGCAGGGGACTTTCTTGATATCTCTGGGCATCGATGAGGTGATCAGGGGACTTTACGAGAATTCCGATAATTATCTCTTTGAGATTGCCAGGGTGAAGAGATTAATCTTCCCCGGGACAATTGGAGAAACGCATAAGGTGATGATTCAGTATAAAGGTGAAGGCATTCCGGAACTTAGAGGGTTCTCCATAAGGAATCAAAAGGATAAATTGTGATTTTCTCAAATATATTTTTTGAGCCTCTCCATACTTTTCATCGCATCCTCTGCGGTGTGTGCTTCGATGGTATAGATAAGACTTCTATCGCCAAGAGATGAGAACAATGAATCAAAGTCGAAGGTCCCTTCGCCTATCGCAAGGTGGTCGTCGGCAGTCCTGTCATTGTCATGGAGATGTAGTTCAATTATATAAGGCTTTAGTTGTCTCAACCATTCCTCAAGAGGAATCCTTGAAAAGAGATTAAAATGGCCCGTGTCAAAACAGATACCAAAATTTGCTGAGCCCATCCTCTCCATCAGGAGCCTTAGATTTGCTGGCTCATCCTCAAAGATATTTTCTATTGCTATCTTCAGACCCTTCTCGACTGCTCTGGTCAAAAAGGGTTTCCAAGTTATCAGGCTCCCTTCAAGCCAGACATCAATCCTCTGTGCGTATTTCCATTTCTCATAGCCTGAATGAAAGACTACTGTCTCGGCATTGAGGATTTCTGAAATCTTGAAGATATGCAGAAATCTTTCAACAGTTACGGCCCGGACCTTTGAGTCGACCGCCCCTGGTGAAAGGTCCATGAAAGGTGCATGGACAGTGAGGGCGGGATGGTAGTCAAGTTTTTCTTTAAGTCCAAAGATGTGAGAATCCCTTATAATGTCAAGGGAATCAGAGGGAAAATATATCTCAAGGTTTAAGCGGTTTTCTCTTATGAGTTTGAAATAATCCCCTATCCTTGGATAGGGAATGTGGATATGAGGATCAATCATTAAGTCTTTGGAGTAGTTTCCGCCTTAGCTTCAGACTTTGTATCAGGTTTGCTCTCTGCTTCTTTCGCTTTTTTCCTCTCAGAAGAGGCATAGTCCGTTACATACCAGCCTGTCCCCTTGAGGACAAAGGAAGTATGGGAGACCAGTTTATGGACGGGGCCTCCACAGTCAGCGCATGAGCTCAGCGGTTCATCACTGAACTTCTGGAAAACCTCATATTGTTTACCGCACTTGAGGCACTCATATTCATATATCGGCATCTCCTAAACCTCCTTGAAAAGTCAAAAATCTTTTAATTATAACATAAAAATTCTATACCCTTTGATGCCCAACAGTAGCCCTCAACTCCGGGAGACTTTCTGAATTGTTTCTCACTAATTTGGTATTATAAAAATGGGGGGTTTTAGAAATTGGTAACAAAGGAACTTAAATATACACCATCTTATCTCCTTCTATCTTCCAAGATATTTTCTGAAAAAATCAGGGAGGCAGAGGAGATTCTGAAAAAATGCACCTTATGTCCAAGAAGTTGTGAGGTTGACAGGACGGCTGGTGAGATCGGTTTTTGCAGAACTGGAGATAAACCATTTGTGTCAAGCTGGGGTCCTCATTTCGGGGAAGAGAGGCCTCTTGTGGGTAGATTCGGTTCCGGAACAATCTTCTTTGGCAACTGTAACCTTGGCTGTATATTCTGCCAGAATTATTCAATAAGCCATCTGAAGGACGGTAGTGAGATATCCTTTGAAAAACTGTCGGATATCATGCTTTCATTGCAGCGCGGCGGGTGTCATAACATAAACCTTGTCACTCCCACTCACCAGATTTCCGTGATACTTAAGGCTTTAAAGATTGCTTCGGATAAGGGATTAAACATACCTGTTGTCTATAACTGCGGTGGATACGAATCTCTTCAATCAATAAAGCTCCTTGAAGGCATTGTGGACATATACATGCCTGACTTCAAATATTCAGATTCCGGGATGGCTTTTAATTACTCGAAGGCGAAGGATTATGTAGAAGCAGCAAAAGCTGCGATAAAAGAGATGCACAGACAGGTCGGAGACCTATTGATTGATGGTGGAATTACTCGAAGAGGACTTCTTGTACGGCACCTCGTGCTGCCGGAAGGAGCTGCAGGAACTACCGGTGTGGTGGAATTTATAGCTGAAGAAATTTCGAAGGATACATACATAAATATCATGGATCAATACCATCCATGCTTTATGGCCTTTGACAATCCGCCTCTTAATAGAAGGATTACTGATAAAGAGTATCGCGAGGCAATAAACATGGCGATAGCAGCGGGGCTTAAAAGAATAGACGGGATAACTGTCTAATAAATTTTACACCCTGCGGTCTCTGCTGCAGGGTTCTTCACTAAGTTCCACAATCTCTGCCTCCATTTTCTCTAAATCTGCCAGTGCAACGGTTGATTTTCCATAAAGCCAGGTTCCGGCCTCACCGGGATTAACGATCAGGGTATTTTTAACCTTTCTTATATCAGCCTTGTGAGTATGCCCGTAAATAACAACGTCATAATGGCCGCTGTCAGCAAGTGCATCAACTATATGATGTTCGTGAAGAACGATGATCCTTTTTTTGTAGAGGGTAAAAATATAAGGTTGATTATGGATATTGCCTTCAGATCTTTCTAACAACAGCAGCTTGTCTCCATCATTGTTGCCGAATATTCCTACATATTTACAATCAAGTTCCTTAAAGAGTTTTAGCGTGAAGGGTGATGTATAATCCCCTGCGTGGATTACATATTCAGCCTTCCGCTCATTGAAGAGATCGATGGCCTTCCCTGTCTGAATCAGGTTATCATGAGTATCAGAGATTATTCCAACGAGCATATAACCTCCTTAATAAAGAATAAATTCAAATGTTGCATAATTTTAATGGAGAGCTATAAATGACCTACGGCGTGTATTTGAAGCCGAATATCATATCACTGTTAAAGTTCACTTAAAATTAACTCCTTATCGTCATTCTCCGGCTTGACCCCCGTATCAAGTACGGGGCAGGCTCCGAATCCAGTCATCCTGAGCCTGTCGAAGGATCTGGATTGCCCGATCAAGCCGGGCAATGACAATTTTTGGGTAATAATCTCATGCAACACTTAGGTAATTCAACTGCGTACCAATTAAACAAATAAATTGTTATCTTACAATTAGCGCCGGAAGGTGTTTTCAACACCCAGACGTATCATCATTATTGCTATTGACGCAAGAAGAAGTGCCATAATCTTCGAGAGCCCGATTATACCACCCCTTCCAAAGAGGTTTATGATCCTTTCAGCATTAATCAGTGAAATCCAGACAATGAAGAGATTAATTATGATTGAGATAATTGTCGGAATGATACCGTAATGGTCTACAAGAACAAGGATAGTGGTGAGGACTGCCGGTCCTACAATTAGGGGTACACCGATAGGTACTACGCCCATCTCAAGGGGTTTCTCTTTTCTTCCCTTTTCGGTGCTCCTTATTAGATCCAGAATTGCAAAAACGAGCAACACAAGCCCGCCGGCAATCTTGAAATCATCTGCAGTTATACCAAGTAATTGAAAAATTGCTTCTCCCAGGGCAATAAATAGAAGACTTACGGCCAGGGCTGTAAAGATCGATTCCCTGACGACTGCCTTCCTCCTTTGTTTTGGCATACTTTCAGTTAGAGAAATAAAAAAGGGGAGAAGCATAAAAACATCAATGGCAACAAAGAGTGGAATAAAGGTGTTGGGTAGTATTCTTATGATCTTTTCCATGGAGAAAAGAGAACGAAGCCTTATAAAAGGATACCACCTGATAAAAAGATTCGCAAGAAGATAGAGGATAGTTGTCTAAAATTCTCTACACCTCTGTCATAATAATAAGACAGTAACTTACTGAAGATATAAATAAAATCAGCCTTTTTCATGATGAAATCCTGGCTTGATTTTTGCTGCCTTGAAGATCAAAAGAAAATAATAAGGATTTCATTCCTGAAAATTATTTAAGACATAAAGATCAAAGGAAATAAGTTGGCCTTAGCAGTGAATCTCAGAGAGTCAAAGATATTGGAAGAATGCGACCTTATCCCCTATTGCGCCTCAGAGCCCGTGGGTAATAGGGTTCTTGTCCTTGCACCTCATCCAGATGATGAGACACTTGGATGCGGTGGCTCTCTAAGACTATTGTCCAGGGCAGGAACCGCAGTAAAGGTTATATTTATTACGAATGGAGAAAAGGCAGATCCTGCAGTTAAAAATAGGGAACGCTATGCTGCTATAAGGGAAGAAGAGGCATTGAAGGCCTTAAATATCCTCGATTTGTCAGATTATGAATTTCTCAGGTTTCCTGACCGTCAGCTTTATGAATATATGGATAAGGCTAAAGAAATGATCGCGATGATTATTGAAAACTTTAATCCTGACGCACTATACAGTCCCTCTTCAATAGAGTTAAATCCTGACCACAGGGCGTCTGCTGAGATCGCTCTGAAATTACAAAGGCGATTTGGTTTTAAGATACTCTTTTATGAGTTAACGACACCCTTGAGACCCAATATCCTCGTTGATATAACAAAGGCTTTTCGTATTAAGAAAAAAGCAATAAAGGCATACAGGACTCAGCTTAATATAATAGACTATCTGCGCCTTATCATTGCTCTTAATACCTATAGAACGTTTACACTCGGGAAAAATGTCAAGTTTGCTGAGGCGTTCCTGATTGTATCAAGAGACAATATGGAATCTCACATTTTCAACAACTGATTGCTGATGAATGCTTATGATGAATGTTATAGATTGTATTTGTTATAATGCTTTAGATTGTATTTGTTATTTTTAAAAAAGGGCTTGACAATAGGTGAAATCTTCTTTATACTTTTCGAAAAAATTGGGATGGGAGTAAGAATATAAGATGAACATACTGTTAAGAATAATAGTGGTGATAATTTGTTTGGGGCTGGCGATACCTCTTTTGGCTGTGGATCATACAAAAATAGCAGGACAGGAAGGCCTCTGGAAAGACATAAAAAAAGAAGGGCATGTGAAGCCCGACAAAGAGAATCTCGAGAAAAACAAAGACCTTGTTACGCGCTATAACGAATACTGGAAAGCAATTGTTGCGAGAGATTATAAAAAAGCATATGCCATGGAAAGCACAGATTACCAGAAGAAAGTAGGCTATGATCTCTATGCCGAAAGATTAAAAAACAGAATAAACATTAAGGCTGTTGAACCTATAGAGGTAAAGCAACTCAATGAAAAGGAGGTGGTAGTAAGGGGATTCATGAGGTACCAGATAGAGATTATCGACAGCATGAGGACATTCGACGACAAGTGGATTAAGGAAGGGGAGAGGTTTAAACATCAAAGAGATACAGAAGAGGAGGCCAAGAAAAGCTCTGAGAAGTGATAATTGAAAGACCAGCAAAAGGCTTTTTGAAGCCTCATGTTTCATATATTATTCATAAAATTTATTTAAAAAGGAGGTGAGTAAAGTTCCAGGAGAAGGGAAAAAGATTGACAAAATGCTGTTTATTTTGTATTCTTTTTTTAGAAAATTTTAGAAAGGAGGAGGTTTTATGAAGATGGAAAGACTCAAAATGGCTGCTAAGTTGATTATCTTGGCTGCCATAATTGTGTGCGGCCTACCACTCGGCAATGCCTATGCTCAAAATCACTCAAGCAGTGCACTGCTTTATACCTATTACGATGTTAGAGGCCTTGCTGAGGGTGGCCTGGGACTTACGGACAACTATTTCACAGTAACCAACACTACGACAAACTGGACTCAGGCACATGTTAGAATAAGGACTGGTGATAAATCGATCGAGCTACTTGATTTTGACATCCTGCTTTCGCCAAAGGATGTGTTTGCCTTTGACCTTTATCTGGCAGGAAACGGCGGCATAGAGTTCGCATCATGTGACAAACAGACTCTTGAAAACTCACTCTTTACAACTGATGCTAATGGTTGTGTCGTTATTAACTCGGTATCTTTTCCAGGCATGCTTAGCCTTATAAAGCTGTGCCAGGGTCTTGATGACGCAGCCGCATTGTTAGCAACCCAGAAGGGCTATGTGGAGATTATCGGTGAAGGTGAGATACTCCCGCATCCCTCTAACAAAAACAAGTGCGCGAGCTGGGATGGATTATCAACGAACAAGAACATACCGTTCCATACTCTCTTTAATATCACCGCCTCACCCAACAGCTGTCTCGACGCTGACATTGTTGATATGTCAGACGTGATTGAAGGAAGGGTATATTATGTTACAGTTGGCACGGGTTACGTTGTGAAAAGGCTCGCTTACCTGAATGCCGAAACCCTGGATAATGAACTTCCAGAGTGGAGCCTTACAGATTCAAGACGCATTATACTGCATGCCGATTCTTACAGTGCAGAGCAGGTGAGATGCGCAGCTGATCCCGGCTGTTTTGCCTATGTGGAGGCCAGGACGGTCAATCCAGTGGATGGTGCAGACGACCTGAATCTGTGCTTCTATACTGCGGCAATTGGTTTGATCGACGTGGTGAACAGGTATGGTGCGGCAGCAACCTTTGGCCCGACATTGGCTGACCTCTTTATCAGAAGAGACGGAACGCTGCCTACGACAGGATTCAACCTGGCTAACCTTGAATCAAGATTTACGCAGGTCATAACCCTCACAGACATGGGTTATTCAGGATTTACCGTTAGATTCAAGGACATCGTAGATTCTCACTATTTTGCCGTTCCGGCTCCGACTTACAGTCTTGACATGGTAACAAAGTTTGCCTTCATATTCCCCTTCCAGCACTTTATCAGTGAGAGCGATTCACTAAGCGGCATATTCTATGATATGGAAGAAAACACAGTGGCTATACCACTCGAGAAATTCATATCTCCCGGACTTCCGACACCTACAACGCCAGGGGAAGAGGCACAACTCTTCACCTTTGCTGCACCGTTCGTGGAAGGCTGGGTGAGGTTCTTGCCGCTTGCCTCAAATGCAACTTGTGGCAATCTTGACACATCCGATGACGTGCTTTGTTCAGCCCCTACAGACACCTATCTGCCGGGTTACACAGGAGCTGTTTTCACAGTTGGTATTGATTCGATAGGAACTTCCCTCTTCCAATACGCATCCGACTAGATAATTCATTCACCAAAAAAGGCAGGAGGATTTTCCTCCTGCCTTTTTTTATTGGGCAATGTTCGTGACTATCAAACTATTTTTCCTCGCGAAGCCTGATTGACAATCTTTTCTGCATTTCTTTGATACCCTGATTTCATAATGTTATGATAGTTTAGAAATTTTCAATGAAAGAAAAGCATATCATAGAGATTGATAGTTTCAGGGCCTTTGCGATACTTTCCGTTTTGCTCTTTCATTACTTTAAGCATTTCTATCCCGGTGTAACGTCATTCTTACTCTTTGGCTGGACCGGCGTTGACCTTTTTTTTGTTATCAGCGGCTTTGTAATGTATCTTCAATTTCAAAGAAGGTACCACAGAGAAGGTGTCACTGAGTACGGAAAGTATTTCTGGAACAGATTTTTGAGGATTGCCCCTGCCTATTATGTTTCACTTTTGGCCGAGATCGTCTTTTTTCATCCGGATAAGTTCCTCTCGATGAACTTTTTCTTCCACCTCACCTTTACCAATATCATCAGTTACAAAGTTGCCTTCAGTATCCAACCCATATACTGGACCCTTGCTGTAGAAGCACAATTCTATATCTTCCTTATCCTTTTCGGGAAAATATTCCTCGGTAAGAAGGGCTATCTCAGTCTGTCAGTGATAGTCGCCCTATCATTTATTTATCGCTATATAGTTTCTGCCGTCTTTGGATTTTCAAATACAGGCGTTTTACTTATAGATCACTTACCGGGCAGATTTCCCGAGTTCTGCTATGGAATTCTGATAGCAAAGCTTTATATGAAAGATGATCTCTGGGACTGTCTCACCAGAAGGGTCCTCTTTACACTACCACTTTTTATTGTCGGTCTTATT
>JBFMEC010000063.1:10219-13081 GCA_040753575.1 Nitrospirota bacterium | reverse complement strand
ACACCTGACCAGCATTATCGAACCGTTGCTCTAATGAAGAAAACAAGAAAGCGCTACGGTGCAATTCTTATCGAACTGGGATATCTCAGAGCAGAAGATCTCATCTGCACGGTAAAGCATCAGGTGGAAGAGATAATTCTTAGCCTATTTCAATGGCAGGATGGTGAATATGTCTTTACCGAAGGCGATCTTCCTTCAGAAGAAAGCATAATTCTCAAACTCAGCGCTGCAAACATAATATACAGGGGCATTAAAGGGATAGATGATCCATCGTATATAAAAAATGTCTTTCTTCCCATGGATACGATACTTTACTATTCTGCTGATCCAATAAACTTATTTCAGAATATAGACCTTGATAAGACGGATAAAGACATTCTACTTAAGATAGATGGAAGGCGAACGGTACAGGATATACTGTCCAGCTCACCATTAGATAATTTCCAAACGTTGAAGACCCTTTATGCCTTGATGAAGATAGGAATCATTGAGATTGTAGAAAAGGAGATCGAAGAAGATAGAACCTTTGAAGAGATAATAAAAGAACCAGTAATTAAAATCGATTCAGCCTTTGCTGAGAAGGTTGAAGATTTTTATAAAAAATGCAGATGCATTGATTATTACAATATTTTAGGTATTGAAAAGGGAGCCGGTCAGCAGGAGATTAAAAAGGCCTATTATAAAACTGCCAGGGAGTTTCATCCTGATAAGCACTTCTCTCTTTCTTCTGAGACCTTGAAGGGAAAATTGAATACAATCTTTTCTTATCTAACTGAGGCATATAAGACCCTGTCAGACGTAAAGAAGAGGGAAAAATATGATCGGAGTTTGTTTGATGAGGCTGCTGCCCCAATGGGACAGAATGTAGATATGGCAAGACTCAGATTTGAAGAAGGTAGAGAGGCCTTCAGCAAGGGGTCTTACACAGCATCTGCTGATTTATTCAGACAGGCCGTTTATATCGATAGTTCAGTAGCAGATTATCACTTCCACCTTGGTCTTGCCCTGAAGAAAGAGAAAAGATTACGAGAGGCACACGATGCTATACAAAGAGCCCTCAAGATTGATTCATCTAATGCTAATTATATCGCTGAACTCGGCCATATCTATCTTCATCTTGGATTTTACTTGAGGGCTAAGAGTGCCTTTGAAAAAGCGCTAAAGTTTGATTCATCTAATGAGAGGGCGATCGAGGGTTTTCAAATAATTGGACGGCATTCCCGGATCCAAAGCTAAATTTTATCAGCTATTATCCCGCATTGCCCATGAAATTACAGGAAAAGGTCTTAGCTTCTTAAGCTTTGCTGGTCCAACATCGGCAGGGCTATCCCGTCTACTGCTGGAATTTCTGAACTTCACATTATACTTCTTTTATTTTTCCTTTGGTGTAAAAGGAGTAGAAAAAGTGATATAGTTTTAATATGAAATCAAAGGTCTCCCTCGTGAGAACGGATGACAGGGCCTCAGGGATTGTCAGGGCTATAAAACTTTTAGGAATAAATCCCGTGAAAGGAAAAGATATCCTTCTCAAGCCGAATTTCAATACGGCCGATCCCTTCCCCGGTTCCACCCACATTGAAGCCGGTTAGACGGGTCTGACAACTTGGATATCAGCGCTCTTCAATACATCCAGTTTTATCCCACCTTTGAGTGCAATCTTTCCTGCAAATTTTGTTTTAACAGAGGCATTCTTTCAAAGGAAAAAGTGAGCATAAATAGTTTTAGAAAGATTGTTTCAATAATGACAGATATTGGTATCAGGGAAATCGATATACTTGGTGGTGAACCAACTCTTCACCCCGAATTCGATCGATTAATAGAGATAATTTACAATAGCAAACTGCCGACAAACATCAGCACCAATGGAACGAACATCAAATTATTGGAGAGTCTGGCAAAAAATTTCGATTGCGCTTTGATAAATATCGGGATATCTATTAACTCAGATATCGAGTCAGATGAACTCTCTGAATATATAATTAAATACAAACCTGTAATTAAAAGTGTCTGCAGAAAGAAAAGAACGATTCCTGAGGCCCTGAAGAAATATCTGAGTTTTCCGGACATAAAATACTATTTAATTTATATGGATACCCTCTATAAAGATGATCTTAAAGAAACTAAGCCCTTTTACACATTCCTCAGGGAGTTAGAGGAGATTAAAAATGGCTATGGAAATATAGAGGGAATATACTGTTCCGGGTTCATTTCAGATACTCATGAAAATCCCCTTCTTCAACATGTTCGTTGCCCTGCAGGGACAACAAAACTTTCCTTCATGCCCGATGGCTCGGTATATCCCTGTTATCTACTCTTCAGATCCGAAAAATTTAAACTCGGCAATATCCTTAAGGATAGTCTCAGCAACATATGGAATAATCCGATCTTAAATTATTTCAGAGGATTTGAAAAAAATAGGTGCCTAAAGAAGGACTGCGAATTATTTTCTCTCTGCCATGGCGGATGCCCCGCCATCAGTTTTATTTTTTATGATGATCTTGATGCACCTGATCCAAGATGCATTAAAAATTGAGGAATCATAATTAGCGGGTTTCATCTCCAGATAATAAGTCAAGTAAGGTACTGTCCAAATCCTTTAAGAGTTAATCTCTATCTATTTTTAAGAATTATATATGTTGCTCCCAAACCACCATCGCAATCTTTAGCGGTTGCATATGCCAGCACCCATTTTCTGAAAGGTCCTTGAAGCCAGGTCTTCAATGCCTCTTTAAGGACAGGCCCCTTTGGAGATTTAAGTCCCCTTCCATGTATTACCTTGACGCAGAATAGTCCTTTCTTGATAGCATTCTTAAAGAATAAGCCGAAGGCCTCTTCTGCTTCATTTAAAGTCGTTCCGTGAAG
>JBFMEC010000063.1:0-10119 GCA_040753575.1 Nitrospirota bacterium | reverse complement strand
CAGGCCCCTTTGGAGATTTAAGTCCCCTTCCATGTATTACCTTGACGCAGAATAGTCCTTTCTTGATAGCATTCTTAAAGAATAAGCCGAAGGCCTCTTCTGCTTCATTTAAAGTCGTTCCGTGAAGATCTATATAATCCTGAACAGAAAAATCTCCACGATGAAGTCTTTCAGCTAAATCCTTTCTTAACGCGGGATTATGCCACTCAATATACTCTCCTGTGGCAGAAATATCTATTTTTATCTTCTTTTCTATTATCTCTCTCAAGATCCTCATGTCATCTTCTTGAAGAAGTCGCGGTTTAATTCTTGGTGGGCTCTTATAAGGAATTTTCCTGAATTCCTTAATCTCTCTCACCTCTGCCATGGCCTCAGTAAATATTTCCTCATCTGTTTTAAATTCTTCTTCATTGAGACCTTTCTTATTTTCGAGACTGCCCTTCAGCTCTTTTAATATAAGGAAAGGATATGATAGTCTTTTCATATCGAACTCCTAATATTAAGAAATCTTTATTTATTTTTATACTTTCAGAATGATCTGTCAAACAGATTCTTATCTATTGTTACGGAAATATCATTTGTGTACTATTGGTAAAAATCATTTATGGACTATTAATGTAACCACTTGTAATGTTAACTGAGAGAATGTTACATTTTGTCATTCCCCGGCTTGACCTGGGAATCCATGGTTCGACAGGCTCACCATGTCACCCTGAGCTTGCCGAAGGGTGGATGCCCCCTTACAACCTGCGGGCATGACGAACAGGACGAATTGTCATGTGTGATGAACAAGACCCAAGGACTCTGCCAGTGCTTTATGAACGATCTTGCCCCGATATGTGTTGAGAGCACTCTTTATCACCGGATCTTCCTTTATTGCTCTTTCAATACCTTTATTGGCCAAGATTTTAATAAAGGGTAAGGTCGCATTTGTCAAAGCAAGAGTTGATGTCCTGGGATAGGCACCGGGCATATTGGCGACGGTATAATGGATAATTCCATTAACTTCATAAACAGGATTGTCGTGAGTTGTAGGCTTCGATGTCTCCACACATCCACCTTGATCAACAGAGACATCTATTATGACAGAACCTTTTCTCATGGTTTTGAGCATATCTTTTGTTATGAGTATTGGCGTCCTTCCACCCGGGACGAGAACAGCCCCAATGACAATATCAGCATCTCTTATCTCTTCTTTAATGTTATGGACTGTACAGGGCAGTGTCTTTACTCTCCCGATAAACATCTCATCCAATTTCTGCAGCTTATCCAGGTTTAAGTCCATCACAACCGTATCCATCCCGAGACCGATACAATCACGGGCAGAATTAGTGCCAACAATACCAGCCCCAAGAATCAATGCCTTTGCAGGTTTCACACCCATTGTCCCCGTCGGCAGGATTCCTTCTCCTCCATGAATCTTTTGCAGATAATATGCTCCCATAATGGGCGCCATCCTCCCTGCAATCTCACTCATTGGTGCAAGCAAAGGCAGACTGCCATCCTTCTGCAGGGTTTCATATGCAAGGGAAGTAACTTTTCTACTAAGAAGTAATTCCGTGAGTTCACGGTTTGGCGGCAGGTGTAGAAATGTGAAGATTGCCTGACCTTCTCTAAACAGACCGTATTCGGAAGGAATAGGCTCCTTAACTTTTACAATGAGTTCTGCCTTCTGGAAGATTTTCTCTCTGTCAACAATATTTCCGCCTGCTTCTTGATATTCACCATCGGAAAGGCTGCTCCCTTCTCCAGCATCCGTTTCTATGAGGATTGTATGTTTATCTCTCCTGAGTTCTTCCACTCCGGAAGGCGTCATTCCAACCCTGTATTCCCCTTTTTTAATCTCCTTCGGAACGCCGATTATCATAGGCTATTTCTTCGAATTAAGTTCACTAACTTTTTCCGTCAGCGGATTATAACATATAAATACGGCGGGTTTATTGATTATTGTTTGGGACACTTCCTACAATTTTGTTGTCTGCCACAAAATTATAGGGAAAAAGTTTGGAAGTTCGTCAACCATGGAGATAAGGCGGGACATTCTTGCCCGCCATTTAAAAGTTTACATGTTCAGCAAGAATTGTTGAGGAGCTTGAAAAGTATTCAGGCTCCGGTTCCGCAGTAATCTGGCATGTTATAGAAGCAACTTAAAGACGACTCCTTTTTATCATTGACCACAAGCACCGGACATGGGGCGTGACTTGTAACCTTATCTACCATATTACCCAGAAGGAGTTTCTTAATGCCATGTTGCATGCATGTTCCCATTATGATGAGATCGCTTTTTTCAGCCTCTGCTACCTCCAAAATTTTTCCATGAATCTCCCCTTCTTCTATCCTCACTTTCACCAGCGCACCTTCAGCCTCTGCTACTTCTTTTACTTCAGAGATAAATCCTTCGGTACCTCCATCCAGTACATCCTTAATATTTTTAACCCCAACCAGGCTAAGATCTCCTTCATAAGGCGGAATTACCCTTACAACTGTAATCTGGCATTTCCCGCTATTGACAAGTCTTAAGCCCTGAACCAGGACATCCCTGGAACTGTTTACGGCGATAAGAACCTTTCTGTAGTCCTTCATCATGCAATCACCTCCTTTAAATTCGTTATTAGTACAAAATCTTCCAACGGTTCTATTAAGTACGTTACCCATGCCGTCACCTCCTTTCACCTCACAACAAGTACGGGACAGGAAGCATTGATGATCACATTTTCTGCGATGCTTCCTATCACTGCCTTGTTAATACCTTTCCATCCATAATTTCCCCTGATGATTAGATCGCTCCTCAGTTTATTGGCAGTCTCCACAATCTTTTCAGCTGTATATCCTTCTGCTATTTCTGTTTTTATTGACACACCTCTATCCAGAGCAAGATCTTTTGCCTCATCCATGATATTTTGTGCATTCTGTAAAAGGTTTTCCTTTATCAACCTCGTCGAGAAAAATTCTATTGTTTCCTCATAGTGCGGGATCACGTATAGTGCCGTGATCTCTGCACCCTCAACCTTTGATAACTCACAGGCGTGTTTAAGTGCCTTTTTGCTGAATTCTGAACCGTCAAAGGAAAGTAAAATAGACCTATATTCCCCCGCATTCTCACTTAATGTTTTCTTTGCCACCAGAACATCACAGGGTGAGGTCGTTATAACCCTGGATGTAACACTACCCAGGAATAATTTTTTTAATCCCTTTCTGCCATGAGTACCCATTGCGATTAAGCTTGCATTCTTTGAACTTGCTATATCAATGATGACATCATGTGGTTCACCTTCGCATACCAGGGATTCCACATTCAGGCCGAACTCTGATGAGACAGTTTCACGGGCTTGAAAACATATCTTTTTACTTAGGGCAAAGCGCTTTCCCAGGATTTCTGGAGCAATACCGAACTCTTCTTCATCAAAATAGACTGCATGAACAAGGATAAGTCGTCCACCATGTCTTTTTATCCAGTTTGAAGATTCTGTAAGAGCCGCTTTACTGAATTCCGAACCATCATAGGCTACTACTATCGTGTCATACATATCAGTGTGATCCTCCACCTTTCCTGAATATCATACCTACTCCAAAACCTGCCCCCAGTGCCACAATTATAGAAATAGCTCCAAACAATGCACCATTGTTTTTTGCCATGTTGGCAAAGGCCCTGATAGGACCAACTTGTTCTACTAATATCTCTGCCTGAGCCGTCTCAATAACCTTCCTGTCTTTAACAGCGTAAGCCGTAACAGTATAATTACCAGGGGTTGCCTGATAGGGCCAGTTTAACAAAATGTAATAGTTCTGTTTCCCATTCTTTTCAGTTAAGGATATCTTCCCTGATGAGCTGGAATAAAGCCTTGAAGATTCTTTAAACTTCACGAATTCATTAAACCACCTGCTTTTCTCGCCTTCGCTTTTCAAGGATTTTATTTCTATATGCTTATTCAATGCCTCGTAGCCAATCACATATTTATCCATTTCTTCCTGACTCAAAATATCTTCTATGTCCCCTGTGCTGTGAAGAAAATAAAGATCAGGAACATGCTCAAACTTCAGGTTTCCGACATTCATCCATAAAAGGCCGCCTACCTTCCCTTTTTTCCGCAATACCTGCTCTTCTTCCGGAGAGGTTATTTTGATTATCAAGTCAACATTCAGGTCTGATAAACCACTTACACTAACTTTATCTCCATGGTAAAAAAGGTCTATCTTTATATGATTGCTGTTTACCTTCGTGGTAAGTATGGCGGATGATACCTCTAAAAAAGCAAAATTAAACATTAAAAATCCAAAAATAAGGAATACCATAATTCTGTATTTTGTACCCTTTATCTTAAATATTTTCATCAGTGACCTCCTGCCTGTGATAAAAGTAATGATGGCGCTAAAGTAAGTTCAAATACTATCTTTGCAGTAACTACAAGAACTATTACTGCAAGAAGTATTTTTAACTGTTCACCTTTCAATTTTCGCCCCAAAACAGCCCCGACCTGTGCCCCTACTGTCGAACCCAGAAGGAGCAAGACTGCAAGGGTGAAATCCACTGTATGGTTGGTATATGCCTGAAGAAAAGTAACCTCTATACATGTAAAGAGTATCTGAAAAAGGCTCGTTCCTACAACAACATGCATGGGCATTCTCAATAAATACACCATTACTGGAACCATTAAGAATCCTCCACCAACACCCATTATTGCGGCAAGGATTCCAACAAATATTCCTAAAAAGATAGGTACCAGTGCAGAATGAGTAACACCTGATTTTTCAAAATGGGTCTGAAAGGGCAGGGACTTAAGGAATCTTGATATACCTGATTCCTTTTTTTTAACCCTAACCTCTTCTTTTTTCTTCCTCTTCATACTGGAGAGGCTTTCAAAGAACATATAAGTACCGACTATGCCGAGCATCACCACATAGGTCATCTTTATGACAAAATCTGCATTGCCCATTGCCCTTAAGACCTTAATGGCCTGGACACCTATAAGTCCTCCAATAAAGCCTCCAATAAGAAGATACAATCCCATCTTGAAATCCACATTCCCAACTTTCCAGTGCGCATAAGTTCCGGAGGTTGATGCCGCCACTATTTGATTGGAATCTGTTGCAGCAGCAATCGTTGAAGGTATGCCAAACATTATCAGAAGAGGCGTCATTAAAAATCCACCTCCAACCCCAAAGAGACCTGACAGTATACCCACAGCCAGACCAAGCCCTACTGGTAAAAGTACATTAATACTCGTTAAGGCTACGGGCAGATAAAAATACATCAGGTCCCACATGTTTGCTTCTTCCCTCTATTTCCATTATTAATAAATAAATTGCCCCCGTTAACCCTGTGTCTAACACATGCCTCTTTTGTTATTGTCACTACTGGCATCGATGTTATATGCACAAGCCTGTTAAGTTCCTTTGTATTCAAACTTCCATGGTTGATGATATTTGAATTTAATAAGACCATGTCAACACTCGGTTTTTGTCTGAGGAAGGTTTTTATAGATGAAATAGCATCATAGGTCTCAGCAAAGACATCAACATCTACGCCTTCTTTCTCACAATTTTTTAGGAGGGGGGTTATCCTTTCATCACCTATTTTATGTCCTGTTAGTATCTGCCTTGCCGTTTTATGCTCACTTGCTTCTGCAAAGGTGACGGCTGTCATAAGGTTTTCAAATCTTTCTGCTATCTTCTTTCTATATATGAGCAGGATGTTCATACTTTTGTTCAACATTTTTGCCAGATAAAGGGCGTAGGGAAGTCCTTCGCCAAAATCCTCGTCATTGTAAGTGACAAATAATAATTGTTTTTTCCTCATCCTTACCTCCACATGTCTACCAATGCAAGAGACAAGGCAAGAAAAATGCCGAAACGTAACTATTTGATTTTAAAGGATTTTATAAAAAGGTGGGTTTAGTCTACTGTTTCAATATTGAACAGAGATGAACGCTAATCTTCTCTTAGTATTCGCCAGAGACTTGTCCTCGATATGCCTAAAACCTCAGCAGCCTTAGATTTGTTGCCTCCGAACATTTCCACTATCTTTTCTGCATATTCTTTATTAAGTTCATCCATTGTTTTAATTGTTTTAATCCTCTCTGGCTCTATTGTTTCAATATTAAACATCGTCAGGCTCTGGGGTAAGCTGCCATGGGTTATAAGGGAACTCTTCTCAAGGATTATAGCTCTTTCGATAATATTTTCAAGCTCCCTAACATTTCCGGGAAAACTATATCCCATCAAGGTATCTAATGCTTCTTTTGTAAATCCCGTTATTTTTTTATTATATCTGTGCAGATGTTTCTGGAGGAAGAACATGCTCAGAGGTTCTATGTCCTCCTTCCGCTCCCTTAAAGGTGGAATATAAATCTCCATAACATTTAATCTGTAATAAAGGTCCTCCCTGAACCTTCCTTCAGATATAAGGGCCCTTACATTATGGTTGGTAGAGGCAATAAATCTTACATTCACTTTAATGGGTTTTGTTCCACCTACTCTAAAAAATTCACCCTCCTCTATGACCTTGAGTAATTTCGCCTGTAAATTTATGGAGATTTCCGAGATTTCATCAAGAAAGAGCGTGCCTGTATCTGCAATCTCCATAAGGCCCTGTTTGGCCCTTATTGCGCCAGTAAAGGCACCTTTTTCATGCCCGAACAACTCACTTGTAAGAAGATTCTCCGTGAAAGTAGCACAATTTATTGAAAGGAACGGCATATTCCGCCTTTTGCCGGTAAAATGGATTATTTTGGCTATGAGGGTTTTACCCACCCCGGTTTCACCAGTAAGAAGGACATTGCAATCAGAGTCTATTATGCTCTCAATAGTGTCCAATATCCTCTTCATATTTTCGCTCTTTGCAACACAGGGAATACTTTTATCTATCCCAAGAGAGGTTTTTAATGCCCTGAGTTCTTTTCTTAGAATTTTCTCTTCATAGATTTTCTTGACTTTCAGTAGTAGCTCGTCAAGATCAAAAGGTTTTGTAATATAGTCATGGGCTCCCTTTTTCATAGCATCCACAGCTGAACTGATACTCCCATAGCCAGTTATGATAATTACCGCGGTTTCGAGATGCCTTTTATGTATTTTTTCCAGAAGCTCCATACCGCTTATCCCCGGCATTTTTATATCTGCAATAAGTAAATCAAAGTTCTCCTTTTGTATCTTCTCAAATGCCTTCTCACCATCAGCAACGCCTGAGACATCATACCCTTCCTTCTCCAGGATGGAGAGGAGATGTTTTAAGGTTATCTCTTCATCTTCTGCGACAAGAATCTTAAAAATCATCACATATCCTCATTTTCGGCAACTTGATAGAAAAGGTCGTCCCTTTGCCTTCCTCACTTTTTATGGTGATCTCACCATCGTGTTTCTTGATTATATTAAATACAATAGCAAGTCCGAGACCTGTGCCTCTATCCTTCGTGGTAAAGAAGGGTTCAAAGACCTTTTCAGCTGTTTCAACAGGCATCCCTCTTCCTGAATCTGATACTTTTATCTCAACGAGATTATCGTACTGTCCTGTTCTCACAATAAGATTACCTTCTCCTGACATAGCATCTATAGCATTTGTAAATAGATTAATAAAAACCCGTTCCATCTGCTCAGGGTCTGCACATATAAACATCTCATTCGGGCGTGAATCGAGGACAAACTTAATTTTTTCTAAGTTAACGGATTTGCAGATCTGATTATAAACATCTGTAATCAGGGTATTCAGCTCAATTTTCCTGAATTGAGGCTCCCTTCCCCTGGCAAACTCAAGGAGATCACCCACAATCTTCTTCACCCTCAATGTCTGTCCCCGGATATCCTGCACAACCTCTCTAAGGTTTTGAGAAGAGGTATCATCTATCTCTCTTTCTAAAACCTGAGATGAGATATAGATATTGTTGAGCGGATTATTCAGTTCATGGGCAACACCGGAGGCCAGTGTCCCAATGGCTGCCAGTTTCTTGTTCTGAAGTAGTTCTTTATTCTTTATTTCAAGCTCCTTTTCTCTTTGAGCCAGTTGTTCCTCCATGGTATTAAATTTTTGAATGAGTGTCCCCACCTCATCCCTGCTATTTCCTCGTACAAGAGCTACCTTTGAGAAATTTCCCCTTCCTGTCCGTTCCACGACTCCTGTAAGGACTTTTAAACGATTCACAACATCTCTATTGAAAAAAAAGATTGTTCCTACTCCAATAATAAAAACCAAGGGTGTGACTAAAAGAATTGCAATCTGTGATATATAAATAGTATTCTCAACCTTTTCTCTTGCCCTCTTATCAAGCTCCTTAGAGATAAATAGGATATTTTCACCCTCCTTTCTGAGGATATTTATCTGTGCGTCAAGTTCCCTCAATGCTAAAACAAGCCTGCTGCCGGAAGGCATCAGGAAGAACTTCTGAAGAAGTTCGCTTCCCTGAAGTGGATGCTCAATTAAAGTTGATTCTACAAGTGGGAATAAATTGTTAAATTTCACATGAGAAGTCTTTATCCTTTCAAACTCCTTTGACAAATCTTTCGCTGCTGATTCTATTATGTTAAATCTGTATTCATACTCTTTTACGCAGGACCTCAAATCTGATAAGCCATTTTCTCTCCCTATCAAGAGACTGCTATTCAGTATTCCATTCAACTCGATCAGGTACTTATGGATAGCCTCTGACTCTTCTTTAGTTTTTAAGGGATAGAGAAAGAAGTTTTTTTCATGTCTTCTCAGCTGGAGGGATTTGCTTCTTATCGTATCGGTAAGCTCCAGACGCCTGATTTCTTTCTTGATCCCAATGAAATTGATATATTCGAATATTGCAAGAAGAGCTATAATAAATACACTGATAAAGAAGCTAAGTGCTATTTTTTTCTTCAGCGACATTGATTATCCGTGATAAGTGATACATTATTTTAACACAATGAAATGCCCACTTATCACGGCTTTTATTAAGATCTGGCCACAAGCACAGGGCAGGGCGTATAGCCGATTATCTTTTCAGCCAC
Organism: Nitrospirota bacterium; assembly: GCA_040753575.1. Classification (GTDB taxonomy): domain Bacteria; phylum Nitrospirota; class Thermodesulfovibrionia; order Thermodesulfovibrionales; family SM23-35; genus JBFMEC01. The sequence goes on along the minus strand of JBFMEC010000063.1, from coordinate 1,155 downwards.
ACTTCCCATGAGGAGTCTCTTTAAACCGGTCCTTCCATGGGAGCCCAAAAAAATGGTATTTATATTTTGCTCCCGGGCAAGTTTGCAGATCTTCTGGTATGCCTCTTCACCTTCGACTACGGAGGTTTCTGCTTTTATTCCTGTAGCCTCCGCCTTTTTCCTGATATCCTCCACATATCCCTTTGCCTGTTTAACCATATCTTCGACGGCACCAGGGGCTATACCATAAACACTTGAGGGGACCTCCACAACGGAGATAACCTTCAATTCCCCCCCGTAGGATTTTGCAAAGTTAATCGCCTTCTCGGCCGCAGCGTTGCTATATTTTGAGCCGTCCGTTGCAATAAGAATCCTCTGCCATCCGATGGTCGACTTTTCTGGCACGACAAGGACATCACGCTGGCTGTGGCCAATAACCCTTGCTGCTACACTACCGATAAGCACCCTTTCAAGAGCGGACTTTCCCTTTCTGCCCACCACGATGAGGTCGCAGTTTTCTGCCTCGGCGAGATCAACAATCCTTTCATAAGGCTCTCCTTCTTCACAGACTGTCTTTATCAATGCGCCATCAGACTTTGCGATCTCCATCGCCTTTGTGAGGGCAGTCTCGCAGGGACTCCTCAAAGCTTCCAGGACATTCCCCACCCCTACTAGACTAAGATCACCCGTGTAAGGTGGTGCGACTGAAACAACCGTTATCCAGCTCCCTTCATTAAAGGCAAGTTTAAAGGACTCTCTCAGGGCGTGCATGCTTGTCTCTGAGCCATCAATCGCTACAAGTATCTTTCTATATCTTCCCATATCTAAACCTTAATACGTTCTATTGCGGGTTCACAGGCAGTCGATTTACGTTCTTCACGTATACCCTTAAACATGGAAGAGAGAACAACGATCGCTCCTACCAGAAGGGCTAATATCATTATAGTAAAACTCGTGTTCTTCAGTATCTTCACTGCTGTATCACCCATGGTTGGTATGATTCCGAGTTGTGATGAATAGACAGGTACCATCAGGGCACGGCTGAAGAGAACGATAATCATGATAAGACCCATTACCAGCTTGATCGTATAACCCTTAACATAAGTTGTACCAATAGCACCCAGCTGTATGCCAAAAAGAGAACCTGCGAGGATTATCATGGCAAGGCGTACGTCA
>JBFMEC010000062.1:0-13239 GCA_040753575.1 Nitrospirota bacterium | reverse complement strand
AGTTTGACCAACTCCTGTATCTTTTTGACCGTTCCATAAATCTTAACCGCTCTCATGGCACCTCCTATTTGGGGGATGATGCCATTATCTCATATGTAGCTTTATTTATGCAAGGCTATATAATAATACTATGGGTATTATTTTTTTCATTAGTTTACCTCTTTCTCCAATTCTTAGTGTCTGTTTATAAACTATGTTTGTGTATATGTCATTCCGGCATTCCTTAAGCCGGAATCCAGTGTTTTCAAGGCCTTCTGGATATCGGATCAAGTCCGGCATGACGGCAAAAACCAATTTATAAACAGACTCTAATTAATATATTGATCTTATCCTTCCCGTCCTCTTATCTATTATCACAACATCGATGAGGGCATTATTCCTGTCTCTTATCTCCGCTTCAAAGAATCGTTCCTTTTCCCTCATCCGCCCTAACCTCACGCTCCTGGAAGAGAAATACTTCTGAAGTATTCTTCTCGCCTCGTCAGCTGTCCTTACCTCTTTCCTTGCGCCGTATCCTCCTTCTCTGGGACCGGGAGAATAATCTCCATAGGGAGATCTGCCATCGTGCCGTCCATTCATGGCCTGGACACTGCAATCGGACAGAACTACAAAGATTGAAAGTAGAATTATCAGTACTATTTTTCTCATTTTTAAACCTCCTCCAGGAACTTGCAACTGCTGACAACCTTCACCTCCCTTCACCTTCGATTTTATGCTTTCAGCATAACAAACGATTATGAAGGGTTCGCGAATGAATTATGAAAAATTTGTGAAGGCTATCATACCGGTATAAAAACAGTAAAAGTTGAACCTTTTTCGTATATGCTTTTAACCTCAATCCTTCCCCCGTGAGCCTCGGCCAGCTCCTTTGCTATAGCGAGTCCCAGTCCGAGACCGCCCTCTGAGCCCTTGTAAAACCTTTCAAAAATAAAGGGCAGATCTTCCTGTCTGATGCCGTGCCCTGTGTCACCTATCTCTATCAATACCTCTGAATCCTGTCTTCCAGCCTTCATCCATACACTTCCGCCTCTCTCAGTGGCCTTTATGGCATTACTCAAAAGATTAATGATGATCTGGCTCAGCCTGTCAGGATCGGCATTTATGAAAAACTCGTCATCACACTGGAACCCGAATGCGATACCCTTATCAGAAAAAAGTTTGATAAATCTTTCCATTATATTGTTCAGAAAGGGCTTGAGTTTTATTCTCTGTCTTCTAAGGGAAAGCGAGCTCGCCTCGGCCTGGGAAAGCTCTTCGATACCATCAAGGATATTCTTGAGCCTCTTTATTTCTTCATATAAAGACTGCAGATGTCCCTCGTCTTTCGGGATCAATCCGTCTATCATCCCTTCAAGTTCTCCCCTCAACACAGCAATAGGAGTCCTCAATTCATGGGCAACATTCGAAATCAATTTTTTTCTGAGTGCCTCCTGTATTTCCAGGTTCTGGGCCATCCTGTTGAATGTCTGAGATAGTCTGCTTATTTCGTCATCGCCCGGGACTTCAACCCTGCTCTTCAGATATCCTTCACTGATAGCCTTCGCAGCAGAGTCAAGCTTCTTTACGGGATTCGTTAACCTTCTTGAAAAAACAATGCTTAACAGAATAGCCAATCCGCCTATTGCAAAGACAGAGATGAGGAGGAATCTGTTTGACCTTTCTATAAAAACAAATTCCTTTTCAGGCCTCAGAAATCTCACCTCAAGGCGGCCGATCTCTTTCCCTCCCAGAAATAAAGAATATGGAAGAAAATCGCCATTTCCTCCTGACACCCTCATTTCAGAGATAGACATTACCCTCCTCCGCATTAACGGTGGGAGCTTACCGATAGCCTTTTCGGTGTCCATTATGAGATTGCCGTTCATGTCCTTTATCCTTATTTCGATTCCCATCATCAGCGCCCAAACAACATCTTCTGCAATGGCATCTTCTCTCCATTCAGAATACCTTTCATATATGCCCTCAGTGTTTGCAATCACGCGATATACCCTGTCTTCCATGTCACCCTCCAGATAATCCCTGAAATCTCTGATCATCAATTCACGGAGAAAGAAGGTTGCCGAAAGTGTGATCACAGAGACAGTTATGAGTAATAAGAAGAATTTTATCTGAAGACTTCTAAGCATCCTTTTTAGCGCTAAACCTGTATCCTACGCCGTGAATAGTAAGTATGAAAGTCGGATTTCTCGGGTCATCATCAAGTTTATGTCTGATATTTTTTATATGAGCATCAATGCTTCTTTCATAGCCCTCAAATTGATAACCAAGGGCCTTCTCGACAAGCTCATCCCTCGTGAAGACTTTCTGAGGAATGGAGGCAAGAGTAAAAAGAATCTTGAATTCAGTGGGTGTGAGATTTATCAAGACGCCTCTTTTCTTCACTTCATAACTCTTTCCATTAATTATCAGAATGCCCTGATTGAAACTCATTTCTTCTGTTCCCATCAGATCCTTTCTCTGCGCTCTTTTCAGAACCGCCTTCACCCTGTATAACAATTCTCTCGGACTGAAGGGTTTAACCACATAGTCATCTGCTCCAAGGGCAAAGCCCGCAACTCTTTCTTCCTCCGATGATTTGGATGTAAGCATGATTATAGGAAAATCGCCGATTTCTCTTAATTCCTGGCAGACTTCTTCTCCGCTTATGTCAGGCAACATGAGGTCCAGTATTACAAGTAGTGGTTTCTCCTTTAAGGCAGACTCTATACCATCTTTTCCTTTTTCTGCATGGATCACCCTGAAGCCTGCACCTTCAAGATATGCTTTCACAACCTTTGCGATCTTTCTGTCATCTTCTACTACAAGGATCGGATTGATCACCGCTTCTCATATAACTCAAGCATTCAGCAAATTGAGTTTTTATTGACCTCCCATTTTAAATTAGCCTGTTCAATAACTCACAAACTTCTACCCACATCCGGCGATAATTGGTCATAATTGGAGATGCAGTGTCACCCTTCGACACGCTCAGGGTGACATAATATCAATGGGTTCCACGCTTATCACTGAATTTGGGTTATAAAATCAATGACTATATGATTTTAAATTTTCTCTTACCGCAACTTATCATTCTGAGCCCTTCGCCCTTGTCATTCTGAGCATAGCGAAGAATCTCCAAAGTTCACTTATTTTAAAAAATATCTTAGATTTTTAGCGTCCTTAAGTTTTAGTTAGGTCATCTTTTATCCTCTCGAATTCTTCTTTGCTAATTTCTCCTCTTGCATATCTCTTCTTCAGAATATCCAGGGCCATTTCTCCCTTCTCTTCCTTCTTGACTCCGCCCGTAATTAATTTAACCAAATAAATAACTCCCAATATCACCAGTACCCAGAAGGCTACCATCAAAAACCAACCAAGTCCAAACCCTATTCCCCATCCATAGCTATCCCACCAGTGCATAACTCTACCTCCTTTCTCAAAACTATATCACAGAATCGAAAACATAGCAGACTTTCCTGAAAGTTTGAAAAGGCAAATCAAGGCTCTACTATACATGAAAAATAATTGTAGTCAATTGTATCAGCCAGGCGACAAACAGCCCCAGACCCCAAAAAACTCCTTGAGATGTCCACCCTTTCTTCAATTTTCTCACTGTAAAGATTTTGCCTCCGTAAAAGGCAAGCATAATTAACCCATTAAGTGGGTGTATCAGGAACCAACCGAGATCGAGAACCTTTAAAGGATTATTTAGGGGGAAGTGAAAATATATACACAGAGTGGAGACAAATATGTAAATTGAGAAAGTTATCCATGAAGAAAGTCTGTGAAGGGTCAAAAATTTTTTCCTATTTACTTTAAGTGAGACCCCGATCCAATTTTTGAGTATTAAGGCAGTTAAAAGGGAAATGAGGGCAGAGAAGAAGCCGATGTAGGTAGAAACTGTCTGGAGGCGCATTATCCTAATATCAGTAGTAATCTTGATCCTGTGAGCAAACATACCAAAACTTGCTGCCCATTGCCTTTTTTGGTAGAGGCTGTGACATCTCATACAGGCATAATCAACACTTAAATATCCCGCATTGATCCTCTGTCCGTTCTTTTCAAGAGCAGGAAAACCCTTTCTGTGGTCAATCCTGAAGAGGTGGCTTTTAAAATCACCATTGAATGTTTCAGGATCTCCCTCTGCAATTATCCCGGCCGGAGGCATATGACAATCAATGCACTGAACATTAACCTTATACATATAGCTCTCTTTATACATTCTCGCCACTTTTCTGTGGCACGTTTCACAGGATATTTTTATTGACCTCTCCGATGAAACGTGGGGATCATGGCAGTCAACGCAGGTAAGATTCTTCATATTACTCTTCAGGAGCTGGTTGGCTTCTGTATATTGAGCAAGGAATACTCCGTTTAGAGGAATCAGATCAAGAGGCTCCATCCCGTGACATTGCAGACAGACATCTTTTTTTATGATTATGTCTCTTTTGCTCGAAGAACCAACGTGTACAGCACCAGGCCCATGACAAGCCTCACACTGCACGCCATTAAATTTCCATGTGCCTACAATGCCTTCAAATGCATCCTGATGACCTTCCGGTGAATAGCCCGTAGTGTGGCATCTGCCACAATCATAGGGAATTCTTTCCCCGGGCAGATAATCAACCCACTTCCTGGATTTAAGGTTATACTGATTTTTTCCTTTCCCTGTTGAAGATGAAGTGATCAGATAACCGTTTCTGTCAAGGAACAGAATCATCCATTTATAACCACCGATCGCATAAGAAATGTTCTTTCTATCAGGTAAAGGAATAGTCTTAATTTCTGGATCAGATGATTTATGAAGAATCCTTGCATGGCCGGATGCCTTCCATTGATCATATTTCTCAGGATGACAGGTCAAACATCGCCCGGCTCCGACATATTCACTCACTAAAGTTTTAGCACTCAGATGTGGAAGGTTGTAGAAGAAAAAAATACAAAGGAAAAGGAGAGAAAGAATCGGATCCTGCCTTAGTTCTGACAAAGATATCTACCTCATCCGCCCCGATCGCCATATTTTCCACAGCAGCCCTAAGTTAAAGATTATTACCAATACAAATAACAGAGCGAAGAACCAGCCTCCGTATTCCCTCCAACCTGGTGGATGATAAATGAGCATTAATAAGCCAAGTCCAATAACCAATGCTGCTGCCAGGACGCTCATTGATACACGATTCGCTGCCCGTTGAAATTCTCTAAGGGATTCTTGCAGACCCTCAAAGCGGTAAATAAAAGTAATCTCACCGCGCTCCAATTGGCCCAGAAGACGCCTTGCATGTTTCGGCAAATCTAAACTCAGATCGGTCAAATCTTGAGTCCCTTCTGCGATCCTCCGCACCTGTTTGCGAAGAGAGTAACTTTGTAACCAGAAGCGCCTGAAATAAGGATCGGCAAACTCCGTAAGCTTAAAATCAGGATCCAGTTGAGCACCGATCCCTTCGCTCATGGCGATAACTTTAAACAGGATAATTAAGTCACTTGGGAGTTGTAACCTGTGACGCAGGGCAATGGTAACCAATTCATTGAAAGCCTGGGTGGCCATACCCTCCTTAAGAGTGAGGTCATAAAATCTGTGGATCATATGGTCAAGATCACGTTTTAGAACATTCCTCTGCACAGTTCCTCTTGCAATACCCAAAGCCATTAGTTCGTCTACAAGCCTGTCTGCATCCCTGCGAATCAATGCCATATCCAGGCGGAGCAGTGAGCGCCTTAAATTTTCGTCGAGCCGGCCAACCATTCCATAATCAATTAAACCAATAACTTCATTCGACAATACGATGAAGTTACCGGGATGGGGATCTGCATGGAAGAAACCATGCTCATAGGCCATCGTGAGCACGATATGTGCACAGTTCTCGGCGATGCGGTGACGGTCCAACCCAGCTTTATCAAGAGCCTTAATGTCATTTATCTTTATGCCTGAAATCTTTTCCATCGTAAGGACGCGTTTCGTTGTATATTCCCAATTGATACGTGGCACATAAAGTCTTTCGTCATCGACGAAGTTAGTGCGAATACGATCAGCATTGTGAGCCTCACGGGTATAATCCATTTCATTGCGCAATATGAAGGCGAACTCATTAACCCAGCCCGTGATGTCGTAATAAGCACCCACCCTTGTATGTTCTTCAGCCAGTCGAGCAAGGTCTGTAAGAACCTCAAGATCACGCTCTACCAGTGCCTCCACACCTGGCCGCTGCACCTTCACCACAACTGTCGTATCATCATGTAAAAAAGCCTCATGAACCTGACCTATCGATGCCGATGCTAAAGGTTGAACATTAAAGGTCTTGAATATTTTTTCAGGTGGACCAAGTTCTTGCTGTATCACTTTGATAACTCGAGAATAAGGCAGTGGTGGAGCACTGTCCTGGAGTTTACTAAATTGCCCAACATATTCAGGAGGGATAAGGTCAGGTCTCGTGCTTAATATCTGGCCCAGTTTGATAAAGGTTGTACCCAGATCCTCAAGGGCCATCCGCATATGTTCGGCCTGAGTGTAAGGCTCCTTTCTCCTGGGATGTCCGAGCAATCCCCAGTGAAAGGGAATAAGGCCCCCCAGATTTAATTGAATCGCAAGCCAGCCGAGACCATGTCGCGCCAAGATTGCCGCAATCTCACGATATCGATCGTAATGAATGGTCCGTTTCCATTTGGTGAACATCTTCATTAAACTCTTCTATAAAAATGATCTTTCAGTATAACTTAATTCTGTCTGAAAGCAGACCGATAAAACCGCCAAAGTCTCCCCTTCTTCAAATTTATATAAGCAAAAATAAAAGGAAAGGGTATCAGCATAAGTCTGATTTTTTTGTCAGTTTTTGTCCTACAAAAAATTTAACAGATCCTCGAAAATGAATAAAAGGGAGTTCGGATAATGAGCCAGATCAGAAACTTTCTATAATCGACCTTACCAGGGGATGTATTTAAATATTTCTTGAGAATTCTCTCATCTGAAGCGAATAGCCGCAAAAATATGTTCGGGAGGCTGTGGAATAGTCTTGTCCCGAAACAGGCATATCCCAAATTTCTTACAATAAGTTTCTCACAATCTCTTTCGTAGGAAGATAGATAGGAATAATTTTTATTCTCTAAGGAATTTATTATCGCCCTGGCCGCTAACTTTCCAGAAAGGATTGCATAGGCAATACCTTCACCTGTGAAGGGATCAACAAAACCGGCAGCATCACCAACGAGGATTATTCGCTCGGAAATTAACTTTCTTTTGAAGCCACCCAACGGGATAAAATGACCTTTTAGCCCGTTGATTCTCAGCCCCTCTGAATGTGCAAATCTCAGAAAGGTTTCTCTCGGATTTTGAAACTTTGAAGCCAGCGCACCGATACCTACTGAATAATATTCATTGTGGGGGAAAATCCATCCATAGCCCATTTGAACCAAGCCAAAATGAATGTCAATTACTTTATCAAGTCTCTTATTAATATCCTCATTTGTAGCAGGAACCGAAGAAACCAGGGCAAACAACATTTCTTCTTTTGTAAAGGGGGGCCTCACGTGCTTCGCTATAGAACTGTTCACTCCGTCTGCTCCAACAACACACAGGGTTTTATAGATCGACTTCTCCGTAACAACCTCGACATAATCTCGATTACCCTGTAAGTTGATGGCCCTTTCACCCTGTAATACATTCACACCCGTTTCCACAGCTTTCTCCAGAAGTAAAAAGTCAAATTTCTCCCGGCTGATGAGGACGGCCAACCGATGTTTTTCCCTCACCTCTAAAGTATAGTTCTTATAATGGACTCTAACCCCATGACATTCTTTCTCAATTATTTCCTGTGGTAAAGGAAAATCTAAATATGACAGGGCCTGCTCTGAAAGGGCTCCTCCACAGGGTTTCGGCCTGGGAAACCTTTCCTTATCTAAAAGTAGAGTCCTGAGTCCCCGTCTTGCACATTCTCTTGCACAGGTAGAACCAGAAGGCCCTGCTCCCGCGACAATGACATCATACATCGGATAATCTGACTACCGCCAAAAACAATTTTTGTCTCTAATCATCAAAACAATCTTAATTGCTCCTCTTCTTTTGCGTTTGTTGAAATCGATTAATGGCCATGTGCCCCTTTTGGGGAAATCTCCTTTTCTGGCTTTTCCTCTTTTTCAGATTCCGCTGGTGGACCCATCATTCCTCTCATCATACTCATCTCCATCAAGCCTTTAAGTTTCTCCCTTTGGTCAGGTGTCAATTTTGACTTCATCTCCTCCAGTGCTTTTATGTGAGAAAAAAGTATTTCTGTTCTTAAAGTCTCAATCCTTTTAAGTTTATCTTCAACTGCTTTCATGTCTACAGGGTCCTCATCAAGGAGGTCTCTCACTTCTAATTCAGCAATAGATTTATCTGCTATCTTTTTGATTGTTTCTTTCATAACTCTGCTCTTAATCTCCTTCAGGGCTTCTTTCTGTTCTGAATCAAGGCCAAGATTCATGAGCATTCTCCATAGAGGATGGTTAGCATCAATACCTTGCATCATTCCGTGACGTCCCATTCCTCCCATCATACCGCCCATCATGGACATATCACCATCATGCATGCCCCCCATTCTGTCAATACATCCACATGCCTGTGCACTCAAATTTGATGCTCCAAACATTAGGGTGACTAAAACAAACAACATTATGCTTACAAAATTTCTCATCTAAACCTCCTGTCTCCTTATTGTTCCATAGTTGTTATAACGAGATCGCCAGTAATCATTACCTTTCCCTTCATCCCACCGTTATGTCTTCTCTTCTGCTATAAACTTTTCGGGTTCCTTATCGAACTTTTCCTTACAAATTTTTGCACAAAAATAGTAGGTTACACCTTTATACACACTTGTGCCTGCCGCCTTTTTTTCATCGACATTCATATTACATACCGGGTCTTTAGCCAACGTGGTCACCTCCTTTCCTGTTTAGAAGCTGTCCAAAAACTTCCAAACCTTGATAATCAAGACATTTCAAGGATTTCAATTTCTCGCCTGCCGCAACTGTCATTGCGAGCCGAAGGCGTGGCAATCTCTTGATTTTCTTTGCTTTTTTAGATTGCTTCAGCGCTATCGCTCTTCGCAATGACACCTTAAATCCCAATTTGTTATTGAACAGCCTCTGTTTATATTTTTATCGATTTTTATTTCTGAGTTTATGCAAAGCCTCTTTGGCAGCAAAAGTTTGCGCCTCCTTTTTACTTCTTCCAGAGCCTGTACCATATTTCCTTCCATCTATAAAAACCTCTACAGTGAATATCTTTCTATGTTCTTCACCTTCCTGTTTTATAGTTCTATATTCCGGGAGAACACCAAAAAGGAGCTGTGCCTCTTCCTGAAGCTCTGTTTTAAAATCATAAAATTCGCCTGAACTTAGGATACTATCTATCTTTTCTCCAAACAATCTCAGGATAATATCCTTAACCTTTTTGTATCCGCCATCTATATAAATCGCTCCCAAAAGGGCCTCGAGAGCGTCAGCTAACAATGATTTTTTGGTCCTTCCTCCGCTTGCCTCCTCGCCTTTTCCGAGTCTAAGATGTTTTCCGAGAGATATCGAACTAGCAATATCAGAAAGCACAGACTCTTTGACAAGATAAGATTTAATTTTTGCCATGATCGACTCCTTAAACTGGCTTTCCAATGAAAAGAGATATTCCACTATCACAAAACCTAATATGGAATCGCCCAGGAATTCAAGCCTTTCATTATAATCAGTTACCTTGTTTGGATTCTCATGATAAAAAGAGCTATGAGTCAGTGCTTCTAAAAGGATGGCCTTATTCTTAAAGGTATATCCTAAAGGGATTTCAAGCTTATGTAAATTTTTTAAAGAGGAGGCAAGCATTGGTTCCACCAAATCCAAAAGAGTTGGACAGGGCATAATTGACCATCATTTTTCTTGCTTTATGTGGAACATAATCAAGGTCACATTCAGGATCGGGATTATCAAGATTAATTGTGGGGGGTACAATATCACTATAAATACTCAGAACTGCATTAACTGCTTCCACGCCACCTGAAGCTCCGAGCAAGTGACCGGTCATAGACTTCGTTGAACTTACTGCAATCTTATAAGCGTGCTTCTTAAACACGGTCTTTATCGCTATACTTTCGAGCTCATCTCCGTATTTCGTTGAAGTACCATGAGCATTAATATAGTCAACCTCGGAAGGATCAACGCCGCCATCTCTTAATGCCACGGCCATACATCGAGCGGCGCCTTCGCCGGCGGGAGCCGGAGCAGTAATGTGATATGCATCGGCCGTCATACCATATCCAACCACTTCTGCATATATTTTTGCACCTCTGCCACGGGCATTTTCAAGACTCTCAAGTATCATGACACCTGCTCCCTCTCCCATCACAAAGCCGTCTCTATTTATATCAAAGGGCCTGCTCGCCTTTTCGGGTTCACCATTTCTTGTAGAGAGGGCTTTCATCGCATTAAAGCCACCTATGCCCATAGGTGTTATCACAGCCTCAGCCCCGCCCGCAATCATGGCGTCTGCATCACCTCTCTGAATAATCTTAAAAGCATCTCCTATAGCATGACTTCCCGTAGCACAGGCAGTAGATACAGCAGTGTTCGGTCCCTTTGCACCAAATCTTATAGATATCTGGCCTGAGGCAAGATTTATTACTAACATGGGGATAAAAAAAGGGGTAATCCTTCTTGGTCCCCTTTCAAGCAAAACAGAGTGATAATGTTCAATGGTTGAAAGACCCCCCATGCCTGATCCAACAATCACACCGACCCTATCTGCATTACCTGCTGTTATCCTCAGTTCAGAATCATCCATTGCCATTTTTGTTGCAGCGATCGCAAAATGGATAAAACGGTCCATCTTCTTAATTTCCTTTGACTCTATATAATCGCAGGGATCAAAACCCTCTATCTCACCGGCTATCTGTGTTTGAAAAGAAGAGGGGTCAAAGGATCTTATCCTTCTGATACCCGATTTTCCCAGGAGAAGATTTTCCCAGGTGGTCTTTACATCCAAACCCAGAGGTGTTATGAGACCCACCCCTGTAACAACAACTCTTCTTTTATTAATCATGCCTGAGATTTTTTCTTATTAATGTATTCAATAGCATCTTTGACCTTTACGATCTTTTCTGCGTCCTCATCGGGAATCTCGATTCCAAAGGCCTCCTCAAAGGCCATAACAAGTTCCACTGTATCCAGGGAATCTGCACCAAGATCTTCAACAAAGGATGCTTCGGATGTAATCTCGGCAGAATTCACCCCAAGCTGCTTTGATATAATCTCCTTGACTTTCTCTTCTACCATTAAGGCACCTCCACATTATTAAATTAAAAATTCTAAATTTCAAAATTCTAAATTTGAGATTTGACATTTGGATTTTATCTCACATATACATACCACCATTCACATGAATGACCTGACCCGTTATATAGCCCGATTCAGGAGATGACAGGAAAATGACGGCATTGGCAACATCTTCAACGGAACCAAACCTTCCAAGGGGAATCTGTTTCTTTATCTCTTCCTTGATGTTATCCGGCAAAACATCGGTCATTACGGTCTTTATAAAGCCAGGAGCCACAGCATTAACCGTTATCCCCCTGCCTGCATATTCTTTTACCATTGTCTTTGTAAGCCCGACTATTCCAGCCTTTGATGCACTATAATTTGCCTGTCCCGGATTACCCATAAAGGCAGCCACAGATGAAATATTTACTATCCTGCCATAGCGCTGCCTGGACATATCTTTTATAGCCTCCTTCGAACAGAGGAAAGCTCCCTTCAGATTGACATCTATTACAGAATCCCAGTCCTCCTCCTTCATTCTTATCATAAGGCCATCTCTTGTTATGCCCGCATTGTTAATTAAAATGTCTATCCTGCCAAATTCCTTTCTTATCTCTTCGAAAACCTTCACAACTTCCTCGGACTTCGATACATCAAGTTTAACTCCGATCACTTTAGTTCCAAGAGATTTAAGAACGGTTGCAGTTTCATCAGCTATATCCGTATTTATATCAACTATGACTAGATTTGCACCCTTTCCTGCGAGTCCTTCGGCGATTGCCTTACCAATACCGCGTGCCCCGCCTGTTATTATCGCAATTTGTCCATTAAGCTCCATCTGATCTCCCAAAAATCGGTTTTAATTGTAACAAAGAGTCCTTCTCTTTTCCAGCCCATATTTTCAAAGGAAAGTAGCAAACTTTAGACGGTTATGCTGTGCGAAGTTTTCTATCATTTCTACTCCCATTTGTATGAGTAAAAATTATTCTAAAAATTTTGCTACCCCTCTCTTAAAAGATCTGCTATTTCCTTTTATTTGCTGATACCTTTACTTTATATCCGGAAATGTTTTAAAATTTTCTCAATTTTAAGGAGGTGATTGTTGGTAAAAATTAGACTTACGAGATTGGGTTCACATAAGAGACCTTTTTACAGAGTGGTAGTAGCCGATTCCAGAGCAAGGAGGGATGGACCTTTTATAGAGATCCTCGGGACCTATAACCCCCTTAAAGAACCCTCTGAAGTAAAAATAGATCTGGAGAAGATAAATCTTTGGTTGCAGCGAGGAGCACAACCTACTGACATAGTTAAAAAGCTAATACAAAGGGCTGGCCTAAAGACAGCCCAGGACTCGCATGGAGGTGGACACGATGAAAGCATTGGTTGAGAGCATGGCAAAGGCGCTGGTCGACAGGCCTGAAGAGGTTAGTGTTACTGAAGTGGATGGCGAAAAGACAACCGTTTTTGAACTCAGGGTTGCTCAAAGCGACCTTGGAAAGGTTATTGGAAAACAGGGTAAAACGGCTCGGGCAATGAGGACTATACTCAGTGCATCGGGGACAAAAATAGGCAAACGCTGCGTACTCGAAATCTTAGAATAAAACCTATCCGCTTGTAGACAGCGGAAAGTTAATAGCAAATCCGGGTGGAGAAAGAGGTTCCTCTGCCCTACCGATCTCTCCTTGTTGAGTAAAGGGTTCCCTTTGGCAAACCCCAAGAGGTAACCTACGTTTATTTTAATAATGGTATCGCTACAGACCTTAGCCTGAAATGTCCTGAAAAGAATATGAAATGCGACATTATCACAATCTTTCCTGAAATCATCGAGATATATACAGGCTACGGTATTCTAAGAAAGGCTTTGCAGAAAGGCATTATTGAGGTAAGGGCCCACGATCTTCGATCTTACACCAGAAATAGACATAAAACGGTAGATGATTATCCTTACGGAGGAGGGGCCGGCATGGTCATGAAGCCTGAGCCTTTCTTTAC
>JBFMEC010000061.1:0-13330 GCA_040753575.1 Nitrospirota bacterium | reverse complement strand
AAAAATTATTTTATATAAAACCTGGCGCTAATTCAAAAGACATAAAAGTAAGGATAGAGGGAGCACGAACAATAAAGGTGAATAAATCAGGCCAGCTTGAAGTACAAACTGAACTCGGAGTAGTAAGATTCACAAAGCCAGTGGCTTATCAGGAGAAAAATGGCAAAAAGGTAAAAGTAAATGTAAAGTACAGACTTATAAAGACAAAAACTGGATTAATTTACAGTTACAAGTTAGGAAAGTATGATAAGACTAAAGAAATTGTGATTGATCCTCTTCTTGCCTCAACATTTTTGGGAAGCAGCGGTAGGGATTTATCTAGCTCCATTACCATAAACTCTGCAGGAAATATATATATAGCCGGTTATACTCTATCCCTATATTTTCCGACAACTCCTGGTGCTTACGCTACATCTTTCAACAGCGATTATTATGATGTCTTCATATCAAAGCTAAATAATAATTTATCAAGTATCCTGAGTTCAACATTTCTGGGTGGCAGTAATGATGATTATCTACATTCCATCGTTATAGATTCCTCAGATAATATATATGTGGTCGGATCCACAATGTCATCAGACTTTCCAACAACTCCTGATGCTTATGATACCTCTTTCAACGGCGATACCGATGGCTTTGTTTCAAAGCTAAGCAGTGATTTAACAACTCTCCTTGCCTCAACACTCCTGGGTGGTGTCAGTAATGAACAAATCTATTCCATTGCCATGGATCCCTCAGAGACTGTCTATATAGCGGGATCTACAATGTCATCAGACTTTCCGACAACTCCTGATGCTTATGATACCTTCTTTAAGGGTGGTTCTGATGCCTTTACAGCAAAGCTGAGCAATGATTTAACAACTCTCCTTGCCTCAACATTCTTGGGTGGTAGCCATTCAGAGTATGCCCGCTTCATCACTGTGGACTCATTAGGGAATGTCTATACGGTTGGTAATAGTCGCTCATCAGACTTTCCGGCAACCTCTGGTGCCTATGATACCTCTTTTAATGGTAATTTTTATTCCGATGTTTTTATATCAAAACTTAACGGTGATTTGACAAGTCT
Organism: Nitrospirota bacterium; assembly: GCA_040753575.1. GTDB lineage: Bacteria > Nitrospirota > Thermodesulfovibrionia > Thermodesulfovibrionales > SM23-35 > JBFMEC01. The sequence continues at coordinate 12,264 of JBFMEC010000061.1, read as the reverse complement.
CCTTGCCTCAACATTCTTGGGTGGTGTTAATGAGGAGCATGCCTTTTCAGCCATCCTGGACTCATCAGGGAATATCTATATTGCTGGTACTACTTACTCATCAGACTTTCCGACAACCCCTGGGGCCTATGATACTTATTTTAATAATGGTCCTTCTGCCGATGTTTTTATATCAGAGATAGATAGTGATCTAACAAGTCTTCTTGCTTCAACATTTCTGGGCGGTAGTAATAGTGAGTTTGCCGGTCCTATTGCTATAGGTCCCTCAGGAGATGTCTATGTGGTCGGTAGTACTTTCTCACTAGACTTTCCAATAATTCCAGGTGCCTACAGTGTTGAATATAGCGGTTATACTGATGTCTTCGTATCAAAGCTAAGTGGTGATTTGACAACTCTCCTTGCTTCAACATTTCTGGGTGGCAATAAGGAAGATTATGCATATTCCATTGCCATGGATTCCTCAAGCAATATTTTTCTTGCTGGTAATACTTTCTCTTCAGACTTTCCTACTACTCCTGGTGCTTATGATACCTTTTTCAATGGCAATACCGATGCCTTTGTATCAAAACTTGACACACTTTTCTCAGAAAATGCGATACCTGGAGTTCTTTCGGTGACACCGTCAGATGGGTTGACATCCTCAGGTTATCAGGGAGGTCCTTTTAGTCCCTTGAGCAAGACATTTACTCTTACCAATACGGGAGGCAGTGCGATAAACTGGACGGCTTCCCAGGGACAGGCATGGGTAACCCCGTCCCCAACGACTGGGACACTGCCAGCAGGTACAAGCATAGCCGTTACAGTCTCCATAAACAGCAATGCCGACGGCCTCCTGCCCGGCACTTATACCGATACAGTCAACTTTATCAATATGACGAATGGAAATGGCGATACAACAAGACCTGTAAGCTTAACAGTTGCCACTTCCCTTACCCTTTACTCTGCGACTCTTACCTGGGACGCACCCACAACGAACGTCGACGGAACACCATTAACTGATCTGGCAGGATATAAGATCTATTACGGGACACTATCTCATAACTATACAGTTTCAATGGATGTTGGGGGCGCATCCTGTCAGGAAATTGGGGATATAACAGAATGTACTTACACAGTTGATGGTCTTCCATCAGGCACGTATTATTTTGCGGTAACTGCATATAATATATCAGAATATGAGAGCGAATATTCTAATGAGGCCTCCAAGACTTTTCAGTAGGTTTTGTCGCTCATGATATTTCTTTCAAGAAGTGATTATGTCCATGTCTTTGAGTAAAGCTTGCCTCAAGTCTTTCGTTAAAAACCTTGCCCTGCTTACTTAATTAGGTATAGAACACCCAGATAATATTCACACAGATGAAGAAAAGAAAGGAGACCCAATGATCTTTAAAAACAGCTTGACATTCTTCTCAATATCTTTGCCAAGTATTGCTGAAGCAACGGCAACGGCGTCCGCACCCGCCTCCAAAACAGATCTGACATTTTCAATATTTATGCCACCGATTGCGACTACTGGAATTTTGATTTGCCTTTTTATCTCTCGAAGCAAATCCGTTCCTCTCGGTCTACCGGCGTCCTTTGTTGTAGTATGGAAGATAGGGCCAAAACCGATGTAATCAGCACCATCTTCTTCCGCCTTCACCGCTTCTTCCAGACTGTGAGTAGATATACCGATTATTTTGTCAGTGCCCATTATCTTTCGCGCCTCTTTAAGAGGAAGATCCTCCTGCCCGAGATGAACTCCCTCTGCATCTACGGCAAGGGCGATGTCGGCATGATCATTCACAACCAAGACCGCCTTAAAATCTTCAGTGAGTCTTCTGAGTTTTAATGCCTCTCCATAAACCTCCCGTCTTGATCTTTCCTTATCCCTGTACTGGATCCACTTCGCACCGGAATTAAGAACCTTGAGTGCCATCTCCTCACAGGAGAGTTTACAAATCTTCCTATCTGTTATGAAGCATAAACCACCTAAATACATAAATATCTTTAAAATCTTAGCATAATTCGGAATCCTATTCTATACATAACCATCTTTTACAAAAGACGATAAAAAGTTGTCATTGCGAGGCCAATCTCACTTTTTGAAAGTTATCAATTGAAAATTCCATGATATAATTTAGGGCATGCAGGAATGGAACGTTGTGATTAACGTTAATAAAAGAGGTTTCAGGAAAGCCCTTGAAGTGCTTCATAGGTTCGGTTCTATTAAAGGAACAGATTTTTTCAACGTTCTTCTGATGAAAGCGGAAGATGTAAAGCAAATGCTGGAGGTTCTCAGAGAAACGGGACTTAAAGACCCCGAATCTTTATCTTTTCTGTCCAGACTCATACCGGTGACTCACACCTTTATTTTCAGCTCCCCGGAAGAATTCGAAAATAAGGCTAAAGAAGTCGTTCTCTCATGGTTACCTCAACTCGCGGGCAAAGGTTTTTACGTGAGGATGAGAAGACGCGGCCAAAAAGGCAAACTTGCAAGTTTACAGGAAGAACAGTTTCTCGATAACATCCTGCTGGAGGCTCTCGGAAAGGTGGGGACTCCTGGACACATAACATTTGACAATCCTGATATGATTATCGCGGTCGAGACGGTCGGCAATTGGGCCGGCCTTTCTCTCTGGACAAAGGAGGACCTGGAACGCTATCCCTTTATAAAATTAGACTGATAACACACCTGATAATTGCCTCCGCTGACTTTTCAAACCTTAAAAACCTTTGAATTTAGAAAGGAATAGCTGAATGAATAGCAAATATCCTCAGAGCCTTTGTGACTTTAATAACACATCCTCAGAAAAAATCCCTAAATTTAAAGGGAAGATATCTGGAAGACAGGAAGGCTGGATTTGCTGAATGGCAGTTGTTAGAAGAATAGATTAATGCTCTATGCTATTAAGTTTTTCTACGAAATCCGTATTAAATTCTCCCTTTAGAAAATCGGGATTATTCAGGACCTTTTTATGGAATGGTATGGTTGTCTTTACGCCATCTATTATAAATTCATCGAGGGCGCGCCTCATACGGGCAATTGCCTCTGTTCTGTCCTTTCCATGAACAATCAGTTTAGCTATAAGTGAATCGTAATGTGTCGGCACGACATATCCGCAATAAATGGCCGCATCTAATCTGACCCCCGGACCTCCTGGGACAGCAAGGAAAGTAATCTTTCCTGGAGAAGGTATAAACCTTTCAGGGTCCTCTGCATTGATCCTGCATTCTATAGCATGACCTGCTGGCTTAATCTGATTCTGTTTAAGTTCTAAAGGCAAGCCAGCTGCAAGCTTAATCTGTTCTTTTATTATGTCAATACCCGTTACAGTTTCTGTAACAGGATGTTCTACCTGGATTCGGGTATTAATCTCCATAAAATAAATGTTTCCTTCCGCATCGACTATAAACTCAACGGTACCAACATTTTTGTATTTTATCGCTCGCGCGGCCTTCACACCTAATTCCCCTATCCTTTTTCTGAACTTTTCTGTTGATAAAACAGGAGAAGGAGATTCCTCTAAGAGTTTCTGATGTCTCCTCTGTATCGAACAATCTCTATCGCCCAAGTGAACAACATTTCCCTTGTTGTCCGACATTATTTGAACTTCTATATGCCTAACATTGGGTATATATTTTTCTACATAAAGTTCGCTATTCCCGAAGGCTGTTAGAGCCTCTCTCTGGGCCATATAAAAGGCTTGCTCTATATCCTTTTCTTCCTTCACAATCTTCATGCCGTGTCCTCCTCCACCGGCGGAGGCCTTCAGTACTATTGGAAAACCAACCTTTTTTGCTGCCTTCAGAGCCATCTCCTCTGAAACAATCGGTCCGTCACTTCCGGGAACGACAGGCACACCCTTTCTTTTCATTATCTGTCTTGCCTTAGCCTTATCACCGCCAAGCCTTATATTCTCGGGAGTAGGTCCTATAAAAGTTAAGCCCGAGGTGACGCAGGCCTCGGCAAAATGATAATTCTCTGAGAGAAATCCATAACCGGGATGTATGGCATCCGAGTCAGTTATCTCAGCAGCGCTTAAAATTGCAGGTATATTCAGGTAACTCTGCATTACATTGGCAGGTCCGATACAAACTGCTTCGTCCGCTAATTTCCTATGAAGGGATTCTTTTTCTATATCAGAGTAGACGGCAACAGTTTTTATTCCAAGATCCCTGCACGCCCGGATAATCCTGATAGAGATCTCGCCTCGGTTTGCTATCAAAATCTTTTTAAACTGTTTCATCTGAAAATATCCTTTGCAGGGCGGAATCGATTATTCAAAAGGAATTCTTTGTTAAACACCTTTATCTTCAAGGAACGCAAAAAAGAGGTATTCTTATCACATAGGTTCAATGAGAAATAGGGGTTCGCCATATTCCACAGGTTGACCATTTTCCACCAGTATCTTTACAACAGCACCATCTACTTCGCTCTCTATTTCATTCATCAATTTCATCGCCTCTATAATACAAAGAACCTGACCCTTTTTCACGACCGAGTTCACTTCCACAAAAGGCTCCGCTTCTGGTGAAGGTGCTCTGTAGAAAGTGCCAACAATCGGTGATGTCACTGTAATAAGTCTCTGGGCCTCCTTCTCTGTTTCAACCGATATCTTCTCGGACACTCCGGATGCTTTTTGAGTCGGCACTTCTATGGATGACAAGAGTCTCTCCCGTCTTATTCTTATCTTCGTACCGTTTTTTTCTAATTGAAGGTCCGTAATATCCGTGTCCCTGAGAAGCTCGATTAGCTCTTTTAAGTCCTCGATCTCCATCATTTAACTCTTTCTATATATTCCGACGTCCTTGTGTCAACTTTAATAACTTCGCCCTCCTTGATGTGAAAAGGAACTCTGATGACAGCTCCTGTTTCCAGGGTTGCAGGTTTGCCGCCTCCCGTCGCAGTATCACCTCTAAATCCCGGAGGATCTGTCTTTGTAACTAACAATTCCACAAACGTTGGAAGCTCTACACTGAGCGGGTCTCCTCTATAATATAAAATTACCACTTCCATGTTGTCCTTAAGAAATTTCTTTGCCTCACCCAGTTGTTCCCTCGTGAGGGGAATTTGCTCATAAGTATCTTGATCCATGAAATAATATAACCCCTCTTGTGTATAAAGATACTGCATCTCCTTTTCCTCAAGCTGGGGAGTCTCTAATCTTTCGCCTGACCTGAAGGTCTCTTCAAGGATTTTTCCCGTCTTCAGGCTTTTCAATTTTGTTCTTACAATCGCCCCCCCTCTTCCCATCTTCACATGTTGAAAGTCAACTATTTCACAGGGTTCATTCCTGAATTCCACTTTAAGACCCTTTCTGAAATCACTCGTCGAAATCAAAGCTAATACGCCTTAAATTTTTTAAAGGTTTTATCATGCAATAAACCTCCTAATATCTTCAATCATACAAGATTCCCTCTTAAAATTTTCAATACTTTATCACAGTCCACAGACAAAATTCTATTCCTTCCCGGAGATGTAAGCATTCTCCATTTCCGTGATGGCTGGCTATAGTATTTGAGCGGCTTCTTTTGCCGATAGTCCAATGAGAAGATTCTAATTATAAAAGAGGCAAAAGCCTCGGAGTCCGCACCATGATATGGTGCAGGACGAGAATGAGCGAAAATACTATATCCAGCCTTCTTACCACTGTTTAGGAACTAAATGATTTCGAGATTCTTAGGAAGGCTCGTCAATACCTCAGACCCCCGTGACCTCACTACCACCATATCCTCTATCCTTACTCCGCCGAGTTCCGGCACATAAATCCCTGGTTCTATCGTGAAGATCATATTTTCCTTAATAATCTTACGCCTGTGATGAGTTATATATGGTGCTTCATGAACCTGAAGTCCAACGCCATGACCGGTCCCATGCCCAAAGAAATCACCGTAACCAGCCTTTTTTATAACATCCCGTGCGGCACGGTCAATAATCTCTGATTGAACTCCGGGGGAAACTACAGAAATGGCTTTTTTGTTGGCTTCCAAGACAAATCGGAAAATCTCTCCTTTTTTACCGACTTTATTACCTTTCATGATAAATGTACGGGTCATGTCGGAATAAAAACCCTCCGCCTCTCCACCCCAGTCTAAAATCAAAAGTTCTCCTTCCCTTAATCTCCTTTCCGTAGGTCTGGCATGAGGCATAGCCGAATTCGGACCTGAGGCAACAATTATGTCGAAGAGAATGCGCCTGCAGCCTTTCTTTTTTAATGTTTCCTCAAGTCTAAGGGCGATAGTCCTCTCCTTAACTCCCTGTTTTATATAGGGCTTCACTTCGAGAAAGGCAGATTCAGCGCGCTTGACTGCCTCTTTTATCAAACCTATCTCAAAGACATCCTTAACTTCTCTCAGTTTCTCAATGAGTCCTTTGAAAATCTTTAGACCTGGACTTATGCTGGACAATCTTTTGAAAAAATCATAAGAGACAGAGGACTCAATCCCCAGTCTCTTTATTCCTCTATTCTTAGATAAAATTTTTATAGCCTTTATTATCCCTTCCTTTGAAATAATGATATCCCAACCCTCAATCTCTTTTTCTGCCTGCTCCTTATATCTAAAGTCGGTTATAAAGATATTATCTTTTTTTGTAATCAACAAGAAACCAGATGAACCTGAAAAGCCTGTGAGATAACGGACATTATTTATATCATTGACAAGAAATCCATCGACCTTCCTTCTTTTGAGGGATTCCCTTACCTCAATGAGTTTCGAGGAATAATGAGTAACAGGTATCTTAATCATAATTTAACAAATGAAATTCCAATAACCAAAATACAATAACAAATAATTATCAATAATCAAATCCCAAAACCAAATAAATTCAAATTTTTTGCGTGGCAATATTGGTCATTATTTTGTCATTGGTGCTTGGAATTTGGTTATTCTTATTTTGAAAGGATACTCTTTACGGCACGGAGGGCAAGGAGGTAACTGTCAGGCCCGAAACCGCTTATCTGCCCGAAGGAGACCTCCGCTATGAAGGATTTTCTTCTGAATTCTTCCCTTCTATGGATATTTGAGAGATGGACTTCAATGGCTGGTTTCTTTATCGCAGCTATAGTGTCTCGTATGGCAATACTTGTATGAGTATAAGCGGCAGGATTTATGATCAGGGCATCATAATCAATTTTCTGAATAGCATCTATTATTTCACCTTCACTATTAAACTGACCTATCCTGACGTTAATACCGAGATCTGAGGCGAGAGTAAGAATATCCCCGTTTATCTCTTCGAGAGACTTTGTACCATATATCTCCGTCTCCCTCTTACCGAGGAGATTCAGGTTAGGCCCATGGATGATTAATACATTCAACCGTAACCCTTTCTTTTGAAATAATTCTATAGTCTTCTAAAATATTCATCGCTCCTCTTTTTAATATTCTCGAGAAAACTATTAAGCCTCGCTATTAATTCCTCATTATCTTTTCCAAGAAGTTTCAGTAGAGCCTTAAGTTCCTCCATGCGTTGCAGTATATGAATATTACCAAGCTCTGATGAAAGGATTTTCCTGTAGATATTCATAGCCTCCGCATATTTACCCTGAGATATACAGGCATCGGCATCAGCTAGGCCCAGATGTGCCTTCTCGTATATTTCACCTGGCACTTCCTCAATATCTTCAGAGAGCAATACCTCTTCGGATACTTCTCCTTTCTCCTTGAAGAGAGCTTTCTTGAAATCCTCAATCTCTTTTTCGCTCACGGCACTCAGGGGTTTCTCTTCTTCTGTCAACCTTTCTGTTCCGACTGAAACTGTTTCTTCCTCCTTTATTGCTTCCTGAACAGGCTGATCAAGAGATTTTCCTTCAATGTCTGAAAGATTTTTAAATGCCCACTCGTCTGACGGGTTCAATCTCAATACTTTCTTAAATTCTTCTAAGGCCTTATCTTTTTTGCCGAGATCTTTGTAAATTTCAGCCAGTTTTCTATGGGCGTACAAATTGTCGGGAATAAAACTCGTAACCTTTTCAAATTCTATTTTTGCATTCTCGATCATTCCCTTCTCGAGGTATATTTTTCCAAGAGAAACTCGGGCACTCATGTATCCGGGATGTCTTTCAAGACCATTTATAAGAACCAGTATTGCCTCATCAATCATTCCAGCCTTTTTGTATTCTTCTGCAAGGGGAACAAAGAGTTTTGAATTCGGATCTTTATTCACCCTTTCTTTCAATCTCTCAATATCTTCAAGCGCCATGCTGCCAAATTTTCATCAAAAAGATTGAAAAAGTCAAGATTTCAGTTCAACAAACCTGTCTAATATCGATTCGGCTACGGAATCCTTATTCATGAGGGGTAGTCTTATCTCCTTTTTTCTATCAATAATCACGACCCTGTTCGTATCAACATCAAAGCCTGAACCGCCATCAGTCACATCATTAAAGATGATCATATCCATATTCTTTTCCTTTAACTTCTTCTTCGCCCTGTTTATTTTCTGGCCGGTTTCAGCTGAAAACCCAATAATAAAAGGCCTCTTCTTCCTCTTTCCCACCTCTAAAATAATGTCAGGAGTTCTATTAAGCCTTAAAAGCAACTCCCCCGATTTCTCAATCTTCTCTTTAACCTTCAGGGCCGGCATGAAATCGGATACGGCTGCAGACATTATGAATAGAGTAGACGAAGGTATTTCTCTATTTATGGCATTCAACATATCCGATGCGGTCTCTGCGGAAATAAACTTGACCCCTCCGGGTTGACTTAATGAGGAAGGTCCACTTATTAATATCACATCGGCACCTCTCCTTAGAGCTGTTCTGGCAATAGCATAGCCCATTTTGCCCGATGATCGGTTTGATATGAACCTGATGGGATCAAGATATTCTCTTGTGGGTCCGGCAGTCACAAGGATTTTTTCTTCCAGGAGATCTTTCTTCGAAATAACGGATTTGATGGCCTCGATTATTTCGGAGACCTCGGACATCCTGCCTATGCCTTCTTCTCCACAGGCAAGGCTACCTCTTTCAGGACCAACTTGAATATATCCCCGTGACAAGAGATTTCTCAGGTTCTCCTGAAAAAGGGGATTCTCATACATCCGCCAGTTCATGGCAGGTGCAACAACTACCTTACCTTTAAATGAAAGGATCGCTGTGCTTAAAAGGTCATCGGCTATACCTCTTGCAAACTTACCAATTATATTTGCAGTTGCCGGGGCCACGACCATTACATCTGCCTTCGCAGGCAACACTATATGAGCCAGAGGTTCATTGAAAAGGTCTGAATAAACCTTATTTTCAGAGGCAATCTCAAGAGAAAGAGGTGTTACGAAATTTTTAGCTGCCTCGGTCATGATAACGTAAACCGATGCGCCTTCTTCTCTGAGCCTTCTTATTAAATCAACAGTCTTATAAGCTGAAACTCCTCCTGTAACTCCAAGGAGTATAAATTTATTCTTCAGCACCTTCTTCTAATTTTTCACCGAAGAGACCTTCCAGGGTTTTCCTTTCCATCTCCTCCTTTTCGTGAAGGTAGACCTTCAAGTCCTTCTCCAACTCCGTGAGATCCTCACCTGCAACCGCCCTCTTCCTCTCCTCCAGGAGCCTTCTGTAATCGAATCTCTTTGCCTCTTCCTCGGCCTTTTTCGCCTCTTCACCAGTTAGAAACTCGATGGCATTACCTATTGTCTCTTCAATTGCTACAGTTGTGAGCTTCTTCGCCTTTGTCTTAACCTTGGCTTTAGCGCCTAAAGCAAGCTCTTTTGCTCTCTGGGAGGCAATTGCCACAATCCTGTATCTGCCATCGATTTTCTTGCGGTCAATTTCCACAGGCAGTGAAATAATTTCCATTTGTTCCTCCTATTTTAGAAATGTCTCTTTAATCCATTGAGGATCAATCCTCTTGGTACTGACCCTCTGTGATATTACGATAGCCTTAATCTCCTTCAAAGCATTTTCAAGGATATCATTTACTATAACATAATCATATTTATAATAATCTCTAATCTCGCTGATTGATCTTTTAAGTCTTTTCTCTATTTCCTCCTTTGAGTCGGCCATCCTTTTCTCAAGCCTTTCTCTCAAAACATCCATTGAGGGAGGGACTATGAAGATATATACACCATCCGTATATTTTTCTTTCATCTGAGCGGCGCCCTGAGTATCTATATCCAGAATAACGTCAATACCTGAATCGACGAGTTCTTCAATCCTCTTTCTTGATGTGCCGTAAAGTTCTCCCAGAATTTCTGCCCACTCCACAAATTCCCCTTTCTTGATCATCGCCTGGAACTCATCAACATTAATAAATGTATAGTCTCTATCGTTTACTTCACCCGGTCTGGGTTGTCTCGTAGTATAAGAAACTGAGTGTTGAAGATCAGGCAGAGTGGAAACCAGTTTCTTGCAGAGCGTAGTCTTCCCGGCCCCCGATGGTGCCGAGACTATGAAAAGGATGCCTCTATCCTTTCTCCCCTGCAACAGTTTCCTTTTCTTCAAGAAATCTCTGTGTAATAGTCTCAGCCTGGAGTGCCGAAAGTATAATGTGATTGCTGTCGGTAACTATTATTGAGCGCGTGCGCCTGCCCTCTGTCGCATCGATTAGTCTGCCCTCCTTTTTCGCCTCCTCCCGCAGTCTTTTCATAGGAGCGGAGCCAGGTGTCACAATTGCTACAACCCTAGAGGCAGCCACAACATTGCCAAAACCTATATTAACGAGGACGGGGCGTAAATCGCCTTTTTTCATCATTACCTCCAGAACAGAAAACTCTAAATCCTGAGCACCAAATTCTAAAAAACCTCGAAATTTGAAAGGGCCTAAAATTATTTAAAATTTGGATTTGTTTAGGATTTAGGGTTTTGAATTTAGGATTTATCAGTCTCATTGTATATTCTGTACCTGTTCTCTCATTTTCTCAATCTCCGTCTTCATCTCTATTATCAGGCTTGAAATAACATAATCTCCCACTTTATAAGCCATTGTATTTACCTCTCTGCCTATCTCTTGAAGAAGGAAGTCCAGTCTTCTTCCTATCATGTTACCTTCATCAAGAATCTCTAGGAAGTGCCTTATATGATTTTCTATCCGGCTGACTTCCTCGGAAATATCAAGTTTATCTGCCATTATCGCAGCCTCCTGCAGGATTCTTGAGCTTCCTATTTCTACTTCTTCAAGTATTAGCTTCAATCTTTCAGAGAATTTTTCCCTCCATCCTGTTACCAGATCGGGCGACAATGCCTTTATCCTATCATTCATAACATTCAGTGTCTGTGCTCTCTCTTTGAGTTCTCTTGAAAGAAGTTCACCTTCCTTTATCCTCATGGTCGAAAGAATAGAGACAGCTTCATTGAAGGCAGTGTAAAGGGCGTTTATATTATACTCTGGCTCCTCTTCTGTCAGGAGTTCTCTATACCCAGCAAGAGTGTTTATATCAATCTGACCCGGTATGGATAATTCTTTTTGTAATGCCAGAAAGGCTGTATATATCTTTTTTGCCGCCTCTTTGTTTATGCCCAACGGAGTCAACCTATGATCATGTGTTGAAATGGAGATGTCGAATCTTCCTCTACCAAACCTCTCTTTAATAATATTTCTTAAAGATAAGTCGTGTTGGCTCAGATAGGGAGGTAATTTCAACGAGATGTCGACAAACCTGTGGTTAAGGGAGCGTATCTCCACCCTGAAGCCATCAATCTCGGAACTACCATAGCCTGTCATACTCTGAATCATATTCTAAGTAAACTATAAACCAGAAGACTGGTTTAGTCAATTTCCAGTTTCTTCATCTACCGATTAATTGATTAGTTTCTTTTTTCCCTTCTTCTAATTCTTTTTCCTGCTCCTTATCCAGCCTCAATAGTAATGCCTGGAATTCTCCGACATGTGTCTTCTCTTCTCGCGCAACATCGAGAAGAACCTTTTTTATATCATTATTTTTTGTCATGGCCGCCATCTGCTCATAGAGGTTTATTGCATCTAATTCAGCAATTATTGCCGCCCTGAGTATCTCCTTTTCTATTTCTCCCTGCTTTACCTTATCGAGATTTATGGGTATATGGGATAACATTCTTGACCTCCTCCTTTAACCGAATTTTTTTAAACTGCATTATTTGTGTTAACCAGAATTTTATAAATTCGAAGTAATTATATCATTTTCCTTTACAGGGATTTACAAAAATTAGATTTCTTCAAGGGAGATTTTTTGATAAGGCAACCTTGATTCACCATCAAAAAAATAAAAAAACCTCGTTATCCCAATAAGGATGAGGTGTTAGAATAGTTGTGCGAGCAACAAAATAACACCAACGAGGTGAATATATTATGGCACAAAAGGTACTT
>JBFMEC010000060.1:0-13373 GCA_040753575.1 Nitrospirota bacterium | reverse complement strand
TTGGGGAGGGTGACAGGATAATAGGCATAGAGATTCTTGATGCTTCAAAACATGTTACTCTCGATAGACTTCTTCCTGTCAAATACGGCTGAAATAATAAATAGGGACAGCCTCACAGCGACCATTATTAAAGAAAGAATTGCCTGCACCGGGCAGATAACATGCTAAAATAATATCAGAGGAATCCCTTGAAAAAGATAAAATATTACCTTGATACAACGATATTTAACTTCGTATTTGCAGAAGGCGATGCTGAAAAAAAGGACATTACCTTAAAGTTATTTAAAGACCTACCCTTAATAGCCGAGGGCATCTATATTTCAGATGAAGTAATCAGAGAGATTAGCAGAGCATCTGAACCACGGAAATCCCAATTGGAAGGATTATTGAGGGAGACAAATCCTTTGTTACTTGAAGTACATATAGAGGCTGAAGAGTTGGCTGAGCGTTACGTTAAAGAAGGAATCATTCCTGAACGCTATAGAAGTGAGGCGTTACATATTGCTGTAGCCGTAATAAACGGAATAGAGGCAATTGTCAGTTGGAACTTCGAGCATATTGTTAAACTAAAAACAAGGGTTATGGTCAATGGTGTGAACAGATTGTTAGGCTATCACGAGATTGAGATATGTTCACCAGAGGAGGTGATTGAATAATGAAAAGGTTAAAAGGATTGGCCGAGATTCATGAGATTATTGAGAGGATTTATGATGAAGAAAAAGATTTAACATCAGAACAAAGAATAGAAAAACTTCGAGAAGAATCTGATAGGTTCTTACTAGAGCGGAAGTTGGATTTAAAAAGAGTAAGACCCAAAGAAGTAAAACATGCTGTGGTATAACTGCCCGCAACGGCAGGTTACAGAGTGCTTGGGGTCAACACCCAAAGGCTTTGCCTTCTTCAGTACTCAGAACATTTGCCAGCTGAAGAAAATTTAAGAAGTGAAGACCCACTTTTTTCTTGAAAGCCTCTTGTATAAGAGCAAACCTGTGGTCAAAGAAAGCATGAGTAAAGCGGAACCGGGAAAGTAATAACCAAGCAAAACCTTACCGATACCGAGGGTAAGTCCTATAACAAAGAGACATCCATAAATCCATTCTATCAGTGCATCGGATAGTCTATTGCTCTGGACAGGGTTATCAATCAAGTCTTTAAAAGGTTTCCAGCCAGTTCCCCCGGGTTTTGTCCTTTTATAAAAATCAATGAGCTTTTCTTTATCAGAAGGTTTTGTCAGTAATGTGACAATAACCCACACAACGGTGGACACTGAGATAATCAGTCCCAGCTTGGCATAATAAGGAAGATATTCGAGAACCGGATGTGTGTAAGCAAGGATAGTCATGACAGTGGAGCTTATCATCGCTGATATTTCAGACCATGCATTTACCCTCCACCAGTACCACCGGATTATATAAACAAGGCCGGTGCCAGACCCAAAGGCAATAAGAAATTTGAATACCCCGATTATTGATGTCACATAGAATGTTACGATTCCTGTGATTATTGATAAGATGAGTGTTGCTATCCGTGATGCCCCAATATAATGTTTTTCCTTTTTTCCTTTTTTAATAAAGGGCCTGTAAAAATCATTCACAAAGTAGGCCGATGAAAGATTCAGGTAGGTGCTAAGGGTTGACATAAAGGCGGCAAAGAAGGATGCAAGCATGAGACCCTTAAGTCCTGATGGTAGAAGATCGACCATCATCCTTGGATAAACCGCCTCGTTGTCCTTCACAACTGGATAAAGAATAATTGATGCAAGGGCAGCTAATACCCATGGCCACGTTCGGAGAGCGTAATTTGCTATGTTGAAATAAAATGTTGCAATCAGGCTGTGTTTTTCATCCTTACATGAGGCCATCCTCTGGACAATTACGCCGCCTCCGTCTGATGAATACTTTGACCACCAACTGAGCCCGACATAACCCAGAAATGTCATAAAGGCCATTCCCACAAAACCTCCCTCAAGGGGAGGGAAAAAGCCAAGCACCTCTTGATTGATTTCTGTCCTCAGAGCCGATAACCCCCCGGCTTTATCAACGGCGGCAAAACACAGAACCACAGCACCCGCCGTCGCTATGATAAACTGAAAAAAATCTGTCATAACCACTCCCCAATAACCGGAAAGCATTGAATAGAGGACCGTTATTGAACTCGATATAAAAATGCTTTCCCACTTTCCCCATCCCAGTGATAGATCAAGAATCTTTGTCATCGCCAGTATGACCTGGGCCTTGATAATTGTATGGATGGCGGTGGAAAAATAAAGTGCTTTAAAACCCCTGAGTATAGAGGCTGATCTACCTGAATAACGCAGATCAATAAGTTCCACATCCGTCAGAACACCGAGCCTCCTCCAGAGCCTCGCAAAGAAAAAAACGGCCATCATCCCTGACATGATAAAACACCACCATTGCCAGTTTTCATAAATTCCGTAACCTCTCACTAATCCTGTGACATACAAAGGTGTATCCGAAGAGAAGGAGGTTGCTACCATTGATGTACCTGCCAACCACCAGGGAAGATTTCTGCCAGAAAGAAAAAATTCTGACATACTTGAGGAAGCCCTTTTTGTGAAATATATACCGATAGAAAGGGAGACAAACATATAGGAGAGTATGATTATCCAATCAAGGAATGAAAGAGTCATAAAAAATCCTAAATTCCAATACCTAAACTCTAAACAAATTCAAAATCTAACTGCTCAAAATAGTTTGAACATTCGGTAATTTGACATTGTTTAGGATTTAGGATTTTGGATTTAGAACTTTTAATCATCTATGTCTTGCATGTTCCATCAAGATTGAACTGAAAGGTATTCCAGTTTTTACAGCCACCGCATCTTCCTGACCATTCAAGGGAAATGTAGCCGCACTCTTTACAGCAATAGGACAACTTGAGAGATGTCTTTATTTTTGAATACAGGGCTTTCCTGAACTCGTATAGGGCTTTTTCGGGCTGATTCCGCTTCATATAAAGGTTGCCCATCAATTTATGCAACTCCGGATTAACAGTTCCACCGGTGTCAATGGATGTCAGAGTTTCGAAGGCATCATCAATCATTTCGAGTCTGTAAAAGAGCTTGCCAAGAAAAAATTTTGTTACAGGATCCTGCGGATTTCTCGAGATGCTGTTCTTATATATCCTTATGAGCCTTGCCGGTTCACCAAGATTTATCAGGAGGTCCTCAAGTCTTGTCAGTATTATCATGGAAGATGTCTGTTCATAGCTCTTTTCGAGAAGATTGATAGCCTCTTCGCTCTCATTTTCTCTTAGAAGAACCTCGGCCAGACCTAAAGTTGCAGGAATGAAATCCTTATCTATTCGCAGCACAACCCTGAAGGCTTTCTTTGCCTTTTCAAGCTCTCCGTTTTCAAGGCTCTGCCTCCCGTACTCATACTTATAGCCAATAAGGTTCTGCCGCTGGAGATTCTTCGCCTTTTCTGTATGTTCGTTCTTCAGAATCTGTTTCTGAACATATACGAGTTCATCCCACTTACCCTGTCTTTCGAGTATATTCCTTTTTCTATAAAGAGCTGTTAAGTTTGCGTCATCAATGTCAAGTATATCCTCAAGATAATGCAGGGCATCTGACCACCTGCCTGTCTTCTCCATAAGTTTCTCAAGGGAAAAGAGGGTTTCGATATTATGGGGGTTGATTGCCCTTGCCTTCTGATAATAACCATTTGCATTTTCGTAGTTTTCTTCCTCGCAGGCAATATCACCAAGTCTTAGCAATGCATCGAGGTATTCTGGGTTTTCCTTCAGTATATCCTCAAGTAACTCCCTTGCCTCATTCTCATTATGGGCGAGAAGGGAATTAAGGGCCTCTGAATATAATTCCTGAACCCTTGTCTCGGTTTTCTGTTTTTTCTGGTACTGCCAATTATCTATAAATCTCTTGGTATCCCTAATAACAAAGAAGATCAGCATTGACAGAGCGCCCATCGCACTGGATAACAATATCAGGGCAATTGTGGAAATCTCATAGGTCTTACCGAAAGGTATTTTTAAAATAGTAGCTTCCCGGTTATGTATAGCAAAGAGGGCAACTATACCGAGCAACAGGATAAATATAGAAACTGATAATTTACTCATCACCCATCTCGCTCAATGGAATTCTTTTTGCATCAATCCATAGTTTTTCGAGTTCATAAAATTTTCTTGTCTCTTCTTCAAAGATATGAACAATTACATCTCCATAATCCATAAGAACCCAGTGGCTGTAATCTAATCCCTCAATCCCAAGGGGGTTTATGCCTGCTTTCGTGAAAATCTCTTCAACTCTTTCAGCGATTGCCTTTACATGTGTGGTACTTTCACCAGAGCAGATTATGAAATAATCTGCAATAGGGGTTAGGTTTTTTAAATCGAGGATAAGGACATCCTTTGCCTTTTTATCTATAGTTGCCCTCGCGGCCCTGAAGGCCTTTTCTTTACTTTCTAAAGGTCCACCCTCCCTTTCTACATGAAAATGTAAAATTAAAAGTGCAAAGTCAGGACCGAGATGCTGACTATTAGGTTTTTACTCTCAACTCTCAATTTTATAAAACCCTTTTTCAATTATAAAGGATTCGACCACCTCTGGCAACAGGTATTTTATGCTTTTGCCCGCAGCAGTAAGTCTCCTTATCTCTGTAGATGAGATATCTAATAGGGGAACCCTCATGGCTAAAATATCTCTGTTGCTCCTGAGCTTTGCTGAATATGATTCAAGCTCGCCTTCATCAAGCCTTTCTAAAGCACCCCTATCTGCATGTATGTAGGGGGATGAAAGAAGGTCTATGAACCTGAAGGATGCCCTTGAGATCACAATGAAATCCATTATAGCTATAAGTCTTTCGGGTTGCCACCAGTTAGGAATATCAAGGAAGGCATCTACCCCAAGGATAAAATATAAGGAAATATCGGGATAAATATCGCAAAGCTCTTTCATAGTCTGAACTGTATAGGATTTTCCATGCCTTTTAAACTCAATATCGGAGACCTCGAAAAAGGGATTCCCGGCTGTAGCAAGCTCTGTCATGTTATATCTTTCTTTTGCATCAGCAAGTTCCCGGGTCTTGATGGGCGGATTTCCGGAAGGTATGAATATTATTTTACTGAAACCCAGCCTTTCCCTTACTTCCTCAGCAGCCCTCAAATGTCCGTAGTGTATCGGGTTAAAGGTACCGCCGAATATGCCTACCTTCATCTAAGCTAAAAGATGCATGAATTTCTTATTCCCTCAATTGGCCATTTCCTAAAACAATGAATTTGGTGCAGGTAAGTTCCTCAAGGCCCATGGGGCCCCTTGCATGGATCTTATCGGTTGATATGCCTATCTCTGCTCCGAGGCCTAACTGGTAACCATCATTGAGTCTGGTTGAGGCATTCACAAAGACTGCCGAGGAATCAACTTCCCGTAAAAACCTCATAGTCCTGTCATAGTTCATGCTGACTATGGAATCGGAATGGGCGGAGCCATATTTTGAGATATGCTCAATAGCTTCGTCCATGTCCGCCACAACCTTCACATTCAAGATCAGATCCAGATATTCCCTGTAGTAATCCTCCTCTTTGACCTCATTTATATTTGGATATATGGCCAGCGTTTTTGGACAACCTCTCAGCTCAACGCCAGCATCTTCAAATCTCTTCAGCATCTTGGGTAAGAAACCCTCAGCAACCGCTTCATCAACGAGCATTGTCTCCATGGCATTGCATGTGCCCGGCCTCTGTACCTTTGCATTAAAGCATATTTCCTCAGCCATGATTAAGTCAGCATCCCTGTCCACAAAGACATGGCAAACTCCCTTATAGTGTTTCAGGACGGGAATACGCGAATTCTCTGTCACTGTTCTTATAAGCCCCTCTCCGCCTCTCGGTATCACAAGATCGATAATCCCTTCCAGTTTCAGCATTTCCATGATAGCTTCTCTTTCAGGAATATCTATAAAGGTCACCGCCCCTTCATGAAGACCGTGAAACCTCACAACATCCCGTAAAATATTTACTATTGCCCTGTTCGAGTTAATGGCCTCAGAGCCTCCTCTGAGGATAACTGCATTTCCCGCCTTAAGACACAAGCCTGTAGCATCTGCTGTTACGTTCGGCCTTGCCTCATATATAATGCTTATCACTCCTATGGGGACTCTCATTCGGCCCACGGACATGCCATTAGGCCTCTTCCACATCTTCACTACCTCCCCCACAGGGTCAGAAAGCTGTGCTACCTCGGCAAGCCCCTGTACCATCTCCTTTATCCGTTTCTCATTGAGGGCAAGCCTGTCTATTAACGCCTTTGAAAGTCCTTTCTTTTCGGCATAATCGATATCTTTTTTGTTCTCTGAGATGAGTTCGGAGACTCTTTCTCTCAAAACTTCCGCCATTTTTATCAGAACAGCATTCTTAAGTCCTGATGGTGCCTTCGCAAGGGAACGCGCTCCAGCCTTTGCCTCCATTGCCTTACGATAAACGTAGTCCTTTATATCCATGGATTACCTCCAGCTTAAATATCGATAAAATATACCACAGATTGACTTACCATTGCCTTACTTTTAAAATGTTTTTATGCCCCAGATTAAAATCCTGCCGCCCGGTTTAAGAAACAAAATCGCCGCTGGAGAGGTTGTTGAGAGACCTGCCTCCGTTGTGAAGGAGCTTGTAGAGAATTCTATTGATGCTGGCAGTACCGACATAAGGATTGAAGTTCTCCATGGGGGTAAACGTCTTATCAGGGTATCAGATAACGGGAACGGCATGGACAGGGAAGATGCTCTCCTTGCCTTTGAAAGACATGCGACAAGCAAACTATTTACAGAAGATGATCTCTTCAATATAAGAACAATGGGATTTAGAGGGGAGGCCCTTCCATCTATTGCATCCGTATCAAAGGTTAAATTCCTCACAGGTCTGAAGGGCTCCCCTTCAGGAGTTTCTGTTGAAATTCATGGCGGAGAAACTAAGGATATAAAGGATTCTCCCTTTTTAGGCTCCACAGTTGAGGTCAAGGATTTGTTCTTCAATACCCCGGCGAGAAAGAAATTCCTTAAATCTCATAACACAGAACTCTTTCATATTATAGATACAATTACGAGAGAGGCCCTTTCGCACTGGGGAATCGGCTTCAGGTTTGTATCTGATAACCAGGAAACAATAAATCTTCCTTCTTCCTCTGATCTAAAGGAACGCATAATGCAGGTCTACGGGAAGGAGTTTCTTGATGGCCTCTTCGAGGTTAACGCAAAAGTGGAAGGCATAATTATGAAATCCTTTGTAACAAAGGCTGGTAACTTCAGAAACAGCAAATCCCATCAGTTCATCTTTGTAAATAGAAGGCCAATAAAAGATCAGTCCCTCACCCATGCAATCTACAGGGCCTATGAAGGCATTCTTCCTCGTGATAAGCATCCTATCTTCTTTCTATTCTTAGAAATGGACCCGAGAAAAGTGGATTTTAATGTCCATCCCACAAAGCGTGAGGTTAGATTTGAAGATAAGGAAGACCTTTACAGTCTTGTGAGCAATAAGATAAGAGAAACCTTAAGAGTTGAAAGGGCCGAATATGTAGAACAATTTATGGGGAAGGAGGAAACAGATGTATTTATGCTGTCTAATATAAACAGTGGTTTAGGCATAGTAGAACCCAAAAGTTATGAATCTTTAATATCAGAAAATCTTGAACTTGCCTATAAACCTCAAATCCCCTTTATCTACCTTGGAGACACCTTCCTGGCCCTTTCAGCCAAGGGGGGTCTTATTCTTATAGACCATCATGCGGCCCATGAAAGAATTCTCTATGAAAAGTTTTTGAAGAGGGTGGACCTCAAGTCTCATCATTTATTGTTTCCAAGGCAGGTCAGGTTGTCGCATAAGGAATACAGGATTATCCTTGAAAATATTGCTTTACTCAGGGATTTCGGCATCGAAGTGGATGATTTTGGAGGCAACACTATAATTGTTCGCACCTTACCAGATATGTTAAAGAAGGCTGATATTGGAGGTATTTTATCTGACGTGGCATCAAGTATTCTTGGAGGCATTCCCCCTGACAAATCCCTAAGAGAGTTTCTTGCTGCAAAGATTGCCTGCCATAGCTCGGTAAGAGGGAAGGAGATACTGGGGCAGGAAGAAATCTCGGCTCTTGTCGCTGACCTTGAAAAGGCCGATAATCCTGACCAATGCCCCCATGGCAGACCGACGAGAATCTTCCTTTCCCTGGATGATTTGAAAAGGATGTTCAAAAGGAGATGAGAAAAGTACTCATCCTGCTCGGTCCCACGGGGGTTGGAAAGACCGGTGTCTCAATTCTCCTTGCCAGAGCACTCGATACTGAAATAATCAGTGCCGATTCTATGCAGATCTACAGGTACATGGACATTGGAACTGCCAAACCTTCTCCTGAGGAGAGATCTATAGTAAGACATCATATGATTGATATAGTTGACCCCCGGGAGGCCTATAGTACAGGCAAATATATAGAAGGAGTAGTGCCTATTATTGAGAGACTCCATAAGGAAGACAAGATTCCGATCATTGTGGGTGGCACCGGACTCTATATTAAGGCGATGACAAGGGGTATTTTCTGTGGTCCCTCTGCCGATTGGAGATTGAGAGAGACACTCCTTTCTATGGAAAGGGAAGAAGAAGGTTCTTTGCACAATTACCTGAAGGAGCTTGATCCAGAGGCGGCAGGGAAGATTACCTTTAAAGATATTCGCAGGACAATAAGGGCCTTGGAGGTTTGCCTGAAGAGTAACTCTACCATGTCGGAGATGCAAAGAAAGCTCACCCAGCCCTTTCCTTATGATTTCATCAAGATAGGATTCCTCAGGGATAGAAAAGAATTATATGGAATGATAGAGAAGCGTGTGGATAAAATGATTGGATGTGGCCTTGTGGGAGAGGTGAGAAAAATCCTGGAGATGAATCCGGGCAGAACACCCATGCAGGCAATTGGATATAAAGAGATAACAATGTTTCTCCGCGGAGAGATTGATCTGGAAGATGCCGTCAGGCTCATAAAAAGAGGCACAAAGAGATATGCCAAGAGGCAATTCACCTGGTTCCGAAAGGAGGAAGGTATTCACTGGATAGACATAACAGGTGTTCATGACAGCAATGAAATTTTCAGGTTTCTGCAGCATTCTCTCGAGGGATTGTTGTCTTGCGATATTATGGAAAAATACTTTGTGGTAAACTAAAAATGCTTCGCATCAGATTGCCACGCCCTTCGGGCTCGCAATGACAATCTAAAAGCATTTGTTGGATACTGAAAAGGAGATAGAGTTTAGAATTGAAGACAGGCGGCGGACGCAGGAATCCAATCCCCACCGTGGATATTATAATTGAATATGACGACGGCATCATTTTAATAAAGAGAAAGAATCCTCCAGAAGGATGGGCACTACCGGGAGGTTTTGTGGATTATGGCGAAACCCTTGAAGCCGCTGCAATAAGGGAGGCAAAGGAGGAGACCGGGCTTGAGGTGGAACTGATAAGACAGTTTCATTCGTATTCTGACCCGAAGAGAGACCCAAGACATCATACGATTACGACAGTCTTTATTGCAAAGGCAAAGGGCAAAGCCCTTGCTGGAGATGATGCAGAGTCCCTGAGGGTATTTAAAAAAGATATCTTGCCTGAGCGGATAGCCTTCGACCATAAAGAGATTTTAAATGACTATTTTACCGGGAGGTATTAGTTTAGATGCTTAAATTAATGCGCAAGCACGCGAAATATTTCTATATCCTTTTCTTCATGGTTATAATCAGTTTTGTGTTCTGGGGTATAGGGACTGTGGATAAAAGGGGAAATAGCGAAATTGTGGCGGAAGTCGGGAAATATAAGATAACTGTTGAGGAATACTGGAGAACCTACGATAGGGTATCCCGTTTTTATAGAGAGATATATAAGGATAAGTTTGATGAAGAGATGGAGAATAAGATGAAGCTCAAGGAAAAGGTTCTTGACTCTATGATAGATGAGAGGGTTCTACTGATAGTTGCAAAAGATGCAGGAATCAGTGTCAGCGATGATGAAGTCCAGGAGGCAATTGCAAAAGATTCGGCCTTTATGAGGGAAGGTGTGTTCGACAGGAATGTATATATAAATAGACTGAGACTTAACAGAATGACTCCGGAGATTTATGAGAGATTAAAACGTCAGGAACTTACCCTCAATAAGATTAGACGCCTCATAGAATTGTCTGTTGACATTACGGGTGGGGACCTCAATTTAAAGCAGGTCTCCAATGACGAGCAGGTAACGAAGATGTTAAATGAGACGATCTTGAATGCAAAAAGAGAGAAGGCAGTAAAATCCTATATCGAAGGTCTTAAAAAGCAAATGAAAATCAAGATTAATTCTCAGCTCATCTCGTGATAAAGATTTCTTCACTGATCTCAGACAGTTGAAAACCCTCAGATTTTTGTTGTAGCATTAACTAATCCATGCCGAAGTGGTGGAACCTGGTAGACACGCACGTTTGAGGGGCGTGTGGGGTAACCCGTGCGGGTTCAAATCCCGCCTTCGGCACCAAAAATTTCCTCCCCGCTGAATAATTTCCATCTTCTTTCCTTATCAATCTAATATAAATTTATAACCTTAGCAGCTGAATTCTGGTTGGGTTTAAATCCGCAGTCGGTACAATTCCGGAAGTTCCTGAAGCTCTCCTAATCATCCTAATTAACCTTAACTGTTGAAAAAGATTCATATTGGCTATCCTAGCACAGTTTTTGAATGCCTCTCCCATGAAAAATTTGATGCTTTCTTTTCTATGGGCGTCGCTCCAAAGATCTTCGATTGCCTGGAGTATGATTGCCTCAACCAGAGACCTGAGATGTTTCTTCCCTTTTTTGTACTTCTCTGACATAATTTCCCCATCAATTCTTAACATTTCTCTTTAACGCTATCTGTTGATTTAAAATAATTTAAAGAATGAAAAAATGGTATCGGTATAAGTCTGATTTTTTTGTAGGACTTTTCTATTTATTCTTGTAAGTTTTAGTCCTACATCCTATTAGCCAGGAGGCCATTGCATCCTTCGGCCACCTAACAGATGAAGGTGTATGTGATATACTGCTTGTCCCGACTCGGGGTTGCAATTCATTACGAGCCTGAATCCAGGTTCTGCTATCTTCTTTTCTTTTGCAATTCTGTTAGCTATCTGGAATAAATGGCCGATAAGTACATTATCTTCTTCTTTAATATCGAGGCTTGTGGGAATATGTTTTTTAGGTATGATAAGAACATGAACAGGTGCCTGCGGATTAATATCCTCGAAGGCTAAGGCCGATTCATCTTCGTATAATATTTTTGCGGACAATCTTTTCTCCGCAATTTTGCAGAATATACACCCCATGGAACCTCCGATCTTGATCTCCCGATAGAATAGTGTATCATGTCTTTTTGCGGGTTGAATCCTCATTACATATTTGACGTGTGATACGTTAATATGTAATTATAAAAAATTCCAAAGGAGGTGTGTCTAACTGCCGATTTACGAGTATCAATGTGAAGAATGCGGAGAAGTATTCTCAGTGCTTCAGGCTATCAATTCCACAGAAAAAGATACGGAATGTCCTAGATGTGGCTCCGCCGATATTAAGAAGAAGATTTCTGCCTTCAGTTATTGTTCCTTTGGTGGAGGCTCATCTTTTGGCCCTTCCCGAGGATTTGGCGGCGGTTGAGGACCTATTTGCTAAACCAACGGTTTAGCAAATAGGTCTGAACTGATCAGGCCTTTGTAATCTTCCTGAAAAAACAGGTTCTATTTCCTGTGTGGCACGCACCTTTGCCCCTCTGTATTACCTTTATCAAAAGCGTGTCTTCATCACAGTCATAAAATATCTCCTTTACCTCCTGAACATTGCCGGAGGTCTCGCCCTTCTTCCAATATTTCTCTCTCGATCGCGACCAAAAATGTGTGAAGCCTGTTCCGAGCGTCATTTCAAGAGATTTCAGGTCCATATAAGCCATCATCAGAACCTCATTATTTTCAGCATCCTGAATAATGGCAGGTATCAAACCTCTATCATCAAATTTCAGCTCGGGAATCATATTGTCTCCTTCAGAGGTTCAGAAACTCAGATTCAAAGGTCTCCTTATCTCTTTCCCCTTCCGGGTCTTCCTCCGAATCCGGTTTGCCTTCCGCCAAAGCCACCTCTTCCGTGCCCTCGATCCCTTTGCTTCGGGGGGCGCGCCTCCGAAACGGTGAGGGTCCTCTCCTTGAACTCCGTCCCGTTGAGGCCCTTAATGGCCTTCTTAGCTTCGTCTTCAGATGCCATCTCGACGAAACCGAATCCCCTCGGCCTTCCAGTCTGGGCATCCGTGACGATCTTTACCGACTCGACCTCGCCGTACTTTGAGAAGAGTTCTCTCAACTCGTCCTCGGTAACGCCAAAGGAGACATTCCCCACGTAAATCTTACTATCCATGTCTTCAATACCTCCTAAAAAAATACCCGAAGCCTTTTTAAAATCTCCGGGGCTGCAAGGCTTTAAAAAAGCCAGTTTATAGTATACATCAAAGCGAATGTTTCTGTGTGAAGTCTATTATCCGCTCTGCTTGCCCTTAACCTATCGTGGTTTACTATAGCTTGTGCCCTATCTTTCTCAAAAATTCTTTTCTATGGCCTTTATCCTCAGCGGTCTCGACGCCTTTTGGAGAGAAACCATCAATTACACCCAGTACACCCTTACCCTGGGACGTTGATGCCACAATCACTTCAAGGGGATTTGCCGTTGCACAGAAAACGCTGCAGACCTCAGGGCAGCTCTTTATCTGATTGAGAACGTTGATCGGATAGGCGTTCTTCAGGAGGATGCAAAATACATGGCCCGCACAAAGTTCCTGGAGGTTCTTGACACAGATATTAATGAGGTCTGTGTCATTGCCTTCTGCCCTGATCAGGCAAGGCCCTGAGGCCTCTGTAAAGGCGATACCGAATTTAGCCTGGGGTACCGCTGTTACGATAATTTCATAAAGATCTTCTGCTGTTTTTATAAAATGCGTCTGGCCGAGGATAATATTACAACCCTCAGGAATATCTATCTTTATTAATTTCAATTCCATTCGTCCCTCCCGGTGAAAAGTTAAAAGCTGAAGTTGAAAGTTTCAAAATTTAGCGCTACAAACCCAACTTTCAACTTCAGAGGGTATGCTATAATGAAAATAAATTTTTCTTAAGATGTCAAGCCCTAAATGTAATTTTGTTACGGAAATATCATTTATGTACTATTGGTAAAAATCATAATTGGACATGTTAACCTTGATTCACCATCAAAAAAATAAAAAAACCTCGTTATCCCAATAAGGATGAGGTGTTAGAATAGTTGTGCGAGCAACAAAATAACACCAACGAGGTGAATATATTATGGCACAAAAGGTAC
>JBFMEC010000059.1:0-13407 GCA_040753575.1 Nitrospirota bacterium | reverse complement strand
GATAGGGAAGATGTTCGGAGGGATACACTATAGTGCCGTAACTAAGGCAGCGAGCCGACTGCAGGAGCGAATGAAAACGGACAGGAAGTTGAGGGAACGGGTCGAAGAGGTTATTTCTCATGTCAAAACCTGACACACGTTATTATTTCCAGCACAAAAAAGAGGTCGTCCTATCAAATTAACTGAGCGAGTGGCTTTCCTGAACTTTATGATAAGCAAAAGGCCTGTTCTGTATGGCATTGATGATATTTTTCTTGCTGATTAGCCCAACAAGATGCTTGGTATTATTAACAACAGGTAAAACTGGCAAATTTGACGAGTTCATTATTTCTAAGATAGCATCTATTGCAGTATCTGCCCTTACTGTGATAAATGCAGTACAAACATGCCCCCTTCTGAGAGGTTGCATTATGTCTTTTGCAACAACCAAATTAATTTCTCCACGTCTTCATTACAAATTTAATTTGTAACTAAAATAACAGAACGAAATAAAAAAAGATATCAGTATTTGTCTGATTTTTAAGTAAGTTTTTGTCTTACAAGATTTAATTAGAATATTACCAGAAAAAGATATTATGTGTGATATAAATCACTGATATGATTTTTTCTTTTTCAGATTCCGGCGCCTCAGAATCATCTGTGATCCCTTTTCAAAGGTATACCGCTTCGGCTTGCATAAAACTTACACCTTTTTACCTTCTCTCAATTTCGGTTTTTTTATTTCATCGAGCAAATCCTTCTTGCTTACAATACCTCTTCTTTTCAACAGGTTAAAAAGTGCCTCTTGAGTAAGAATATTTCTCTTTAGAAGACTTCTTCTTTCTCTTATATTTATGTATCCCAATCTTTCTAATTCTTTAATTAACAACTTAAATTTATTTTCAGATCTCTTTGCTTCTGTTTCTAACTTTTTTAAATATTCCCTTAACTCTTCAATCTGTCTATCAAGATTCATAAGCATCCGAAATATGTTCTTTTCGATGATTGTGTTAGTAAATTTATGGCGCCTTGATTTTGCACCCTCTTTCAAGATCAGATCGCCTATTTCTCCCATCAATTTTTCAAATTCTTCTTTTGCTCCCATCTTCATAGCTTTCTATTTATTCACTCTCCAATAATTTTTACTAGAACTCTTTTTCTCCTTCTGCCATCAAATTCTCTTAGACATTCTTCAACCTGTGGAGTAATATTTATGAAGGCCCTGCGGGTAGGTACATTGAACCACAGATATTTACGATAGCTCTTCACGGATTAAGGTCTCCTTTATCTCAGCCCTAATTTTTTAAGAATAATTCCAAGGTACTTATTAATCGTGTTGCTTCTTTTCAAGAAAGGAATTACCGGAGGTTTTCTTGTGCCCAACCTGTTCAATTCATCAATAATCATCTGATTCCCTTCCTGACCCAGCCCTGACCTGAAGATATCTATAGCCTCCGCTTTTCTATCGGCTAAGAGATAAACTCTTCCAAGATTAAGATAATGGATGGAGTTTCTTGGTTCCCTTCTGATTGCATCTTCCCCTAAGGAGATGGCTTTCTGAAACTGTCCTCTTTCTCTGGCTACGCAGTAAGCAAGGTAAGAACAATTAATAGGACTATTTTCTATCTGTATCGCCTTTTCGAAATAGACCAGAGCAGAAAGTGTATCCCCCTGAATAAGAGCTTTCACACCATCGGAGAAGATCTGTTCTGCGCTTTGCATAGTCTTTCCTTAATTCGCCTATTCCCCTTCTTCGAAACTCCCGATCCTCCTCAGTCTCCTGTATCTTTCTTCAAGAAGTTTTCCGGGCGCCTTTGCCTTAAGTTCCTGGATAGATTTCAGGACATACTCGGTTATTTTTCCAGCCGTCCCTTCGGGATCTCTATGCGCACCTCCCAGAGGTTCAGGAATGATGTCATCTATGATCTTGAAGTTTGCAAGGTCTTGAGCAGTAAGCTTTAGAGCTTCGGCAGCCTTTGAGAAATCCTCAGTGCCAATGTCACCATCCCTTTTCCATAGAATAGCAGCGCAACCCTCGGGCGAGATGACAGAGTATATTGAATGTTCAAGCATATATAATCTGTCCGCAACACCGAGGGCCAGGGCCCCTCCGCTTCCTCCCTCTCCTATGACTATTGAGATTATCGGTGTCTTTAACCTTGACATTTCCATGAGATTAACAGCAATTGCCTCTGCCTGACCTCTCTCTTCTGCACCAATCCCGGGATAAGCACCTGGCGTGTCGATAAAAGTTATCACGGGTCTTTTAAATTTCTCTGCAAGTTTCATCAATCTCAGTGTCTTTCTATATCCTTCAGGATGGGGCTGTCCGAAGTTCCGGTATATCCTTTCCTTTGTCACACGCCCTTTCTGATGGCCAATTATGAATACAGGTATATCCCTTATCTTTGCCACTCCTCCAACTATCGCTGGATCGTCTAAAAACCTCCTGTCGCCATGTAATTCGATGAAATCGCTTGTCATTAAGTTTATATAATCGAGAGTATAGGGTCTTTCAGGATGTCGGGCTATGAGGGTCCTTTGCCAGGGAGTTAAAGTCGAAAAAATTTCTGACCGGATCTCCTTAGCCTTTTTTTCGAGTTTCTTTATCTCACTTGATATATCGATTTCTCTACCATCAGATAGTCGCTTGAGTTCCTCTATCTTAAGCTCAAGTTCTTCAATAGGCTTTTCGAATTCTAAATAATACCTGATCATTGAAACACTACAGTTCCCCTTCCGGTCACTTCTTCGATCCTGTTTATTGTCTCACTATCAGGTGATATTTTTAAACCCGTTTCGATTATCGCCTCGGCATCTTCAAGGGTTATCCTTAAATAGAGAGGATATTTTTCACCTTCATTATTAGACATCATGATAGACCGGAGTTCATGAAGGCTTAGATTGGATGTGAGTGGATATTTTAGGCTTATCTCTACCC
The DNA here is from genome assembly GCA_040753575.1 of Nitrospirota bacterium. Taxonomy (GTDB): domain Bacteria; phylum Nitrospirota; class Thermodesulfovibrionia; order Thermodesulfovibrionales; family SM23-35; genus JBFMEC01. The sequence goes on along the minus strand of JBFMEC010000059.1, from coordinate 10,487 downwards.
TGCTCTTACCCTTTATCGCAATATCGTCTAACCCAGATATCTCTGCGGAAACAATTTTTATTCCTCTTTCCGTCCTGTCAAGAGTCCCCCTTATTAGAAGCGGTGCATCCTTCTGGAGGAGAGAAAGGCTGTTTCTGTAAAGATCGGGAAAAACTATTACCTCTACGCTACCCTCAGGATCTTCAATTGTGCAATATGCCATTATTTCTGACCTTGACTTTGTCTGTATTCGTTTTATACTTCTCAATATCCCGCCTATCTTAACTTCTTCCCTATCTGCTAATTCTTCAAGCTCCGATGTTTTTTTCACGCCCCTCTTCTCAAGATCCTTACTATATTTTGAAAGAGGATGTCCCGTTATATAAAAACCGAGTGCCTCTTTCTCGTATTTCAACAGTTCCACCTCACTCCACTCCTGACGATGCTCATTTGTTTCCTCCTGGGTACTGTCAAAAATGCTTTCCTGAAAAAGTTTAGGAGTGTGATTCCTTGAGGTTCCGTTGAGAATACGATTCATTAATTCCAGCGCCCCGGCCCGGGTCATTTCGAGCGAGTCAAAGGCACCTGCCTTAATAAGACTTTCTACAACTTTTTTATTTACTTTTCTCTGATCAACCCTTTGAAGAAAATTTGATAGGGTGGTAAAGTGGCCATCTTTATTTCTCGACTCTATTATAGACTCTATTGTTGATGACCCAACACCTCTCACCGCCTCAAGGCCAAAGCATATAGAGTTACCAATCACTTTGAATTCCTGGCCAGATTGGTTTATATCAGGTGGCAATATTTTTATCCCCATCTCATGGCACTCCTTTATTGATTTGACTATTTTGTCTGTGTTATCCATATCGGCACTCAGCGTAGCAGCCATAAACTCCACAGGATAATGTGTCTTCAGATAAGCGGTCTGATAAGCAATATAAGCGTAGGCCGCGGAGTGGGATTTGTTGAAGCCATATTCTGCAAAGAAGGCCATCAGATCAAAGAGCCTTGTGGCCTTTTTCTCTGAAATCCCATTTGCCCGGGCACCTTTTATGAACACTTCCTTCAGTTTCTCCATCTCTTCAGGTCTTTTCTTGCCCATGGCCTTTCTGAGGATATCTGCCTGTCCCATGGTAAAATTAGCAAGCCTGTTGGCAATTCTCATGACCTGCTCCTGATACAGGATAACGCCATAGGTTTCGTCCAATATCTCTTTTAGCTGGGGAAGCTCATATTTGACAGGAATCTTCCCCTTTTTTCTTTTTATGAAATCATCTATCATGCCGCTTCCCATGGGACCGGGCCTATGGAGAGCAACTATCGCTATAATATCTTCGAACCTGTTTGGCGATATCTTGACAAGGAGATCTCTCATACCCGCACTTTCAAGCTGGAAGATGCCCGTAGTATGGCCCGAACTTAAAAGTTCATAGGTCTCTCTGTCTTCAAAGGAGATATCCTTGAATGATAAATCTTTACTGTTACCCCTGATATATTTCAGGGCCTTATCTATCACAGTAAGAGTCTTCAGCCCCAAGAAATCAAATTTCATGAGACCTATCCTTTCTATCGAACCCATATCAAACTGGGTCATAATGCTTCCGTCAGAAGGATTTTTATAAAGAGGTGTATATTCTGTCAGAGGTATCGGAGAGATTACGACTCCCGCTGCATGAGTTGAGGCATGTCTGCAGAGCCCTTCAAGCCGCATGGCGGTATTAATCAATTCTTTTATCTTCGGATTGCTATCATAAAGGGCCTTCAGTTGAGGTTCAGCCTTCAAGGTGTCTTCAATTGTAATATTCAAGGTGTTGGGTACCAGCTTTGCAATCTTGTCTACTTCACTATAAGGAAGGTCAAGTGCCCTGCCAACGTCTCTTATCGCAGCCTTTGCAGCCATCGCACTGAAGGTAATTATCTGTGCAACGTGATCTTTTCCGTACTTTTCAGTTACATAGGATATAACCTCAGATCTCCTGTCTTTACAGAAGTCTACATCTATATCCGGCATGCTTACCCTTTCAGGATTTAGAAACCGCTCGAAGAGAAGGTTATATTTAACAGGATCAATGTCGGTGATACCAAGGCAATAGGATACAAGACTTCCCGCTGCCGATCCTCTTCCGGGACCTACTGGAATGTCCTTATTCTTCGCATAGCTTATAAAGTCCCAGACTATAAGAAAATAAGATGAAAAACCCACTTTCTTTATAATTTCAAGTTCCTTCTTAAGTCTTTCTGTATATATTGGATCGGGATCAGAACCCGTCCTGGAAATGAGACCCTGAACAGCAAGTTTATCAAGTATCTTGTCGGGAGTCTGTCCGTCTTCAAGTTCATATACCGGCAGCAGGTTTGCACCCAGCTTGAATTCCATATTGCATTTTTCTGCTATGGCCCTTGTGTTCAGAATAGCCTCCGGAATGTCTATAAAGGCCCTCTTCATCTCCTCAGGAGATTTGAAATAGAAACCTTCGGAATTGAAACGAAGACGATCTTTATCTTTCACAGTCTTTCCAGTCTGGATGCACAACAAAATATCATGAGCCTTTGAATCTTCTTTTTTCATGTAGTGACAGTCATTAGTGGCAACCAGACCGACATGGAGGTACCTGGCGAGTTCAACAAGTCTTTTATTTATTTCTTCCTGTTCGGGAAGGCCATTATCCTGTATTTCTATATAAAAATTCTCCGGGCCGAGTATATGCTTATACTGGAGGGCTCTTTCCCTCGCCTTATCCACCATGCCTCTTTGCAGGTAATAAGGTACCTCTCCTTTAAGGCAGGACGTCAGCCCGATCAAACCTCCACTATATTGTTCCAATAGTTCAATATCTATTCTTGGCTTATAGTAAAAACCTTCTGTATATGCTCCGGTTACAAGTGAAACCAGATTTTTGTAACCGTTGTTATCTTTTGCGAGGAGGATAAAATGGAAGGATGCCTCATCAGAATCAGTAGTGTGCTTCTTTTCGAAGCGGCTTCCTGGCGCCATGTAGACCTCACAGCCAACTATGGGCTTTATACCCCCCTTTGTAGTGTGCCTGTAAAATTCAACTGCGCCAAATAGATTACCATGATCTGTTATTGCCACCGCAGGCATCCTGAAGGCAGCGGCCTGTTCAACGAGCTCCTTTATCCTTATCGCTCCATCAAGAAGGCTGTACTCAGTATGCAGATGGAGAGGAACATAATCTGAATGCTGAAACATAACTGAATATTAACTTATGGATATATTCAAGTCAATGTAAAGAAGTTCTAAATTTCTGTTATTCATTGAGCCGTTGAATGGTAAAAAATATTTTATGGAAGACGTACAACATGAACATTGAAGCCTCTTCATTTGATGCATTCAGGAAATGGTGGTTATTCAGAAGCCTCTATTGACATGCTCTTTACAAGATCTTTTTTGCCAATAATTCCCACCAATTTTCCTTCCTTTAAAACAGGCAAGAGATGTATTTTTTCCTCCGTAATTATAGTGGCAATATCCTCTATTGAAGTCTCTTGATCAACGGTAATTAGATCTTTTGTGCAAATCTCGCCTACAGTAGTAGCAGCCATCTTTTTGATCTCCGTCTCAAGTTTGCTCGTTCCGAGAGGAACGAAGGCATCGAAAAGCCTTAATATTGTCGGTATGTGAAGCCTGCTGTTCTTGCTTATGAGGTCATTCTCGGTGACTATGCCTAATAAATTCCCATTGTCATCCACGACGGGAGCACCGCTGATGTCGCTTCTTATGAGTATCCTCGCAAGATCCTCAATGGTAGTATCCGGTTTTACTGTTATTACGCCCCTTGTCATTATATCCTTTGCCTTAAGCATAATATCTCCTTAACAAACGGGGTATTTTCCTTCTGCCAGCTCAAGGCAGAATTTGTTAATATTTCTTAACTCTCTTTCCATTATATCTTCCGCAATCTCTGCCACGTCTTTTATCTTCCTCCCCCTTTCAAGAAGTATCTGGGCGGTTGCCATCTGTGGTCTGTCTATTGGGGTGCCGATCATACTCAGAAGCAGGACATATACTTCCTTAATTCCCCTTGAGGCATTATATATTCCCTGTGCAATCTTATGGGAAAGTATATTATATATCTTGCCTACGTGGCTTAAGGGGTTTTTACCGGCCGCCGCCTCGGTGCTCATTGGCCTGTTTATTGATATAAGACCGTTAACCCTGTTTCCGCGACCGACCTGGCCTGAATCGGCATCCTCAGCAGAAGTGCCCAAGAGACTCAGGTATACACCTCTAAGTCCTCTACCCTCTTCATCGAGGGTGTTGAAATAAACTTTTATATCCCTGAGATATAGATTCCTGAAATCTTCAAGAAAGGCCTTCATTTCTTCAAATATAATTTTTTTGCGGTGAAAATAATCATCTTCAGAAGAAATATATCCGGAAAGAAAGGGCATCGCAACGGTTACATTAAGATATTTCCCTCTTCTCATTCCCATCACTTTAATGTCCTCTCCTGTTTCAGGAAATCTGTCTTTAAAGTCCTTCGAATTCAGGTATTCTTCAAGCTTCAGCACAATTGTTTCGGCGGGAGAAAGCGGATAGTAGCCCACGGCTGCTGATGTATCATTTGCCCCTTTGATCTCTCCGGGCCTTAAAAATATATCCGTCAATTCTTCAGAACCTTCGGAGAGTACAATTCTGTATCTTATGTCCCTTTCAGGATCGACAAACCTCAGGTTTTCTCTGAACCATTTTTTCGCGGTATCGATTGCAATATCCCTGACAGGTATCTCCTTCTTCCCGACCCTGAAAGTTGCCCTGTCACCGATTATAAGTTCCATTGGTTTCAGCAACCTGCCACCACCAAATCTTTTGGCGGTACGTCCTGCAGCGAGCAGACCCTTATCGATATTATGGTGCAGGATGTTTCCGAATTCTTTCATATACTCCCTGGATAAAGCTACTGATATGGCGTCCATAACAGAATCGCATATATAATCCGGATGGCCTTTCCCCTTTCTCTCCACTATTTCTACACTATGTTCTGCAACAGACTTTCCCTTGTATGTTTCAATTACAATCACCTTTTGAATTACCTCAATATGCTCTAATTCTGGTCTCAATTTCTTGTTGAAGTACCTGTCTTTTGATGTCTTCAGCAATAGACCTTCCTATAGCTTTAATATTTGCCAGCTCCTCAATGCCCGCCTCCCTGATATCCTTGATTGTTTTGTATCCCGAATCATAGAGATTTCTTGCCCTTACCCTTCCAATGCCACGCAGTGAAACAAGCTGAAGGAGCTCTTCCTTTATACCATATAGGACTCTTATTCTTAACTGTGATAAAGTTTTTACCACATCTTTCATACCAAAGATCTTTCCTATCTCGCCGGCTGAATAAAGAAGCCACTCTGAAAGCTCGATGAGAGTGCGGAGGTCTCCGGGTCCTACTCCGAAATGACCTACTATCCTGTCTTCCGGTGTTTCAAGTATCCACTGCATTAACAGTGAAGCGGTCTTTAATTCTGAGAGAATATCATCGGTTGGGTATCTCTCAGACTCAGGGATCAAAAGCTCGTCAGCATGTGCATAAAATATATCAAGCATTTCTTCACGGTCTCTCTTCTTCAGGGCAAGAGAAATCATGTCAGGTGTTCGAGCTATCATGTGTAATAAAGAGAATTCCTCTTTGTCCTTAAACCTCTGCAACGAATCTCTTATCATCACGCCCGTCACAGGGTCTATATATAACTCTGAGACCCGGCGGCCAAACCTCGTAGCCATGAGACTTTCTCTATCGGAAACTATCAAACCCTCTGAATCAAGAAAGTCGATTATATCATCTACTACGGGAGAGAGATAGTCAGTTCCTTTCTGGAAGGCAAAGAATGTCTCTGAGAGGAAATCAATAAGTTCTTTTCTATTCCTCGTAAATGCACCTGCAATTGAAGCGAGGATGTGGGTTCTCAGGGCAGCCTCACCGGCAAGTTGCGAATCTATCTTTTCTGGCTCGCCGGCAATGTATTTTTTGAATAGATACTGCTCGTCCCTCCTATTTTTTGCTATCAGAATAGCTTCACCATAATCATCATATCCTGGCCTACCTGCTCTTCCCGACATTTGTTTTATCTCAATGGCCGGAATCGGATGAATTCCAAGGCCGGATTTATATCTCCACCAATCTCTTATAATGACCCTCCGGGACGGCAAATTCAAACCCATCGCAAGAGTGGTCGTTGCAGCGATAAGCTTTATCCTATTTGCCCTGAAGGCATCCTCAATGATCTTTCTCTGCGAGTGGTTAATGCCAGCATGGTGGAATGCAACGCCCTGAGCAACACAATCGGCAAGCTTTCTGCAGAGGCGGGTCGGCTCCGGAGATGCATCGATAATCAGTTCAGAAAGTTCCTTCAACGACTTTCTCATTTGTTCTGTGAGTAGTACCGGCATGTGAGTTGAGGCTTGGTGGGCAACAGCCTCTGTTGCCCTTCTCGTGTTCACAAAGATAAGAGCCTGACCTCCCTCCTCTATGGTCTCTACAGCAAGGTCAAAAACATCAGATCTGCTTCTTCTCGGTATCCACCTTACAGTGCCGTCATTAAAGATTGTAGCATCATTAAAATAGACGCCCTCTCTGAGTGGTACAGGCCTCCAGTCAGACTCTGTGAGTCTCGCATCGAGCCAGCGTGCAATCTCATCAGCATTTGGTATGGTGGCGCTAAGAGCTATAATTCTAAGTGCAGGATTTGCTGATTTCAAACGGGTGATAACAATTTCAAGGGTCGGTCCCCTGTGAGGGTCCCCAAGAATATGAATTTCATCTGCCACCACAAGGCTCACATCATTGAGCCAGGGGGTGTGATGTCTTATGAGTGAGTCCATCTTCTCATTTGTCGCTATAATCAAGTCCGCATTATAAAGCCATGGTTCAGCGCTGTCATAGTCCCCTGTACTCTGTATTACCTTCATGCCAATGTCTTTGTACTTTTTTGAGAAGTCTTCATATTTTTCACGCGCAAGCGCCCTTAGCGGCACAAGATATATAATCTTTCCTCTTCTCTCAAAGAAAATCTTTAATGCTGCCATCTCCGCGATGAGCGTCTTCCCTGATGCAGTCGGAGCAGCCACGACAAAAGAATCCTCACCTCTTAAAAGACCTGCCTCTAAGGCCGAACCCTGGGGTGGATAAAACTCTTTGAGATTATTGGAGGCAAGTATCTTTATGATCAACTCGGAACCACCATATGCCTTCAGATCGTTTACAACCATCAATAATTAGGTTATCCTAGAGTAATAATAAATACAAATGAAGGAAAAATACGGCCTTTCTATCATAATACCTGTCTTAAGCGAATCAAAGAAAATAGAAGATATTATCGAACATCTTAAAAATTTGGATTTTGACGGAAGCCTTGAAATAATCGTAGTTGATGGAAGCCCTGGAGGAGACACCATAAAACTCATCGGGGATGAGTTTGTCTTAAAAATCATATCGGCAAAAGGAAGGGGGCGACAGATGAACAGCGGTGCATCTGTGGCATCGGGAGAAATACTTCTATTTCTTCATGCGGATACGTATCTGCCCGAAGACGCATTGCATAGGATCTGGAATGTAATGAAAAACCATAAGTATATGGCCGGTGCTTTTGATCTCGGTATAAGATCAGAAAGATTTATCTTCAGGATCATAGAAAACTTCTCATCCTTGCGCTCCCGTTTAACAAGGGTACCCTATGGTGATCAGGCAATCTTTATAAGAAAGGAATATTTTGAAAGAATCGGCGGATATAAAGACATCCCTCTAATGGAAGATGTGGATTTAATGAAGAGAATCAGAAAGCGGAAGGACAAGATCTGTCTTATCAAGGAGAAGGTGAAGACCTCTCCTCGAAGATGGGAAAAGGAGGGTGTTGTTTTTTGTACTCTTAGAAATTGGACAATATTATTTCTCTATTCTCTGGGTATTCCGCCTGAAAAATTAGCGAAGTATTACAAATAATCTATGGAGGTACTGTGATAAGTCAAACAGTTTTCTGGGCAAAAGATAAAATCAAAAAAGGAAAGATAAACGTAATACAGGTCAATGTCGGAAATGTCTGTAACCAGATGTGCTCTCATTGTCACATAGGTGGGTCTCCTTATGGAGAGCTGAATATGGATTTTTATACCGCCGAGAAGATTCTCAAAAAAATTATGGCCTTGAATATTGAAAATATTGAGTTCACCGGCGGTGCTCCGGAGATGAACCCAAATCTCAAGATGTTTATCGAAAATCTTTCACTGCACAAAAAGATTACGGTTAGGACAAATCTGACCATTTTAGATCTGCCTCAATATTCATTTTTCATAGACCTTTATAAAAAGCACAGGGTAAGAATAATCGCTTCACTTCCCAGTGTCTTTGAGGATCTTACTGATAAACAGAGGGGGAAGGGTGTCTTTAAGGTGAGTATAAAGGTCTTGGAAAGGCTAAATGATATCGGATACGGAGGACTGGATTTGCCACTGGACCTTGTTTACAATTGCATCGGAGATTATTTACCACCGGAACAGACAGAGCTTGAAAAAGAATATCGAGAGATTCTTAAAGACTCCTTTGAAATTTCCTTTAACGACCTCTTGACTATTGTGAACGTGCCCATTAAAAGATTCAGGCAGGAACTTTTAAAAGAGGGTAGACTTCATGATTATATGAAGCTTCTATTGGATAATTTTAATCCCGATACACTGGGGAAAGTTATGTGTAAACATTTAATTTCTGTTGATTATTCCGGACATCTCCATGATTGTGACTTCAACCTCGCCTTAGGAATAAGGATAAAGGACTATGAAGGAAAAAAATTCTGGGAGATTGATTTTGATAGTTTTAATCCAGAGATTACCTGTGATGAGCATTGCTATGCCTGCACTGTAAACAGAGGAAGTAGCTGTCAAGGCATTCTGATAAAGGATAATTCCTCCTTTGATGTGAAGAAAAGCGTAAAAGAATACTATGGGAAAGTACTCAGGAGTTCCGATGACCTCAAGACATCCTGCTGCACTTCCGATGCAGTTCCAGAACGTATAAGAAAGGTTCTGCCTTACATAGCTGAAGAAGTAAAGATGAAATACTACGGTTGTGGATCTCCCATTCCTTCAGTCTTAACTGGTCTGAGAGTTCTTGATCTTGGCTGTGGTACGGGAAGAGATACCTATGTTATGTCCAAACTTGTCGGAGAAGAAGGCTTCGTTTTTGGAATCGACATGACCGAAAATCAGATCGAAGTTGCGAGAAAGTATATCGACAGACAGGCCGAACAGTTCGGCTATAAAAAACCGAATGTTGGATTCATCTTTGATTACATAGAAAATATTGGAAAACATTTCCCTGAGGAATCCCTGGATCTCATAATCTCAAACTGTGTCCTGAATCTCGTCGAAGATAAGGAGGATGTCATGGGACAGGTCTATCGGATTCTCAAATTTGGTGGGGAATTTTACTTCTCTGACATCTATGCTGACAGGAGATTGCCGGAAGATATCAGGAAAAACCCAATCTTGTATAGTGAATGCCTTGGTGGAGCTCTTTATTACAGAGATTTTGAAGGGATCGTAAGAAAAGCGGGTTTTTTAGACCCGAGAGTGGTCTCAAAGAGGGTCGTTGATATCAGGCAGGAAGAGATAGGGAATCTCACCGGTAATATTACTTTTTACTCTATCACTTATCGATTATGGAAGTTAAAAGGCCTTGAATATACCAGCGAAGATTACGGACATAATGCAACTTATAAAGGTGGTATTGTCGACTCCCCCGTTGAATTTGAACTCGACTGCTCAGACGTATTTTTGAAAAACAAAAATGAAAGGATATGCGGCAACACAGCCTTGATGCTATCAGAAACGCGCTTTAAAGATTACTTCATAGTGACCGGAAATTTCGACAGGCATCTGGGAGAGTTTAAAGGGAGAAAGAAGATTCTGACTGTTACGGATAAAAGCATAAGTTGCTGTTGAATATCCAGCTCCTGTGTCAACTACATCGAGGTTTATAAATAAGAATTTGCTTGAAAAATAAAAATTTTTTGTATTAAATAAGATAGTCTCTCCAAAATTTACAAGAAAGGGGAGGATAAGTGGCAGGTACTTTAAGAGGGAATGGCCGGGCTACCAAGGATAAATTGGCGGGCCGGCCTTTTTATTTTTAGGTTAAAGGAGGTGGTGTAATCATTCTTATAAGGGTAATATATCAAAACGGCAAGTTTGATATGGTAAAGCCCTTCATGCTCGAAAAACTTATTTCGTCGAAGAAGGTTAGAAAATTCCTGCGCTCTGGTGGCTGGGCTACTGTTGGCGTTGATTCCATAAGAGGAATGGATGTTGGCTTCTATAGAGGACCCGAAAGACGACAAAGTTCTATATCCACGTAATTTTCAAAAATCCTGAAATCATTAATCCAATCTCGAGGCCTTCCAAAGAAGGCAAGGTAGAAATATTTACTCCTGATGGCTGAATTATTTGATTCTCTTCGTAATTTGACATATCTACCAAAGGTGCTCGTCATGGTAAA
>JBFMEC010000058.1:0-13495 GCA_040753575.1 Nitrospirota bacterium | reverse complement strand
TATTCAATACCCGAAGAATAAAGAGCGACAAAGCACCTAAGAAAAGAAGGGTTAAAGAATATTTTACAAGCTGTGTAGCACGCTATGGATAATAAATCGTTTGTGATGCCTTTACCGTGAATTGCTGTCTATCTCCAGCTCAGTTTGACAAAGTTTCCTATTTCTTTTATGTTTATTGTTTGAACTTCTTTTGTGGAGAGAGCTGTAAGATTTGAGAGAGAAAATATCAGAACAGGCTCATATGAGACTTCCGGAATGGATTAGAACGAAGAGCTTTTCAGACATTCACAATACAAAGCATATACTCAGAAACCATGGACTTGCTACTGTATGCGAGGAAGCCCGATGCCCTAACATAGGCAAGTGCTTCTCTAAGCCAACTGCTACCTTTATGATACTTGGTTCAAGGTGCACAAGAAATTGTCTTTTCTGTTCTGTGGAATCTTCAATGCCCGAGCCGGTGGACCCTGGAGAACCAGAAAGGCTTGCCGCTGCTGCAAAGGAAATGGGGCTTAAATACGTTGTTATCACTTCAGTAACAAGGGATGATATTCCTGATGGCGGAGCTGGACATTTTGCAAAGACTGTTTATGCCATAAGAAAATACCTGCCCTGTTCGAAAGTCGAGGTTCTTACGCCGGATTTTAAAGGTGACATTAATGCGTTGAAGACAGTACTGCTTTCCGGGCCTGATGTTTATAACCACAATGTTGAGACCATTCCAAAACTTTATCCTCTGGTGAGGCCTCGGGCTGATTATAGGCGCTCAATTAGTTTGCTGGCAGAAGCCAGGAGGATTGCACCAGAAATGAATACAAAATCAGGGCTTATGCTTGGTCTTGGGGAAACGCTGAATGAAGTCATCGACGTTCTGAGAGATCTGCGAGGTACTGGTTGTGACATCGTCACTATAGGTCAATATTTGAGACCTTCGAGAATGAACCTGCCGGTTGTTGAATATATAAGGCCGGAGACCTTTGAAAGGATCCGCCTTACCGCATCGGGCATGGGATTCAAATATGTGGCCTCCTTTCCCCTTGCAAGAAGCTCTATGAATGCCGAGGAAATGTATAATAATGGAAAAGCTTATTGACTTAACTCACCACAGTTTGTCATTCCCGCTTGACGGGAATCTTTCTTTAAAGAAGGATTGCGGACGAGCCCGCCGTAAGTCTGGCGGACAAGCCGCAATGACAGAAGAAAGTAAATGCGACTGATTGCTGACCATATAAAATAAAGGTTTAAAGATAATCAGGTGAGCAGAGTCAATATGCAATAATGGAAAATAGAATGTTTGAGTTCAACAGGATAAAGAGGCTCCCACCTTACGTATTCAGTATTGTTAATGCTCTCAAGATAGAGGCACGGCAGCGTGGTGAGGATATTATAGACCTCGGCATGGGAAACCCCGATGGTGCACCCTCAAAGCATATCATAGATAAACTCTGTGAGGCTGCAAAGAATCCAAAAAATCACAGATATTCAGCATCCAGAGGGATAACCCAATTAAGGAATGCCATATGTGAATGGTACTTCAGGCGCTATGATGTTAGCCTCGATCCCGAACTGGAGGCTGTTGTCACCATCGGTTCCAAAGAAGGTCTTTCACATCTTGTTTTTGCTAGCGTAGGGCCCGGCGATGTAGTGATGACCCCTACTCCCGCATATCCCATACATCCCTACAGTGTGATAATAGCAGGTGGTGAGGTGAGAAGTATTCCCATAGGCCGGGGTATCGATTTCTTTGAAGAGATGGAGAGGGCCTACAAATCATCCTGGCCCAGACCGAAGATGCTTATAATAAACTTCCCTCATAACCCTACGACACAGGTCGTGGAAGGACTCGATTTTTTCAAAAAGGTTGTGGATTTTGCAAGGGAAAATAATATAATCGTTCTTCATGATCTGGCCTATGCAGATCTTGTCTTTGATAGTTATAGGGCGCCGAGTTTTCTTCAGGTTCCGGGAGCGAAGGATGTGGGTGTGGAGTTCTTCTCGATGACCAAGAGTTATTCCATGGCGGGTTGGAGGGTTGGTTTCTGTGTGGGAAGTCAGAAGATTGTTGGAGCCTTGGCAAAGATAAAAAGTTATCTTGATTACGGCATGTTTCAGCCGATTCAGATTGCAAGCATCATAGCTTTGCGGGGTCCACAGGTCTGTGTAGAAGAGGTAAGGAAAACCTATGAGTCGAGGCGAAATACTCTCATAAAGGGACTTCAGAGGGCTGGTTGGAATGTGGAACCTCCCAAGGCCACGATGTTCGTATGGGCTGAGATCCCTGAACCTTTCAGGAAAAAGGGTTCACTGGAATTCACTAAGTTGCTCTTGAAGGAAGGTGGTGTGGCGGTTTCCCCCGGGATCGGCTTTGGCGAGGGGGGAGATGGACATGTGAGATTTGCCCTTGTTGAAAATGAACAGAGGATCAGACAGGCAACAAAGGGTATAAAAAAGGTCTTGAACGGATGATAAATGTCGGCATAATCGGCTTCGGCACCGTTGGTACAGGAACAGTGAAGATCCTCTATGAGAATAAGGATGTTCTTGAAGAAAGGGTCGGCTTTGAGATAAACCTTAGAAGGATCGCCGACATCGATATAAAGCGGGACAGGGGTATAAGTATCCCCGGGGGTGTTCTGACTGCTGATGTAGATGGTTTACTGAATGATCCCGATATTCATATAGTCGTTGAACTGATAGGAGGAATCATGCCTGCAAAGGACTTTATACTCAGGGCAATCAGCAATGGCAAGCACGTAGTTACGGCAAATAAGGCTCTCCTCGCTACTGAGGGCAATGAGATATTTAATGCTGCCCTTGAAGCTGGAGTGGAGATAGGCTTTGAGGCAGCTGTTGCAGGAGGGATTCCGATTATAAAGGTAATAAGGGAAGGTCTTGTGGCAAACAGGATAAAGGCTATATACGGGATAATTAATGGGACCTCTAACTACATACTGACAAAGATGACGGAAGAAAATGTCGATTTTTCGAAGGCCTTAAAGGAGGCCCAAGATCTCGGATACGCCGAAGCAGACCCAACACTGGATATTGAAGGCATAGATTCGGCCCATAAGCTTGCAATCCTTGCGGCTCTTTCTTATGGCATTCCAATCCCCTACAGGGAGATTTACAGAGAAGGGATTTCAGGAATCTCTACACAGGATATAAATTTCGCCTCAGAGTTTGGTTACAAGATAAAACTTCTTGCTATTGCAAAGGCCACTGATGACGAAGTGGAACTCAGGGTCCATCCAACGATGCTTCCAAAGGACTATCTGATAGCAAAGGTAGAAGGATCCTTCAATGCAGTTTATATAGAGGGAGATGCTACAGGCTCTACATTATATTATGGCAGAGGCGCTGGGGCTATGCCGACGGGAAGCGCTGTTGTTAGTGATATCGTAAACATAGCACGGGATATCAGAAAGAATGCCACAGGAAGAATACCTATAATGTCAAGGACTTCAAAGGATATAAGGATTAAAAAAATAGATGATGTCATGTCAATGTACTATTACAGGTTTTCTGCCCTCGACAGACCAGGAGTTCTGTCAAAGATATCTGGGATATTAGGAAATTACGACATCAGTATCGCCTCGGTGATTCAGAAAGGCAGGAGGATCGGAGAGTCAGTCCCGCTGGTTGTTCTGACCCACAAGGCGAAAGAGAAGGATGTAAGACAGGCGATTAAGGAGATAGACCAGCTTCCTGTCGTAACTGATAAAACTGTGGTTATAAGGGTTGAGGGTAGAGAAGAGGCGTGAAGTTGTAGTGTGGAGTCTAAAGGGGAAAAAAGAAAAAGATATCACCGACAGATTATTCTTCCAGGGATCGGAGAAGAAGGGCAGGAGAAGATTGCAAGGGCAAGGGTATTTATTGTCGGTGTCGGTGGTCTCGGCTCCCCGGTCGGTTATTATCTGACTGCTGCAGGTGTTGGGACGATCGCCATAATTGACGATGACAATGTGGGATTGAGCAATCTCCAGCGTCAGATAGCACACAGCGTAAAGACCCTTGGAAGACCAAAAGTAGAATCTGCGAGGGATACCTTCGAATCTCTAAATCCTGAAGTAAAAATTACTGCTATTAAGCAAAGGCTGACTAAGGAGAATATCCTTGATTTCATAAGAGATTATGATATAGTTGCTGACTGTAGTGATAATTTTCCCACAAGGTTTCTCGTGAATGATGCCTGCGTGATGGCAAAAAAACCGCTTGTGTCCGGTGCCGTATCTGAATTCGAAGGTCAGATAATGACGATAATGCCCGGTGGGCCCTGCTACAGATGTCTCTTTGAAGAGCCCCTTTTCGGCCCTTCACCTCGTGAAATAGGAATCTTAGGGGTTGTTCCAGGGGTAATAGGCGTACTTCAGGCAACAGAAGTTTTGAAATTAATAATTGGTAAAGGCGAGATTTTGAAAGGCAGGCTCTTAACTTACAATTCCCTTACCTCAACATTCAGAAAGGTAGAGATTCCAAAAAATAAAGACTGTTCCCTCTGTGGTGATAATCGACAATAAAAGAATTCATAAACCATAAATAACCATGACCCAAATTACAATAACAGACAAAAACTAATAACCAATAACCAAATTACAATGATCAAATAAATCACCAATGATCAAATTGCAAATTTGTTTGGTAATTGGTGCTTGGTCATTAGAATTTGTTTGATGTTTGGAATTTGGCTATTGGTGATTGTATCAAATGGCTGACCTGATTATAAAGAGAGAACAGCTTGCTGAAATAATTTCACATTCCAAGGAAATTTATCCGAGAGAGGCCTGCGGAATTCTGTCCGGGAAAGAAGGAGTTGTCCAAAAGGTTTATAAGATGACAAATATCGAAAACTCCAGTGTGAGTTACGTGGTGGATTCTAAAGAGCAGTTTGCCGTGATGAAAGAGATAAGAAAGGATGGTCTTGAAATGGTGGCGATTTACCATTCGCATCCTTATTCGGATGCCTATCCTTCCCCAAGGGATATAAAACTTGCCTTCTATACAGAGTTGTTCTATTTGATAGTCAGCCTTGCGGATGAAGAACCGGAAATAAAGGCCTTCAGGATAAATCATGATAATGTGAAGGAAGTTGAGATAAAGGTTATTTTGGAGTAAAATAATTAAAAAATTCCTGTAATTTATAGAAGATGGGCTATGTAAGAGGTCTAAAATGTAGAGAATGCGGAAGAGAATATCCCGTTGAGCCGATCTATGTCTGCGAATTCTGTTTTGGCCCGCTGGAGGTAGCCTATGACTACAAAAGCATAAGGAAAGTACTGACAAAAAGAGCGATAGAGAAACGGGAAAAAAATTTATGGAGATATAGGGAACTTCTTCCCATAGAAGGTGAGCCCCGGGTGGGTCTAAATTCAGGATATACCCCTCTTTTGAGGGCTGATGACCTTGCAAGGGAACTGGGAGTTGAGGAGCTTTATATAAAGGATGATTCCGTTGCCCATCCTACACTTTCTTTCAAGGACAGGGTTGTGGCCGTTGCCCTCACAAAGGCGAAGGAATTCGGTTTTGACACAGTTGCCTGTGCATCCACGGGAAACCTTGCCCATTCTGTTTCAGCACAGGGGGCCAAGGCGGGTTTTAAGAGGTTTATATTTATTCCGGCAACACTCGAGGCGAGCAAGATTATCGCATCGCTTGTGTATGAACCGCACCTCATTGCTGTGGATGGTACTTACGATGATGTTAACAGACTGTGCAGTGAGATAGCGAATAAATATAGATGGGCCTTTGTGAATATAAACATAAGGCCATTCTACGCAGAGGGATCAAAGACACATGGTTTTGAAATTGTGGAGCAACTGGGATGGAGGGTACCTGACAATATAGTGGTACCCTGTGCAAGTGGTTCTCTTTTGACGAAGATATGGAAGAGCCTTAAAGAGTTCAGGGAAATAGGCGTTATCAAAGATCTTAAAACTAAAGTATTTGCCGCCCAGGCAACGGGTTGTTCTCCCATATCCGCCGCTATAAAACAGGATACAGACATAATCAGACCTGTGAAACCAAAGACAATAGCCAAATCACTTGCAATAGGAAATCCTGCAGATGGGTATTATGCGACTCAGGCAGTAAAGGAGAGCGGAGGTTATGGCGAGGATGCATCAGACCAGGAGATTGTGGATGCAATGAAACTACTGGCGAGGACAGAGGGTATATTCTCTGAGACGGCGGGCGGGGTTACTGTGGCGGTAACGAAAAAACTTCTTGAATCCGGAAAGATCGCGAGCGATGAATCAATAGTTATATGTATCACAGGAAACGGGCTAAAGACACAGGAGGCCCTGAATGGCCAGACAGTTTCACCCCATTATATAAAACCCAATCTTGCATCATTTGAGGAGGTACTGAATAAAATTCAAGAGGCAAGGTAGAACTTTTAAATTTGGACTTTGATATTTGGAATTTTTGCAGGAGGTAGATAATGGCAGTTAAAGTTAGAATTCCGACTCCGCTTCAACGGTTGACGAAGGGGAAGGAAGAAGTGGAAGGAAAAGCCGGGACGATTATGGATCTTGTCAATGACCTTGACAGCAAATTTCCGGGAATAGGCGAGAGAATCTCTGAGGCCGGAAAGATAAGGAGATTTGTGAATATCTATGTGAATGAAGAGGATATAAGATTTCTAGAGGCCGAGGAGACTGAGGTCAAGGATGGAGACGAGGTATCAATTATTCCGGCCATTGCAGGTGGTTTAGCAGGACAGGAAAAATTGGTAAAGAAGAGGGTGAAGTTGACCTTCCCGCAGCATCTTATTAAGGAGCCTGTTATTTTTACCATGGCTAAGAAATATGATGTGATGCCTAATATCAGGAGGGCAAGAGTTACCGAAACGGTTGGGGAGATGATCCTCGAACTCGAAGGGACCGAGGTAAACCTTGAAAAGGGGATACAATCCCTCAGGCATCAGGGAGTTGTTGTTGAGCTGATTGAAGGCGACATCATTGAATAAAATTCAAATCCAAATTTAACCTGTTAACCTTAACCTGAACCCAAGATCCGAGTATAAATATGAAAGAGATAGAAACCGAGAGCCGCCAAAAAATTCTGTGGAGAGGTATCATCGAAGAGTACCGCGAATTTCTTCCCGTTACAGATAAAACCCCTATTGTTACTTTAAAGGAAGGTAATACACCTCTTATAAAGGCGGAGAATTTAAAAAAGAAGACCAGTATTGACCTGGAACTCTATTTTAAATTTGATGGTGCAAATCCAACAGGGTCCTTTAAGGATAGAGGGATGACCCTTGCACTTTCAAAGGCCCTCGAGAGTGACTCGAAGGCAGTAATATGTGCATCAACAGGAAATACCTCAGCCTCTGCATCAGCCTATGCTGCAAGGGCTGGTATAAAGGCCATTGTTCTTATACCGGAGGGAAAGATTGCACTTGGAAAACTTGTACAGGCCCTTGTGCATAAAGCACATGTTATCCAGGTAAAGGGGAACTTTGACGAGGCATTAAATATAGTCAAGGCCCTTGTTAAGAAGTATCCGATAACTCTTGTGAACTCTATAAATCCCTTCAGACTTGAAGGCCAGAAATCAGCAGCCTTTGAGGTATGCGACCAGCTCGGCTTTACACCTAAATATCATGCCCTTCCCGTCGGTAATGCAGGAAATATTACCGCCTACTGGAGAGGATACAAAGAATACAAAGAGGCAAAAAGGATTACATCTCTGCCTGTAATGCTTGGTTTCCAGGCAGCTGGAGCTGCACCGATCGTTCTTGGTAAGCCCGTAGAAAAGCCGGAAACCATAGCCACAGCCATCAGAATTGGTAACCCGGCAAGCTGGAAGGGCGCTGTTCAAGCAAGGGACGAATCGGGTGGTAGAATCGAGGCTGTCACAGACGAGGAGATACTTGAGGCTTACGGGTTAATCGCTTCCACAGAAGGAATTTTCTGTGAACCCGCATCGGCAGCCTCCCTGGCGGGAGTCCTGAAACTATATGGAGAAAATTATTTTGAAGCAGGCGATAGCGTTGTCTGTACCCTTACAGGTAACGGCCTGAAGGATCCCGACACTGTTTTTAAGGTCTCGAAAGAACCGCTAAAGGTGAAGGCTGAAATACAGGCAGTTGAAAAGGTCTTGGAAGGAATCTTATGAAATACATCGTCTTAGTTGGTGACGGTATGGCAGACTGGCCTTTAGAAGTAATTGGCGATAGAACACCTCTTCAGGCTGCCTTTACTCCCAATATGGACAAACTTGCCCGGGAAGGTTTAACGGGGAGAGTCAGAACTATACCAAGAGGCTTCCATTCAGGGTCGGACGTTGCTAATCTTAGTATTCTTGGTTATGACCCGCTTGAGTTTTATTCGGGCAGGGCTCCTCTTGAAGCAGCGAGTATAGGGGTAAGTCTCAGAGACAACGATGTTGCCTACCGGTGCAACCTTGTGACACTTAAATATAATAAAGACAAGACAAAGGCTGTTATGGAGGATTACTGCAGTGATCACATATCAACGGAAGAGGCAAGGGAACTCATTAATGAAATCAACAAAGGACTCGGCACTGACGAGATCAGTTTCTATGCTGGGGTTAGCTATCGACATCTGATGGTCTGGTCGAATGGCGCCTTGGATATTGAATGCACCCCACCTCATGATATTATGGGGAAGGATATTGCAGATTATCTGCCTGTCGGGAATGGCGAAGAGGTACTGAGGAAAATAATGCTCAGGTCAACGGGCATTCTTGAAAACCATCCTATTAACAGGGAAAGGACAGGCAGGGGAAAGAACCCTGCAAATGGCATCTGGTTATGGGGGCATGGAAGGAGGCCGGATCTTCCCCTTTTCAGACAGAAATATTCTGTGGATGGAGCTCTTGTTTCTGCCGTTGACCTCACAAAGGGGCTCGGGATATATGCTGGCTTTAAAATTCTTGAAGTTCCCGGAATTACAGGTTATCTGGATACGAATTATACGGGAAAGGCGGAGGCTGCTTTAAAGGCCCTCAAGGAGGTTGACCTCGCCTATATTCATGTTGAAGCTCCCGATGAAGCCGGTCATTCCGGTAGTTATAGGGATAAGATAAAGGCGATAGAGGATTTTGATGCCCTTGTTGTGGGGACAGTACTGAAAGGGATTGAATCCTTTGATGAATACAGGATATTACTTCTACCTGACCACGCAACGCCCATAAAGGTCAGAACTCATACAGATGAACCGGTACCTTTCGTCATATATGACAGTCGTATCAAAAAGAAAAATGAAGTGGTCTTCGATGAATCTATTACAGAAAGAACAGATATATTAGTTTTCGAGGAAGGATATAGATTGATGGATTATTTTATAAAGGGGGAATGATAGCCTTAAAACTTTTCTTCTTTACTCGCCAGCAATGAACAAAAACCAGCTTTCTCAAAAGCTTTTACGGCTCGCTGGTGGTTTATACCCGGTAACTTAGGCATGATTAACCAACTTCTACATAACGAGACTCCTTGTCTTTGCTTAATTCCTCAATAGTTTCCAAATATGCTTGTATGGCGTCTTTGATATTTTCTAAGGCTTCCTCCTCTGTCTTGCCCTGCGACCTCACAGATCGTTATCAACATGCTGGCTATAAGAGCGCAATAGACCTGCATTGAAACTCCATTTTCTGAGAGAGACAGTAAGTGGCTACATCCAAGAATACATTTAAACCAACGAAAATATAATTCTATCTGCCATCTGTAACGATAAAGAAGGGCTATGACCTCAGCAGACAAATCCATACGGTCTGTTATCAAAAGGATGGTGTAGTCTGAATCACTGGTACGAAAGGTCTTTTTAGAAGAAACCCTTGACCGACGAGGTCTGTCAGATGAACCTCTATGGTAAATCTCTATCACCCTGACAGGCATGGATAAGTCATCTTGACGTTGTGGACTGCCTAAACGAACAATCATGTCCTTCTGCACACCTGCGAAATGGTCGGTTTCTGTTACGGGTCTTTCCTCTATGGTTTGCCATACTGCGTTATCCCTGAGACGGGCAACAAAGGAACTATGAGCCTTCAGGATATCTTCAAAAAGACTATATTGACCATACCCAGCATCTAATACATACAGCTTATTCCTGCTGAGGGATTTCCTGAGATTGTCTTTTTCATTAGCGTTTGCATCTGTTACTTTTGCTCCGACAGGGATACTCTTTATGATATCGAATTCAAGATGAAGTTTTGCAGCCCTGTGTTCATCATCAAGCCATAATGCCCATAGTACCTTGGGAAGGGCTGGAATAAGACTGCAATCTACTGCTACCAGTTGCTTTTCTATCGCTTTCAGTTTCAGGTCTGTTTCTAAGGGGATAGCCCTATCAGCCAGCTCCTGAATGATTGGTGCAATAAGCTGTGAGTCAAAGACATTGCCAGCCTCAGATAATGAGCCAGGACTGGTTCTTTTTACTCCAAGAACCTGTTGTACCTTCTTTAGTTCAGAGACTTGCTGAATTGCCCGAAGGCTTGTAACAACAGGATTGAAGAAATAAAATAGTAACAGAGCAATGTATTGATCAAAATAGAGTTCTCTGTTGTGATGACTTTTTTCCGAATGGAGACTTTGAAGTATCGGAGATAATACCTTGAAATATTTGAAACCTTGAAGTACGCTTTTCAGGAATTGGGTTTTTCTTATGTCTCTTGCCCTTAATAACTGAACCATCTGACATGGTTCAATTATTACATGAGAGGTATTAAAAAGTCTAGAATTATTTTTTCTTTTAAAATCCAGGACTTATATCATTGCATTGATACTGTTATATATTATTGCTAAGCATATTTTATGCCGGACAGTATTATCGCTGTCCCTATTTCTATATTTCCAAAACAAAATTAAAGATCCCCCCATTGACTTCTTCTGCAATCCATTCTCTTTTAAAAATATTAAGAATGGTGTAGATTAGAAATGGAAATCTATAGGAGGATAGTGAACTTGCATTTCGGATACATCAAATGCTTCCGTATTGTAAGCAAGGCATTCTGGAGCTAAGACATGAAAATTGAAGTAAATGATATCACTGAAGGGAAAAAGTTCAATAAGGTTGTAGTGGCTTTATATCAGCCACGACTTTTGGATAGCATGTTTAGGCAAGATCCCACAACATTTTTATATCATCTAAAAGATGATAATTATTTTTTTGAAAGAATTCATAATAACCTGGATTTCCTTACAGATAAGAGAGTCAATGTATTATGTCTTCCTGAACTGTGCGTAAGCAAAGGGATGATAGAAAAAATAGAGAGTTTAGCCAAGGGCTTTAAGATGGTGATAATTGGGGGCAGTTTTTACGAACATAGAAAAGCTCTATGCCCCATAATAACCCCAACAGGTATTTATTTAACAGAAAAAATACACGCTTCACCATACGAGTTACTCCCTATGGCAGGGACTGGTATCGTGGGAGGAAATACCGTCACTATCTTAAAATCCAAATTTGGCAATTTTGTTGTTTTAATATGTAGCGATTTCTTGGACTCTAATCTGAAAAATAAACTTGTGCAAGAATGCAGCTTAGATTTTATCTTTGTTGTGTCTTGTAATCCCGATTCACAAAGATTTCACGCAATAATGTCTGCTGATTGCCAAAACAATCAACCAGGGTTATATATTTGTTATACAAATAGCATAGGAGTATTCAATGCAGACGGAAAAACTGCAATATTTGGAGTTATGGATAAATATTATCTCGATATGCTGAACAGTTCAGGTCTGAAGCCAGAAGACGGAATTCCCTATAAAATATGTGAAATCGAAGATGAAGAAATTCTTATTGCTGAATTCGATTTAATTCACAAGAAACCTCCAATAACTAAAACCATAGAAACAAAACCAAACATAAGAATACTTTATCCCACTTCCTTACCAGTTAGACTTTTTGAGCCGAAGCGGGGTTTGATTATTGACATTCCGACCAAAGAATTAAAGGGCACGTTGAAAGATTCTTTAACATTATGCCAAAACTCAATTTTTGAAATAGCTTGGAATTATATTCGAAAACAACAAAGCACTATGGTGACTATGGAAGAATTGAAATCCTACATAATAGGAAAGATTGAAAAAGTACTCGAGAGCTCCTTCGATGAGGTAGTTAATAGATATAGTGAAACAGCCATTCCTAAAGTAAGTGGCTGGGAGCATCTGCTGTTACCAACTTCGAGTTCCCCATTTAATTATCACGTTGAATTAAGGAAAAAAATTATTGAAGCCTGCAAAATGTTAACCGAAGAATTTCCAGATGTGCCACCGAAGCTGAATGTTTTGAGTTATGCCAAATTCGAAGAAGATGATGATTTGGATTGCATTTTTATAACTGGACATAATACTAACAAAATGAATATGGATGATAGTCAATTATCAGTCGTTAGAAAAATGGACAGCTTATTCCAATATAGCGGTCCGATACCATCATCTGAAACGCCGATTAATTGGGAAATTCATAATAGAACTGGTGCAGAGATTATTGTACATATCAACACAAAAGAGGTTTTTAGATTCGCTCATGCTCTACTGGTTGACCCAAAGTTTTCTGATATTTGCTCTAAACATCCTTTTATTGATTATGATAGAAACAAAATCACAATAAAAAAAGAATCTTCTCATTTAAAATATATACAAATTGTGGAGAAAGCCATACATGTTGATGTGACAGAACTTGCTAATATGGTATCTTTTGCTTTTGCACATGAAATTTTCGACACATTAGTTATTGGCAAGAGACATGCAGCTTGGTTTGTTATTGATGGTTTTGAAGGAATTGTTGAGAAGGCAAAAGAGTTCAATAGGATGGTGGGTGAATTCACTGAGGATTTTTTTCATCTTAAGAATAATCAAATTATTTGTCCTAACTGCCGATTGAGGATTAGGGCATTAATAGATCAGGACATTAAAGGTGAAATAAAATGTCCACAGTGCAGTTTTTCAATTTCGGTGAAAGGTGTCAGGTCTTGACAATTGACTCAATCTCTCTCATTATTTCAGTTAATGCCTTATTATCTGCTAATTGCTCTTTAAATCTCATAGATACCTTGCTGACACCGCTACAATGTATGTTCCCAAATATCTTACCTATTTCATCATTGCTTAAATCGCAATATCTATGCACTAAATAAATTGCTGCCTTCCGCATAGAGGGTCACACAGAGGGTCACAGAGGGTCAGGTCTTGTTTCTTGCATAATCTCATATTCCCTTATTCACCATCCTGCTTACCGTTGAGTAATGTATCCCCAGATAGTCAGCAACCTCTTTCTGGCTGTATCCATATCTTTCTACAGCCTCTTTTGCCTTTATGCTTATCTGTTTTCTCCTTTTGTCCCTTTCAGTAGTTCCGCAAGTACAGGTCTTCCAATATATCTCTGGCTCTTCGGTATCTCCTTGTAGGCGATAATCTAAACGGGTACAAATCCGATAATAGTGTCTCCCTTGGATGATGATTTTGGGCACACCGATGCGCATGGTCTCCAGAATAAGAGCGCATGGACTCATTAGTAATTTGTGTCTT
>JBFMEC010000057.1:0-13777 GCA_040753575.1 Nitrospirota bacterium | reverse complement strand
GGACAAAACAGATTAAAAGCCAGCAGAGTACCAGAATAGCCTCCGGCCTTCCTCCGGAGGCGGTGGTGAAAACTGTTTCTGTTAGCCTCAAAAGGGTTGAATATGAGTTTTGGGGAGAAAGATTTTCATTCAGCACCCTTGGAATGTTTTTGCTCGCTTTCATTGTTGGCATTATCGGTGGCACTTACGGAATTGGTGGAGGAGCTATAATTGCACCATTCTGTGTCGCAGTATTTCACCTGCCCGTTTATACGGTTGCTGGTGCTGCACTGATGGGGACATTCCTGACATCTGTGGCCGGAGTATTTTTTTATAGTGTCATTCCTGCAAAGAGCGGAATGGTCACTTCCCCGGACTGGCTTTTAGGGTTTCTCTTTGGAGCAGGCGGTTTTGTTGGTATTTATCTTGGCGCACGATTTCAAAAGTTCGTTCCCCAGAAGTTTATTAAGCTTATGTTGGGAGTAATTATTATCTTCCTGGCATTAAGATATATCACCCAGTTTTTTGCCAGATAACTGAGATTTTAAACTATTTAATATTGTTAACATGTCATGCTGAACGTTCGGCTGAGCTCACGTCGGTAGTTAAGACATATCTTGATTTCGAAGGTCTCGTAACAAATGTTATTGAAAAGGCTGAAAAAGAGGCGATTGAGCATCTTGAGTCGATTAGGAGCAGGGCCTCCAGAGAAGGCGTTAAATGCAATATTATCGTCACCCGGGGTGAAGAACCTTTTCAAGAGATTGTTGATGAGGCAGCAAAGAATCACGTCAATATGATAGTTATGGGAACACATGGCAGAATGGGATTCAAGAGACTCCTTATGGGAAGTGCTGCGGAAAGGGTCATCGGTTATTCCGAATCAGCGGTTTTAATAGCTATAAAACCTCGAAAATGAAGTCCATTTCCAAGGGTGAATTCAGGGGCAGGACATTCACTCCCACAGTAGTTCTGGCATGTCTTCCTGTCTCGCCAAAGACTTCAACCATCAGATCAGAGGCTGCATTTAAAACCTTTGGCTGTTCTATAAAATCAGGTGCAGAAGAAACGTAACCCGTAATCTTAACGCATCTTTTAATCCCATCGAGGCTTCCCATATTTGACTTCAGGATCGATAGTGCATTGATAGCGGCTTGCCTCGCATCTTCCCTCGCTTCCTCGAGATTTATATTTTCACCTATTTTCCCGGTTCTTGTGAGTTTGCCCTTTCGGAAGGGAAGTACTCCGCTGAGAAAAACAAGGTTTCCTGTCCTCACAAAAGGGATATATGAGCCAACGGGGGATATCACGTCTTGAAACTCTATACCGATCTCTCTAAGTTTTTCTTCCGGTGACATTACAATCCTAATTCCTCTGGAATACCGATTCTTCCCAGCACTGCCGATGCAGTTGCAACCGCAGGGTTTGAAAGATAAATCTTGCTCTCCGGGTGACCCATCCTGCCCACGAAGTTCCGATTTGTTGTTGCAAGGGCTACTTCTCCCTTTGCAAGTATTCCCATATGTCCACCCAGGCAGGGTCCGCATGTCGGGGTAGAGACTACAGCCTCTGCTTCTATAAATACATCCAGCAGTCCCTCTTTCATCGCATGCCTGTAAATCTTCTGTGTAGCCGGGATTACTATCATTCTAACGTTGGGATGTACTTTCCTGCCTCTTATAACTATCGCAGCTTCTCTTAAATCTTCAAGTCTACCATTTGTACATGAACCGATAACAACCTGATCAATAAACACCTCAAAAAGTTCTGCTGCGGGTCTCACATTAGAGGGAAGATGGGGACATGAAACTGTAAGTGGAATCTTCGAGCAGTCATACTCTCGTACTTCGATATATTTTGCGTCTTTGTCGGACGTATAAAATTTATAGGGTCTCTTTGCCCTTCCCTTTACATATTCCTCTGTCACTTCATCAGGTACGATTATTCCGCTTTTTCCGCCGGCCTCCACAGCCATATTACACATAGTGAGCCTTCCGTGTATCGGTAGATTCCTGATAGTCTCACCTTCGAATTCCATTGCCCTGTAAAGCGCTCCATCAACGCCTATGTCTCCAATAGTATAGAGTATTAAATCTTTGCCACCAACCCATTTGTTAAGTCTGCCGTAATATATGAACTTCATCGATTCCGGTACCTTAAACCAGCATTCACCCGTAGCCATGGCAGCCGCAATATCAGTTGAACCAACGCCCGTTGAGAATGCACCAAGGGCACCATAAGTGCACGTATGGCTGTCGGCACCAACAATCAAATCTCCTGGCACAACAAGACCTTCTTCCGGAAGGAGTGCGTGTTCAACACCCATCCTGCCCACTTCAAAATAAAGGCCGAGCCTGTACTCTCTTGAAAATTCTTTGAGCATCTTGCACTGCTCTGCCGCCTTGATATCCTTCTGAGGAGCAAAGTGGTCAGGGACAAAGGCAATCCTATCTTTGTCAAAAACGTCCTTTGCACCGATTTTTTTAAATTCTGATATAGCTATGGGCGCAGTAATGTCATTGGCAAGAACAAGGTCAACCTTTGCATTTGTTAACTCGCCGGGGAAAACCTTTTTTTTACCAGAATGCGCCGCAAGAATCTTTTCAGTGATCGTCATGTTCTCCTCTAAATCATCAATATCGAATTTGCTCCGCATCTATATTTTCTGACTTGAAACTCAGGAAGCCCTTTCATGGCAAAACTCTAAATTCTAAGCACCAAATTCTAAACAAATTCAAATGTTCAAAACTTTTTTGCATTTTGCATTCTGAGCATTTGTGCTTGTTTAGGATTTCGGATTTTGAATTTAGGATTTTTTATATTTTTATTATAACTGTGCTACTATTTTACGACAAGCTTATGAATATTACCCTTTCCTCTCAAAGGCCCTTCCACCTATAAGGACAAAGAGCATCGATGCAATGACAATTACTGCCAGGTCTGTCATAATGAAAAAATCAGGTCCCATAGGTCCCTTCTCAAGGGGAAAGATCGCATGTTTTAGAGCATCAATGCCATAGGTGAGAGGATTTAGCTTTGCTACTAAACCAAGGACGTCCGGCAAAAGCCTTACAGGATACATTGCACCTGAAAGGAAAAACATTGGCATGATTATGAAGTTCATTATTACGCTGAAGCTTTCGTAACTTTCATAAAATGTAGCGAGGACAATGCCAAAGGAGGAAATACAAAATGATGCAGAAGCGCTTACAAGAACACTGGCAATAATCTGCCACAGGCTGAGTTCGAAACCTATAACCGGAAACAGGGAAAGGATGATTATTGCCTGGATAGTGGATACAATTGTTCCACTGAGTGCCTTGCCGATAACTATGGATAACCTCGATACGGGGGCAACGAGAATCTCTTTCATAAATCCGAACTCCTTATCCCAGATTATGGAAATGGATGAGAACATCGAACTAAAAAGTATTGTCATACCGAGTATCCCGGGAAAGATAAACTGAGTATAGGGTAAACCGGCACTCTGGGGCACGAGTCTTGACAGACCAGCACCGACAATAAATAACCAGAGAAGTGGCCTTGCGATTGCCGAAAATAGCCGACTCCGTTCCCTCACGAATTTTTTGAATTCTCTTGCGACAATTACATAGATCGCATTAAATTCCATTAACCTTTTCTTTCTCCGAAAACTTTTACATTAATGAATAATTTAGTAAAAACTCTAAATAACAAGCACTAAATTCTAAACAAATTCAAAATTCCAAATTCAAAAATACCTCAAATTGTTCAGGAAAACAAACATTTGGATTCGTTTAGGTTTAGAATTTAGGATTTCGAATTTAGGATTTTTCTTATTCATGTCTTCTTCTGTAGGCCCGAACATATTCCTTTACAGATTCGCCCGCAGGTGCCTCTTCTTCCCTTATTGTCTTTCCTGTAAGTTTCAAAAAAACGTCATTCAGGGTCGGTTTCTGGAGCCTCACAGAAAGAACCTTTTCTCCTATCGTCCTTATTATATCGGGAATACAGACATCACCTAAAGCACAGGTCATAAAGAGTTCGTTGTCCTTCTCTGATACGACAAGTCTAAATAATCTTTCAATCTCTTTCCTTGCACTCAGATTGTCTGCGGTCTTTATATAAACGATATCGCCGCCCACTGTCCTTTTCAATTCTTCAGGAGTCCCTATAGCAATAATCTTTCCATTATCGATTATTGCAATCTTGTCACAGACCTCCGCCTCTTCCATATAGTGAGTGGTCATGAAAATAGTGACATTATGTTTTTCCGGAAGTTCAGCTATAAATTCCCATAGGTTTGTTCTGCTTTGGGGATCAAGGCCGAGTGTTGGTTCGTCAAGGAACAGAACCCTGGGCCTGTGTATCAAACCCCTTGCCACCTCAAGCCTGCGCTTCATACCGCCTGAAAATTTTTTAACGAGATCATTTTTTCTCTCATATAGATCCACAAACTTCAGGACATCATTAACGCGTTCACGCATCTCATTTTTAGGAACATTATAGAGATAGGCGTGAAAGATAAGATTTTCATAGGCTGTAAGGTCTTTATCGAGGGTCGTGTCTTGAAAGACTATTCCGATTGCCTTTCTAACCGAGGCCGGTTCTTTCATGCAGTCATGGCCCGCAATGAAGGCCTTACCGGAAGTGGGCGAAAGAAGAGTGCATAAAATGTTTATGGTTGTGGTTTTCCCCGCTCCATTCGGTCCGAGAAAACCAAAGATTGTTCCTTCTTCTACTTCAAAGGAGATATCATTAACGGCTGTGATGTTACCGAATCTTTTTACGAGATTTTCGACCTTGATTATCGACACATAAAAGTCTATCAGAAGTTTGAGAGATTTTTAAATTTATTTTTTTGTCTCCATTCTTTCTGTTATTTCCGTTTCCGTCTCCTCCACAATATCTCTCTAAAAACTCCTTTCTGCTTATCTCGTGGCCCAGGCAAAAACCGGAATCATCCATTTTGTCACATCCCAGGGTCTTATATTTACCATTAATTCTTAGGACCTCTGAATGGAACATTAACATTGTCTTACGTCCGCCATGATTCACATAACGGACATGGGGAAGAATAATTGATTTACCGATTCGATACACCTTCATTTATCTCAATCTCCTTATTTCTGATCCGATATTTTGCAGATTATGGATATTACTGCTTATTAACTTGGAATACTTCTAATGGGAGAGTATTGTCGAAAATCTATTTGCATGAACTAATCGACTTTTTAACTTCTTCCTTTCTTTTTTAAATTATTATATCAGAAATTATGGCAAATTACAATTTTTTGGGATAACCTCAAAAATAAAGGCCTCATTGATACCATTCACTCCTATTTTTAGGGACATACCAGTGGATAAAGTCGTACCATATGCCAAGGGGTGCCTTTTCAACCCCTTTGAACCTTTTGTGAAGTACCGGCAATGTATCGGCGACATAGAGGAATGTATAGGGCTGATCGTTGGCAAGAATTTCATGTATTTTATGATAAATTTTCTTCCTTTTCTCCAGATCAAAAGTCCGTCTCCCCTCGAGCAAAAGCCTGTCTACTTCATCATTTTTGTAGGAGATGAAATTAAATTCACCCTCTTTAGTCTTTGAGGAGTACCAGATGTCATAGAGATCGGGGTCCCTTGATAAGGCCCATCCCATTATGACCGCCTCGAAACGTTTTTTGTCTATAAATTCATGAAGCATGGCCTGCCACTCAAGCACCTTTATGTGAAGATCAACTCCCACTTTTTTAAGATTCTCCTTAATTATCTGGGCCGTCTTGAGTCTCGCCTCATTGCCCTGATTCACAAGTACGGTAAAACTGAAGGTTTTTCCATCTTTATCGAGAAAACCATCTTTCCCCATCTTCCAGCCAGCCTCTGCAAAAAGCTTCTTTGCCTTTTCAGAGTTATATTCCAGGTCTCTTACATTTTTATTATAGGCCCATGATTCCGGAGGGAAAGGACCTGTACAGGGAATACCATAGCCGAGAAGGACACCATCAATAATGTCCCTTTTATTTATCGAGTGCGTAAGGGCTCGCCTGATCCTTTTATCAGAAAACCTTGGATCCAGCAAATTATATCCTAAATATGTATATCCAAAAGATGGATATCGGAATTTTTGAAAGTATTTGTTAAAGAATTTCGAGCTCGCTGAAATTTTAAACTGCGAAGGAGTGAGACCCATAAAGTCTATGCCGCCGAATTTCAATTCAAGAAACATGGTCGCTATGTCGGGAATAATCCGGGCAATATATTTATCGATCTTCGGCCTTCCTTCAAAATAATTGTCAAAGGCCTTAAGGATTATCTTCTGGCCGGTAACCCATTCTCTTAGTTTATAAGGTCCAGTCCCTATTGGATTTCTATTGTATTTTTCGGAAGTTATATCTTTTCCTTCAAGTAAATGTTTAGGAATTATACCCATCCCCCAGGATTCGAGGGACGGTGCATAAGGCTCTTTATAAGTTACTTTTACCGTATATTTACCCACCGCCTCGACCTTTTCAACTGAACCATAATTACTGCTATAAGGAGTTGGGATCCGCGGGTCAATAACCGTGCTATAAGTGAAGACCACATCATCGGCTGTGAACTCTTTTCCATCATGCCAGAGGACGCCCTTTCTCAGGTGAAAGATTATCTGAAGGCCATCAGCCGAAACCTCCCAGGATTCCGCAAGATCGCCTATAATTCTTATATCTTTGTCATATTTTGTCAGACCGTTGAATATCCAGCCACTAACATCTGCTGAGGCACTATCGGAGGCAAGCAAGGGAAGCAATCTCTTTGCATCGGCTAAAAAACCCAGGGTGATAGTATTCGGCTTCTTGATTTCAGGTTCACGGGTACATGAAGCAGTGACAAATAAAAAGCTACAAGTTACAAGTAAAAGGAAGATGCTTCTTGCAATGTAGTTCACATTATGAGTTTATTTGCTCGGTGGAGGTTGTTGAGGTAATTGAGGCTGCAGAGGTGTTTGACCTGGTTGCACACCTCCACCCGAAATTGGTCCCGGGGTTGGCGGGATGGTTTTCTCCTGAGTAACAGGAGATTTTTTAACAACAGAACCTCCTCTGGCAGTCACAACCGCTAATGACAGAGACGTAATCATGAATACAATTGCCGCAACCGTAGTCATTTTGTTTAGAAATGTGGCAGCTCCGCGGCTTCCGAAAAGTGTCTGGCTTGATCCGCCAAAGGCTGCACCAAGTTCCGCACCCTTTCCACTTTGAAGAAGGACTATGGCTATGAGGAAAAAACTGACAATAATATGAACTATCATTAAGATGGTTATCACTATACCTCCCTTTTTATGTTTGCTGCTTTCACCGTTCTATTAAACTTGACAATCCTCAGAAAACTCTCAACCTTGAGGCTTGCACCACCAACCAGGGCACCGTCCAAATCCTGGCAAGCCATCAAGGAATCTATATTCTCAGGTGTTACACTACCTCCGTATATTATACGAACTCCATCAGCTTTATTACTATAGGAGGTTCTAAGCCTTTCTCTAATATAGGCATGGGCCTCCTGCGCCTGTTCGGGTCTTGCTGTTCTTCCTGTGCCAATAGCCCAGATAGGCTCATAGGCTATTACCACATTTCCGATATCCACCTCATATAGCCCCCTGTCAATTTCTCTCTCCAATACATCAAAGGTCCTTCCCGCTTCTCTTTCTTCAAGCGATTCACCAATACAGAAGATAATGCCCAGCCCTCCCCTTTTTGCAGCCCTGATCTTTCTGTTTACGATTTCATCGGTCTCATTAAAGTATTGTCTTCTCTCAGAATGCCCGATAATTACATGTTTACACCCTGCATCGACGAGCATCAGAGGTGATATCTCTCCTGTATATGCTCCCTTTTCTTCATAGAAGACATCCTGTGCTGAAAGTAATATATTGGTACCCTTAAGTTTTTCAGCCGATAGCGTCAGAGATGTAAAAGGAGGCGCAATAGTAATATCTACATCTGTCACATCTCTAACAGAGGGAACAAGACTTAATACAAATTCCTCTGTCTCGGATAAGGTCTTATTCATTTTCCAATTTGCGGCTATGAAAGGTCTTCGCATCTCGCTAATTTAGTTTATCCGGGAATTTTATGTCAAGGTCAGAAGATCTAAAATCTGCAGGCAAGGCCCAGAAATATGATATTAGCCCTGTAAGACTGATCTCTATATGCACCTGTCAAAAAAGCACCATTTGTTCCTGCCGTAGCCGGAACAAATTCATATCCATCTAACTGGGCATCACTGTAAGAAAACCTCTCATGGATAAAACCAGCCGAAAGAAGAAGTTTCTTAGTAGCATTATAGACAGCCTTAATTAAATATATTCTCAATCTGTAGTCATCCCAGTTTGAAATATCGATATTATCCTGAGTCCGCCCTGGAGGAAGGGGATTTGTCCCGAGAAAATACGTGTAATCCACCGCACCATCTGATCTTATATAATCGTGCTGGAGTCTTACCGTGAATTTCTTTTGGATTACATAAATATCAGCTCCAATGCCATAATTATAGTTTTTATCTCTCTCTTTTGCGCCCCAGTTAAAGGATGAGGGAGTTGGTGGCGTTCCTGGATCAAAGCCTGTCGTGGCATTAAAGGGAAGCTGCCGCTGAAACTGGGAATGCTTTATCTTTTCATAATCATAGTAGACAGCGACTTTCATAATCTTCCCCAAGGTAACGTCTGCATCGATATTGAATTCGTCGCTTTTGCTTTCCCTTAGACCGAGTATTACATCCTTATAATCTGTATTCTTGTTCTTATAGCCAAAACCAAAATTTAGACTTTCAATAGGAGAAACTTCCACAGATGCCCTGTAAGTATCCCTCTCCTTTGCTGCAACATCAAAGCGTCCCACAAAGGTCTCGATAAAATCCGGCTCCTCCGGGCCGACCTCCGGTGCATGAAATTCCGCAGTCCTGTGCATCTTTTCATAACCCACCTTAATATTCATAAAATCCAGTCCTGTCCATTTCAGATCGAAGGAATAGATATCATCCTTATTTTCCGGCACATCCTCCCTTTTCCTCTCCTTCTTAACATGACTGTAAGCAGTGATGAGATAAAGTCTTGCTGGAAATCTAAGGCCAATCTCAATACCATAGTAATTTTTTCTGTAGCCAAAAAGTTCATTAGTTAGTATTTCGTCATCCTCGATTGTCCTTATCTCATCTGACTTGTTCTCCCTTTTGTAATATTTATAAAAAACCTTCCCGTCAAGGAAGGGAAAGGGATTCGATGTCAGAACGAGGTCATAACTTTGAGTGTCAATCTTTCCATCGAAAATCTTATCACTTATTGTAATCGGAATCCTGCCTCCCGGAACATCATCAACGAAGAAATCCAGGAGATCAGCCTCTGACTTTGTACGCGATGAAGCAAGATTCACGCTTAACTTACTGTTAAGGGGAACCTTTACATTGCCCTTGAAGGCGATTTTATAGTATTTGTTGTCAGGCGAAAGGGTAAGCACATCCGTGGTGGAGGCGGTATTTGCAGTTGCGGGGTTTCGGAAATTTAGATTATGGTTATCATTTTCGAATTCACTGAGGAAGAAACTTAATGATAAGAAGAGAGGCCTTTTTGCATATCCCACCTCAAACTTGAGAGTATCTGTGGTGTAATTAATCGGCTCAGGAAGCTCTACTGCGATTCCCCCGGGGCTGGTTCCTGCCACGCCAGCGGGATAAACTCCATCCTTTTCTTCCCTTGAGATCGAGATATCAAAAAACAGGGGTCTTAACATATCCAGCTTAATTCCACCTCCATAACTCTTTCTTTCGACGGAATAGTCAAAGGTTGACCATGTTCTTATATCTGTGTTCGGAGGAAAAGCAGAGAATGTTAAATTATTTGAACCTATACCCGAATAAAAGCTTTTAGCCCCGAAGGTAAAGTTATGAGGGATTTCCTTGTATTCCAGATGATATTTAAATGAGCCCCATTTACCACCTTCGAGCCGGTAATATTGTGTATCGTATGCAATATCTGATGCCTTGAAATCCAGGAAATAATTTGAATCATACTTGAAATGAAATCTGCCATAAACTCCATCCTCTATGTCTCTATATTCATTGAACTTCGCTTTATTTCCATGGAAGTTAAGGAGTATGCCCGTCACGCCGACATCGGATTCAATTTCGTACTCTGAAGCACAGACATAAAAGAAAGGAATGATGCTAAAGATTACGGCAAATATTATTATTCGGCATCTCATTCTCTCCCCTCCTTTATCTCAACCAATGGCTCCCCCTTTCAGAGGGACCGTTGCTACCATGGATGTTTGAATGGCAATTCAAACAGGATCTCGCAAACATCCTGTTCTTGTTTGATGTAGCGGTACCTTTAAAGGTCTCAAAACTTGTGTGGATAGTTCCCGGATGTCCTCTGTTGTCATGGCAACTATGGCAGAGCAAAGGTACTTTTTTCGTCAGAAGTTTCAGATGGTTACTGCCGTGAGGGATATGACAATTCAAGCACTTCTCCTCAACGGGAGGATGCTCCCACATGAAAGGGCCTCTTTTTTCTGCATGGCATTTATAACAGAGCTCGTTCACTGAATCAGCCTTCAACATCTTGACGCCAAAACTACCCATGGGATCATGACAGTTAACACACTTCATTTTCCCCTCTCTTAGAGGATGATGAGACTGTTTATTGGTCTGAGACTTAATATCCCTGTGGCAGGTGAAGCACAGGGCGGGCTCAACGGCCTTTAGATTCTTTTCTAAACCATTGTGAATAGAATGACAGTTGTCACATGAAACATCCATCAACTGATGCCTGCTCATATCCCAGAATGCGAGGGGTTTTGTTTCATCATGGCAGGAAAGACATTTTGAAGATTTCTTCTTCGCCTCCAATTTCTTGCCGAAAGAAAAAATGGCTACACCCTTCCCACCACCCTTTTCAATATGTTCAGCCCCGGGGCCATGACAGGACTCACATCCTTCTCTATTGGCAGGACTGTCAGGTATCCCTTTTTTACCGTGAATGGATTTCAGGAAACTGTCGTATTCTTTTTCGTGGCAGACTTTACAGACTTCAGAACCGACATAACCTGTTTTTCCTTCCGTAATTTTTTCCTCATGGCAGACTTGACAGTTTCCGGGCTCTACATAACTTGTAGCTCCACTTGCTCTCATCCGGGCATCAAGAGCTAAGAAAATAGCACACAGAATTGACAGAAAAATAATGAACCAGTTCCTCATAATCTCACTCCCCGCTCTTCTTTTAATTTTGAATAACTAAAACTCCTATCTGAAAACAACTTATTTAATTCTCTCAATAGAGATACGAGGGAAGTACACCGGATGACCCCGGTGACCATGTGATCCCATCTTTCGAAATAAGTACTGCACCGCTAAAACCAACAGCAACGAAAGTGTTACGCCCATAAGTAATACCATGGAGTTCAGAAACGGTTCTGGACGACCTGGGTGTCCATACCACTCCATCAGGTGAAGTAACTATTGTCCCATAAGTGCCGATTGCAGCGAAGATATTTTTGCCATAGGTTATCCCGTGAAGATCAGAAGTAATTCCTGAAGACCTTGAAGTCCACGTCACCCCATCTTTTGATGTAAGAATTTTGCCCGTTCTGGCCACAGCGACAAAGATATTATTGCCGTAACTGACATCCTCGATATGAAAAGGGATTCCTGATAATCTTGCGGTCCATTTAATCCCATCTGAAGATGTAAGTACAGTTCCATTTCTTCCGACAGCAAAAAAGGTGTTGTTACCATAAATCACTCCTTGCAGGTCAGAAGTTGCTCCAGATGGCCTTAATATCCAGGCGATTCCATCCGTCGAAGTGAGTATAGTTCCATTTCTACCTACTGCAACAAAGATGTTGTTTCCGAAAGTTGCTGCCTGAAGATCAACCGTTGTCTCTGACTGCCTCGATGCCCAGGCGACCCCGTCTTGTGATGTGAGTATTGCACCATTTCTTCCCACCGCTACAAAAATGTTGTTACTGTAAGTTATTCCCTGGAGATCAGAGGTTATTCCTGATGAATTTGTTGTCCAACTATGACCATCGGGTGAACTGTGGATTAAGCCCAGACTGCCAGCGGCAACAAATTTATTGTTGCCATAAGTTACTCCCCACCAGTCTGTAATCTCCGATGATCTTAATGTCCATGTCGCCCCATCCTGGGAAGTGAGTATTGTGCTAATGCATGCCTACGGCAACAAGGGTGCTATTTCCATAGGCAACCCCGACAAGATCATAGGGAATTCCAGAAGACCTCGGTATCCATGTTGTTCCATCTGGTGAGGTAAGTATCGTGTCGCTATAGCCCACTACGACAAACGTATTTTTGGCATGAATCACCGACCACCATTCGGTATCTCCATATGATTTCAGTGTCCATTTTTGGCCATCTGGCGAGGTAAGTATTGTACCGCCGGAACCCACAACAACAAATATATTGTTTCCGAAGGTTACCCCGTGAAGATCGTGAGTTATTCCGGAAGGTCTTGACGCCCATGTCAAACCATCGGACGAGGTGAATATTTTGCCATTTTTACCTACAGCAACAAAAGCGTTGTTGCCATAAGCCACCGCATGGAGATCGGAAGCATCCTCAAAGGGCCTCTGTGTCCAGGCTATCCCATCAGGCGAAGTAAGTACTGTATTGCCGTAACCAACGGCAAGGAAGATGCCATTACCATAGGTTACCCCATATAAGACAGAAGCAGTTCCCGATGACCTTAAAGTCCAGGTTATTCCATCCGGTGAGGTGAGTATTGTTCCATCAGAACCAACGGCAGCAAAAATATTATTACCATATGTCACCGCACGGAGGTGAGAAGTGGTTCCTGATGATCTTGATGTCCATGTTATTCCATCAGGAGAGGTGAGGATTGATGAGCTAACAGCATCGCCGCCGACAACAACAAACATATTGTCGCCGTAGGTTACGTGGATTGTTTTGCCGAGTGGAACGGGGTGTCTATGTTCCCATGGATGAACTGCACTGAAGACGGGTAGGTGATAGATTAAAAGACAAAAGATTAATAACGAATAGACTTGCAAGAACCTGCGTAGATTCACTTCAATACTCCTTTTCATCCTTCTCTTTCATCCTTCTCTCCCCGTCAAAATTTGAATTGGTTCGCTCTACTTAATCGTTTATATCATCAAATCATCAATTAGTCAAACGAAAAGATAGAGCATGTTACGGAAATATCATTTGTGTACTATTGGTAAAAATCATTTACGGACTGTTTAAGGTAACCACTTGTAATACTATTTGAACAATGTTAAATTTTGTCATTCCACGGCTTGACCGGGGAATCCAGAAAACCCTGACAGCAGTATCATTCATTTTTGTAGGACAAAGACCGACAGCTTATGTATTAGAGTCCTACAAAAAAATCAGAATTATACTGATAGATAAAATATGCCTTTTCTTTTATATTTAAATCAAAGAAAATGTAATAAATTATTCCAGATGAAAATTTCAGGTGTGTCATTCCCGCCTGTCGGGAATCTTTTCTTAGCTCCAGAAGGATTTCGGACAAGCCGAACTGACAGAAAAGTTAAGAGATATTTTCAGATGAAAGGAGGTGAATTTATGAAAAGGTTAGCCTTAGGATTTTCTCTTATCTTCCTTCTAACAGTTGCTGCTATTGCCTATGCAGAGGGACATGGATGGTGGGGCGGAGGCATGATGGGCGGAGGTCAAGGTGGTTGGTATTGCCCTTATTGTGGACAGTGGCAAGGCGGTTATGGCATGGGTCCCGGCATGATGGGTGGTGGCATGATGGGCCCTGGAATGATGGGTGGCGGGATGA